>JBMYXI010000066.1:0-18519 GCA_049608225.1 Parashewanella sp.
TTCTAGCGCAGTGTTAAAGCCACCCCAGAAAATAATACCTGCAATAAAGCCACCTATGGTAAGAAAGCCTAAACTATAGTGAACACTTGGTTTCGCAAGTATGCGCCAAACCAGTTTCAGTTTATCTATCATAGTGCCTCCTAGTGCCCTGCACTTTTCTTCGCTTCAGCAGCCTCAAGCAGCTTATCCACATCAATGAATACATTCTTCACCAAAGGCTTAGCACCATCTTGGGGAACATGACATTGAGTACAGAAATAACGGCGTGGCGACACTTGAGCTAAAAACTCATTATCACGAGTCATATAATGCGTCACACTCACCATGGGTGCGTTTGACTCTTTAATACGACTTCTATCATGACAACTCAAGCACTGATTCACTTTGGTGTTGATCTGATACTTTTTAGTTTTATGAGGTACCAAGGGCGCTTGTGTTGGAAAAGCTCGACCATATGTTCCTTGGTGATCGACCTCATCTTTTAGCGCTGGCGGCGTTGGTTCAACTTCAATAGGAGCAAGGCGTAAAGTTGAAAAATCTTCTTCCTTAACACTCTTGTCCGCTGCAATAGCTAAAAAGGCAGAACCCGTCAATGCTAACAGTGCGACCACTTTAACGACATTTTGTTTAACTGTTTTCATCACGTTCTCCTTATGCCTTAATCACTTTCACTGCACACTTCTTAAAGTCAGTCTGCTTAGAAATTGGATCCGTTGCATCCAGTGTTACTTTATTGATCAATTGGCTTGCATCAAAGAAAGGCACATAGACTAAGCCCACAGGCGGTTTGTTGCGACCACGTGTTTCAACACGAGTACGGATCTCACCACGACGAGATTGGATAATCACCTCATCACCACGGCGAAGATCTTTTGCTCTGGCATCTTTAGGGTGCATATAGCAAACCGCATTAGGAACCGCTTTATAAAGCTCAGGGACTCGTTGTGTCATCGAACCTGTGTGCCAATGTTCAAGAACACGACCAGTACATAACCAGAATGGATATTCTTCATTCGGCGCTTCTGCTGGTGGCTCGTACGGTAGCGCAAAAATCACCGCTCGACCGTCTGGCTTACCATAAAACTCAAAGCCTTTGCCCGGAGTCACATAAGGATCTGAGCCTTCACGGAAGCGCCACAGTGTTTCTTTACCATTCACCACAGGCCAACGTAACCCATGCACTTGATGGTAAGTATCAAATGGTGCTAGATCGTGCGCTTTGCCACGACCAAACGTCGCGTACTCTTCAAACAAACCTTTTTGCACGTAGAAGCCAAATGCTTCTGACTCTTGGTTGTCATACCCTTCTTCCATGTCAGAAAGTGGGAATTTATTCACTGTTCCATTTTGGTACAGCACTTCAAATAATGTTTTACCTTTGTATTCAGGGTTGGCTTCTAGTACGTCTTTTGGCCACACTTCATCGGTTGTGAAACGCTTAGAAAACTCCATGGTTTGCCACAGATCAGACTTAGCTTCACCCGGTGCTTTTACCATTTGATGCCAAAACTGCGTACGACGCTCTGCGTTACCATATGCCCCTTCTTTTTCAACCCACA
This sequence comes from Parashewanella sp., assembly GCA_049608225.1. Taxonomy (GTDB): domain Bacteria; phylum Pseudomonadota; class Gammaproteobacteria; order Enterobacterales; family Shewanellaceae; genus Parashewanella. The sequence goes on from JBMYXI010000066.1 coordinate 1,560, forward strand.
TGGCTGTTGGCAATACCAAATCAGCGGCTTGAGTCGATACCGTTGGGTATGGATCTGACACTACAATGAAGTTTTCAGGGTTACGCCACCCAGGTAAAATTTCTTCGTTAATGTTTGGACCTGCCTGCATGTTATTGGTGACTTGAGTCCAATAACAATTCATTTCGCCATCTTTTAATTTACGACTTTGCAGTACCGCATGGAATCCTGGTTTTGGCGGAATAATGCCGCTTGGGATTTTCCAATATTTTTCAGCAAGTGCGCGGTGCTTAGGATTCTTAACCACCATATCTGCAGGTAAACGGTGAGCGAAGGTTCCCACTTCACGAGCAGTACCACAAGCTGAAGGCTGACCTGTTAACGAGAATGGGCTGTTACCAGGGCTAGAAATCTTACCGGTTAATAAGTGAATATTATAAAGCAGGTTATTACACCAAACACCACGCGTATGCTGGTTAGCACCCATAGTCCAGAATGACGTTACACGTAGATTTGGATCAGCATACCATTTTGCAATTTCAATTAACTTTTTCGCAGGTACACCTGAAATTTCTTCAGCTTTTTCTACTGTATATTCAGCAACAAACTTTTTGAACTCATCGAAATCAATTGGGGTTGAGGCCCCAGCTTTATCAGCATTTTTCGCTTTCGCTTGAGTAGGGTGATTTGGGCGTAAACCGTAGCCAATGTCCGTCATCCCCTTACGGAAGTTTACGTGCTTGTTAACAAAGTCCCAATTCACCGCATCATTTTGGATAATGTAGTTTGCAATGAAATTCAAAATGGCCAAATCACCTTGCGGTGTGAACACCATAGGTACATCAGCAAGATCAAATGAGCGATGCTTATAAGTCGATAAAACACCAATACGTACATGAGGTGCGCTTAGGCGTCGATCAGTAACGCGAGTCCAAAGAATTGGATGCATTTCTGCCATGTTTGAGCCCCACAACACGAAGCGATCGGCTTCTTCCATATCGTTGTAGCAGCCCATTGGCTCATCAATACCAAAGGTACGCATGAAACCACCTACCGCAGATGCCATGCAATGACGTGCGTTAGGATCAATATTATTCGAACCAAAACCTGCTTTCATCAGCTTGACAGCAGCATAGCCTTCCCAGACTGTCCATTGACCTGAACCAAACATGCCAATTGCAGTTGGGCCTTTTTTCTTAATGGTTTCTTTCCATTTTTTCGCCATGATGTCGAAAGCGCTATCCCAAGAAATAGGAGTAAACTCACCATTCTTGTCATATTTGCCGTCTGTCATACGTAGCATTGGCTTGGTTAGACGATCTTTGCCATACATAATTTTTGAAAGAAAGTAACCTTTAACGCAGTTTAAGCCACGGTTGACTTCACAATCGGGATCACCCTGAGTTGCGACTACTTTACCGTCTTTACGAGCAACCATAACTGAACAGCCTGTTCCACAAAAACGGCAAGGTGCTTTATTCCAATCTAGTTTGGTCTGCTTTGAACTTGTTATGAGATTGCTTGCTGTTGATGGCAGTGCCAAACCCGCCACACCTGCGGCGGCGACAACAGCATTCGCTTTCATAAACTCACGTCTATTCATTTTCATATCTCATCCTCGTCGAGCTCTTCACTTTGGTGGTAAACCATGGATGTTGATACAACGCCTTCCAAGTCGTTGATTTTATCAATACTATCCACAATTTCTCGGCGGCCTTCTCCTTCAAGAACCACGACGAGTTTTACTTCATTGTTTACCGACAGCTCAGCATTCTCCATAGCCATTATGGCCTTACGAACATCAGACATGAATTCTGATTTAACTTGTACAACCAAGCTGCTTACGTGAAGTTCTTTGCTCATTTTTACACTCTAAATTAATTGATTGTTTTATTTTTTGTTGATGATCATCCAGGTCCTGGTGGTCCAACTAACATTTGGCTAAACCAGATGGCAAAGCCAAGTCCACCAACCAACATGACAGAAAGCAATGGTGCTAAAAAAACGGTCAAGAAGATAAAAACCTTGAACTCTTGCTTCTTTTCATCGCTCGAAGTGCTACTCATGCATCCTCCTTGCGGATTACGATTAATTATTTCTCATTTGGTAATTTGAAGCTCAATCGAGTGATCTCTGCTTAACTCGAAACACATCAAACTTAACCTACAAGCATACTAGCGCGACTGACTTGGCTTCGAAATAGCAGAAACCTTATAAAAAAGTGGGTTATTTGATTCAGATCATACAAAGCTGAAAGTTAATTTATTCAGCCTGTTCTTGATTGTAAAAAGTACAAAAGTAATGTGATTTTTGATGTGAGCACAATCACATAAATGTGAGTGCAAATTTTACAGAATGAAGCTCCAAATCCAATAAAACCAACAAATCTAGAGCGTTCACTTTAACGAGATTGTTTGCGTGACATTAAATTTAACTGTAAGCAAGACAGTCAGTGTCAAATACACAATTTATTAAAGAGCACTAATGTTATACTTTGTTTTCTGCAACACCTGATAGCTCAAGAATATGAGTAGGCAGACCATCAAAGCTCACTTGGTTGGCTTTTTTCCAATAAGCTTCAATGCCTTGCTGTCCTTTTCGAGCATGGGACTTAACTAAGGTTTCACGCTGACCGACATAATCAAACAAAGGTACACCGTAACCACAAGAGTCTTGCGTTTTATCAATATTCAAAATAAACACTTGTCTTGCACCCGCTTGCACTGGAAACAAGTCCATATATTGTTGCCACTTTTCATCAGCTTGATGCAGCATAGTCGCTTGGCCGTATAAGCGTAAAATCAGCGGTGCACCCTCAAAAGCACAAAACATAATGGTCATACGAGTATTTTGTTGCAAATGCGTCGCCGTTTCATTACCGCTGCCGGTTAGGTTCAACCACGCAATGGTGTTATTGTCGATGATACGAAACGAGTCGATACCTTTTGGCGATAAATTTACTGTACCGTCGGCCATGGCTGTTGCCACAAAGAACATCTGCTGTTTCTCAATAAAGCTGACTTGTTTATCTGTTAATTGTTCGAATACCTGTCCCATAAGTTATCTCATTGCTTCCTTGATAATAAATTCAACATCAATTCCAGTTGGTAAGGTACCAATATTCAACGTCACGCCTTGAACTAATCGCGATAAACAATAAGCTTGCGCGATTTGTGGTTTACCAAACTTAATCAAAACATATGCTTGTAGTAGCAGCGCGAGTTTATCAACCAATGATCGTAAAAGATATTCAAAACGGCTATCACACCGATTTTTAGGAGAAAGATGTTGAGTGACATCAACCAATAAAGCATCGTACTGTGAGTACTGACCTTTCACTGCTTGCAGCTCTGTCAGCAAATACTCAAGCGTTTCAGGCTCTTTAATCATACTTCGCATCACATCCAAGCACTGAACATTACCAGAGCCTTCCCAGATCGCATTAACCGGTGCTTCTCGATAGAGACGGGCAATGAAGTTATCTTCTACATAGCCCATCCCTCCCATGCATTCCATCGCTTCATAAATAAAATGTGGCGCTCGTTTACATATCCAATATTTACCCGCTGCCGTTGCAATACGTACAAATGCCATTTGCTGTTTGTCTTGCGCAGAATCCAGTGCATGAGCGACCCGCATTGAAAGTGCCAATGCCGCTTCCGACTCAATCGCTAAATCCGCCAAGACATTTTGCATCAATGGCTGCTGCTGTAAGTTTTTACCGAATGCACTGCGCTGAGAGGTAAAAGTTAATGCATGCGATAATGCACTGCGCATCAAGGCCGATGAACCGACCATACAATCAAAGCGTGTTAATGCCACCATATCAATAATGGTTCGGACACCTTTGCCCTCCTCTCCAATCAGCCATGCAAAAGCGCCATGAAACTCAATTTCAGACGACGCATTTGAACGATTACCTAACTTATTTTTCAAGCGTTGAATATGGAAGTGATTTTTACTGCCATCTGGTCGCCACCTTGGCATAAGAAAGCAAGAAAGTCCTTGCTCAAGCTGAGCCAGCACTAAAAAAGCATCTGACATCGGCGCTGAGCAAAACCATTTATGACCAACAAGTTCATAGGCTTCACCATTTCCAGCTTCTGTTATGGCGAACGCTCTGGTGGTATTAGCGCGTACATCAGAGCCGCCTTGCTTTTCCGTCATCGCCATGCCTATGGTCAATCCTTGCTTTTCAAAATAGGGAATATTACGACTATCGTAGACGCTAGATAATATTTTCGGGATCCACTGCTCAGCAATTTTAGGGCTATGTTTCAATGTCGCAACAGCAGCAAAAGTCATGGTTAGCGGGCAACCAGTTCCAGCTTCTACTTGCATGTGCATGTATTCCATTGCAGCTCGAACAACTTGTGCACCGACTTGTTTGTTTATCCAAGGTAAAGAATGAATGTTGGACTCGATACCAAAGCGCATGAGTTGATGATAGGCAGGGTGAAATTTAACCACATCAATGCGATGGCCGTTACGATCATGAGATTCAAACTCGGGCGGATAACGATTAGCATCTTCTCCAAGCTCAACATATTTTTCGGCATATTCTTTACCACATTGCCGCAAGGTATCTGCTGCGAATTGCCCTGAAAAACATATTATCCAATATTGTAGCTTTGGATCGCTCAAATAAAGATTATCAATGCAATTAAGCTTGGGTTGGTTGAGCACTTGGTGAGTGTTATCGGTGAAGTTAATTTTATCAAAATTCGGGTTAATCATTTGCAATCCTATAAGCTAGGTTTTGCTGGTTGTTGTACCACATCAACGATTTTTTCAGCTGTTTCTACAAAAGAAGCGACCCCACTGTCATTAAGTCCGCTCAAAAAAATAGCAAGTGCTTGATCATTATCCCACTTCCTATTCATGGTAGCCATTAGAGTAGACGGTGCTTTTTCCATATTAGACACCACAGTGCCAGGAGTAAGTTGCGAGCTTTCAGGTTCTGTTAACATTTTCTTGGTAGTTAAAAAACTTACAAGAGCACCAAATTGCTTTGGTTTAGATGATATGAGTGTTCTTAATATCGCAGGTGAACATTGTCGAATTGATGATTTTATAGTACTCGCTGGCAACTGTGAGTTTTTTTCAAGAAATTGCTTTACCTTCTCACTTGGACTAGTCTCAGAAGCTGAAAATTCCAACTTCATTTGCCATTGTTTATCATCAACAGAGAAACTTTGATAGCTCAATGCCGTTTCATTAGTTAGATCAAACGACACTGAAAATGTCACAGTACAAATGTTGCCTTTAACTCCACAATCAACCATTGCCATCATCAACTTCCTCAACTCAAGTGTAAAGATCACAAGCTAACTTTCATTAGCTTGTGATTCAATTTATAACTCAAAATATAAATAAAAATTAATGAGTAAACAGTTATTTTTGTGCGGTTAACGCCATCTCTGATTCAGGGGCTAACTTAATGGTGACACGCCGATCAAAAACATTATTCTCAAGACTTGCCGTTTGATAAACAGGTGCTTGATCACCATAAGCTTTACTGGTTAATCGACTTTTATTGATGCCTTTGTCTAGAAGATACTGTTTCACATTGGCTAATCTTTTTTCTGATAATGCTTGATTGGTCGCGGCATTACCTGTTCTATCAGCAAAGCCCGTTAAGTCAATTTGCAGTTCCGGCGACTCTTTCAATACTTGTGCTACCTCATTCAGTTGTGCCTTATAAATTGATTCAATCTTTGCCGAGCCTGTTTTAAATTGCACATTCATACCCAAAACTAGCGCATTTAACCTATCTTGTTGCTGAGCACTTAATCGGTCGAGAATTTTTTTTGCATCACCATACCTTGCCGTTAAAGCTGCATACTCTGCTTTATGCTGTGAATAATCAGCTAATTGTTGCTGCTGGTACGCAATTTTCGCGGTTTGATCATCAATTTTGTCATCATCGGCAACGGTTTTGCCGACAATTCCGCCGGTAAACGCGCCTATTACAGCACCAACAGGACCACCCACTATCGCACCTAACACTAAACCAGATCCAAAGCCGATGAGTTGCTCTTGTTCACCGTGTTTTTCTTGTTGAGCTGCGTAGCTCAAGTTAGGCACTAAAAGTGAGCTCACAAGTATTGTCGCCATCATAGTTTTGTGCATATTTTTTTTCATATTGTGCTCCATCATTTTCGTTTTAAAATGTCTTTGTTTCGATGAACATAGTTAAACAAACAAAACGGGCAATAATTGGAATAAAAAATGGCAAACTAAAGAGCAATTGTGGCGAAGTTATGGCAATCAGCCTTGTGATAGCTGAAGGTATTGGATTTCAGCGGAGAAGCTTGCATCTTCAAGTATCATGAGTATAGTCATCAAAAAACATTCACCAAGAGCCAGATGAAACGAATCGCCATTGTTGAAGATGAAACGATCATTCGCGAAAATTATAAAGAGTTATTAGAAAGTTATGGTTATCAAGTGCAGGGATACTCAAATCGAATTGAGGCAACTGATGCATTTAACCTTAGACTGCCTGATCTTGCTATCATTGACATTGGTTTAGAAAACGAACTTGACGGTGGCTTTACCTTATGTCAGTTTTTACGTTCGAAATCAGCAACATTACCAATCATATTTTTGACAGCTAGAGACAGTGATTTTGATATTGTGAGTGGTTTACGCTTAGGTGCGGACGATTACCTTTCAAAAAACACCAGCTTCCCGCATTTGTTAGCCCGCATTGCCGCTCTTTTCAGACGAGCAGACGCAACTAAGCTGACCGATGAAGATGAAATTATTACTCATGATAATTTGCAGATCGACAGCAATAAGATGACCATTAGTTGGAAACAGCAATTCATTGAATTAACCGTCACTGAATTTTGGATGGTTCATGCCTTAGCTAAGCACCCAGGACACGTTCGTAATCGACAGGACTTAATGAGCGATGCAAAAATTTATGTGGATGACAGTACCATCACGTCACATATAAAGAGGATCAGAAAAAAATTCCAAAAGATTGACCAAGGTTTTGACTGTATCTGCACCGTTTATGGTTTAGGCTACCGATGGGAAAGCAAGCATGGGTAAACTGGCGTTTCCCTTTACTACGCCGAATATAAGTATTCGTACAAAACTTATCATTATTGTGCTTTTTTTAGCGGTTCTTCCTTGGTTTGGTTTTCGCTATTTATGGGAGATTGATGGCTATCTAAAGCTCAGTCAGCAGCAAACATTATTAGGTACGAGTCAGGCTGTCGCGACTGCGCTGCATCAACGCCCTGAATTATTCTCTAAGCTCAATAAAAATAATACATTCAGTGATAACGATTTTTACGTTTACCCCATTCCAAGACCCATCATATTTAATGGCAAAATCGATGATTGGGCTACATATCGCCATAAATTCAAAGCAAGCAAAAGTAATAACTTAACTTACATCGCCGCTAATGCTGCACCAAATCAGTATCAAGTAAACGCTTTTTTAGCAACCCATACTAAGCATCTATTTGTCGCATTTGATATTAAAGCCCCCTCATTAACCTATCCGCCAAAAAATGACTTTAAGCCCGATGCCAGCGATCATTTGTTGCTGTCGGGCGTGAATAGCTCAGGAAAGTTAGTTCGTTACCTTATCGCACCTGCAACACACGGCAAAATCAATAGTTATTTGTTACCTGATAATCCCGCATTAATGGTACCTATGATCCCTGCACCTGAACTCCAAGGGAAGTGGAATAAGACAACCAAGGGCTACTTGGTTGAGCTGTCATTTCCCAGCTCAGTAATTAACGATAAGTTTGCTTATAGCAGTCACTTTGTTGACCCAATGACACCAACCAGCGAACAAGCCATCGTATCTTCTAACAGAACAAATTCAGATTTACTCGGTAACTTGATCATCCCTTCCACTGACATAGAAGAAATCGTTCAAGCCATGAGTTACAATGACGCTCGCATATGGGTGCTCAATCATAATCAGCAGGTCTTAGCCAGCAGCGGTGACATTCATTCAAAGGTTCAGTCATGGGATCTAGGAATAGAAAACAATCCATACCAAGACACTTGGCTGATACAATTTATCTCACCCATTTATCGATTATTCAGTGAGCCAGCAACCACAAAATTTATTGACCCCCACTCTAATGCCACCTCAATTGATTTACCGATCATCTCCAAAGCACTCAAGGGCTTCAGTGGCAGCCAAACCATAATAACACCAGATAAAAAGGCGGAAATTATTGCCTCCGCTTCACCGATTTGGAATGAAGGTGATGTTGTTGGCAGTGTTTATGTTGAACAAACGACATTAGGTATTCGGCAACTTCGAAACCAAGCAATGCGCCAGCTAGTTAATACCGTGCTTACCGTTATGATATTGGCCAGTTTGAGTATTGTTATCTTCGCTACAGGTATTTCAAATCGTTTAAGAAAATTAAAGGATCAGGCTGAACTTGCCATCGACGATCAAGGAAAAGTCACAACGCTAGATATTTCATCTTCATCAAAAGATGAAATTGGCGATCTCAGCCGCAGTTTCTCGCTAATGTTGCAGCGATTAGGGCAATACAATCACTATCTAGAAAATATGAGCAGTCGATTGTCTCATGAATTGCGGACGCCGGTTAGTGTGATACGCTCATCACTGGAGCACGTCCAGCTTCATGTCACTGATGAACAACCGCAAAAATACCTGCATCGAGCTCAAGAAGGATTACAACGACTTAACACCATTTTAAATAGCATGACAGAAGCCACTCGATTAGAGTCAACCTTGCTGTCTGAATCAAAGCAAAAAGTCAATTTAACGCAACTGATCAAAGGATGTGTAGAAGGATATCGACTAGTTTTTCCAACATACACAATTGCATCAGAGATCGCAGAAGAAGCATTATTTATCAGTGGGGTAGATGATTTCATCGCTCAACTTTTTGATAAATTAATCAATAATGCCATTGAATTTTCCTCTACTGAAGATCCTATCCACATTCAATTATTCCGTGATCAAAAACAAGCGGTGTTACAAGTTACTAATGTCGGTCCCTACCTACCCAATAATATGGCCGATTCTATTTTCGAATCGATGATATCTATCAGAAAAAATACCGACAAAGCCAAACCTCACTTGGGACTTGGATTATTTATTGCTTCCTTGATCACTCAATTTCATCAAGGCACGATTAGTGCTACGAATAGAGACGATGTTCACGGCGTAATCGTTAAGGTGAGTCTCCCCATTCTAGATCCTTATTCAGCATGAGTTAAGCCCAGAAATTTATCATGACATTGCTTGAATCTTTTATGTCATGAGGTCTAGAACATGATTAATCGAATGATAAAAACGGCTTTGCTCAGCGCTGCAATAGTGGGATCATGTCCTGCGTTTTCTGTACCAATATTGCAAAACACTATCGAAGGAAGGCACCATCCAATTTCTAAGGGTTGGGCTGTAGTATTAAACAAATGCACAATGACGCCTAATAGCACCCAAACTCAGAGTGAATTTAGCAATACAGCTAAGTTGAACCTTGCTGTACTATCTTTTTATAAAACGGAAGGCTACTCAATTTTAACTTTTGCGGACAATGATAAAAAAGGCGTACTATCCACAAGCCGAGAGCAAATTTGGTTTGATAAGGAATTAAACAAATTTAAAGCCACTGACTTTCTTGTTATAAATAATGATGGATCATCAAGAGTCGTTGAAGATAAACAAAGTTACGCTAATAACACATGGAATAACATAAGTCGAACAGAGTACATTTGTGATCCAGACGCACTACTCCCAATCCCGAACAGATAATTTAACAATTCCGACAAAGCGATATTGGCATTGAAAAAATGTTTAGTTTTCAGTGCCATCACCAAGTATTTTGGTCATAGCTATGATCTCAGGCAGTGCTAATGATCATAATACCACGACCAATTTTTGGCTCAGCATCTTGAGCTTTTCTGCGACATCACGCCATTTGTGAATGAGATCGCCAATATTTTCAGTTGCTTTCTTTGCTACTTCAACTTGCCTGTGGGTCAAGGTACTATCTTTTTTAGGTATAGCAACAAAATCACCCAAAGTAGGTTTAGGAATAGTTGAAGATTTTAGTCTTTTCCCCAGCTCTAATACCTTTTTAATATTGTCAGAATTATCTGCACCGATAACTCGACAAAACTCCATTCGTCTCGCGGGCAACTCGCTACGATGATAACACATAGGCTGAGGTTTACTCTCGATAACTGGAACAGGTTTAGGTGGTAATGCTCTGACTTTTAGCCCGTCAGCAGTCGCAAATGTAACGACTTGAGCAGTTTGGGGTTCAGGAGGCTCAGATTGGGCCAATTTTCGTTCTAACAACCTTTCACCTCTATCAACATAAGTATCAGAAATTTGCCTTTTTAACCCGTGGAGCTCTATCAAGGTCGCTTCAATCTTCTCCAATGGGATCAAAATGATCTCAATGCTCGTTTGAAAATCAGCGCCAAACTGTGTCAAATCATTGTCAAAAAGCACCGACAATGAACCCGTCGCTTCTGTTAACAGGCTTTCAAACTCTATTTTTATTTTAGGGATTTTTGTCATGCAAACTTGCAACTTTTCCTCAACGGACTTAGCCGCACGCAAACTAACACTGAGTCTATCTTGGTATGTGGTAATGTCTTTTCTGCATTTCACTATACTCTTAATTAAATCAAAACAAATATGCAGACAGCCCTCAACGATATTAAGATGCGCTTGCAGTTGCTCAGCTTTAGGGTAATCACCTGAAATAATGCCTCGGTACTCAGTCATTGCTTCTCGATAATGTTTTTTTACATTTTGAGCCAATTTCTCAGCGATTTGATCTAACTTTGACTTCTGAGGCAAGATGACGGGTTCAGATTTCACTCCTGCAACGTCCAATGAAGGATCGCAGGGTTCCTGAGACAACGAGTCTACAGCTTTTTCAGGTAGTTCTGATGTTGGGTTGCCACCTTGCTTTGATACTTTTGATACTCCGCTTCGTTTGTATCGATTTCGCTTATTAGGCTTTTTATCTCCTCTTTCAGGTTCAACATTCGGTTTACAGGCTATCGTATCTGAGTTCTCAGGTTTACTCTCGACTAAATGCTCATATTCAAGTTGTTGCTGCGCATTTTGTATGTACATTTTTTGTTGATACAAGTACTCCTGAACAATTTCATCAGCAATACGAGTAATTCTTTGCATTAGATCTAGCGCTTGTATCATCCTCGAATATTTAACCAGTTTTTGTTGTTCTTCTTTATTTCCAGTTTCTAACCGATCCAACCTTATCCTGTGTTCAAAAATATCCGTTAAAATAACATCAGTTGATAATTTAAACGAACCACAAAAAAAACTTCTGCCTATTGCCTGAGCTAACATATGGAAATTCACATACTCGTCGGGATCAGTCGGTGGGTTAATATGACTCGACATCAGATAATCAAGTAGATCAACAAGACCTTCCATCATATTGATTAAAGGTAAACATGTTCCATCTAAATAGTCTAATTGACTAAGCGCAACAGCTAGTGTGTCGAATTCAGAGGTATTTAAGCAATTCTCAACCCGTAAGGACCAATATGGAATTGCATTTCCACTTTGCTGTTGACACCAATGAAAGTCTGCACCCTTGGCACAAATGCTTTGTATCTTTTTGATTTCTTCTCGAACATAAGAAAAAGCATCTTGTCCCATTACACTTTTTGCATCTGACAAGCCGCATAACATAAGGTTAATTACAATTGCTAAATTCATCGCGCATTGTTGAAGATCTGGGTAATGGCGAGGATCAACTTGATGAAACTCCAGCGTTTCAACTTTACTCTGCTTAATTAAAGCATCCATTCGATAAGATAAGGTGAATTGGTCAACCCAAGGCTCAAGATGTTGCTCTAAAATACTCCTCACTTTATCCTCTGTTAGTGGATGTACTGAAAATGCTTTCGCCACTAACTTACTCAAATCTCTTTCTGGTTCCCTGCCAAGGAACCGTACTTCTAGAATGGCCATAGATAACTTAATGTGCATGACCACCCTTTTACTGCTAGCGCTTTCGCAACAGATGTTATTTTCTTCGGGATTAGATCTTAAAAGCTGTTTATATTGTTGTGCAAAATCCTTGAAGGCATCTTTACAAAATTCGACTTGAATATGTTTCTTAGAACGGCACGCTTCCTGATACACTTCGAACTCCAAATAAGCCCGCATAGTTAGTTCGTCAAAAGTTACAGTTGAGCTTATGCTTTTACGCACAATATGTCTTCCGCTTGAGTTTCTGCTTGTTGCTGCTCTTAATGAGGCTTTCAATTCTGCTCGGCTCTTATTTTTAGCATCATTTTGCTCTGAACTTTTCACAACATAGGTGTATCTTTTTTTCTGCAATTGACTTTGAGGAATTGGATCTTGTTTAGTCTGTTGTTGACTTTCAACAGCTAGAGATGAAGAGAAAGACGGAGATGTTAGAAGCTGTGGCGGCTGAGCAATTTCTTGAATCGGCTGTTTTATTTTTATTTTTTTTCTATTTTTTTCCTAACGTTACGCTCAATCTTATTTGATGTTTCTATCCCACTATCATGACCGTCAGAAGCGCATGGGTTCACATCTTCAGCATGAAATTGCTGAATTTTCAACAAGTCTGCACTAGCTTGAGGGTTAATATGAGGTAAATCACTTTGCTCTTTTTCAGAAGAAAGTACAGAGTTATCTACACCACACTCAGGTGAAGCTGTAACGGCTGTCATAACACACATTCAGCTTATAAAGTTATGCATATTTATAACATAAGCCATGACGGGTAATGATTAATTTTACGTCATTCCAGATTTATTTTTGTTTAGTTAGCAGCTGTAACAACTCACCATTCAGGCTCTGTATTCTTGTCTGATGAAATTAGATCAATCATTTTTTTCCAATTCATCAGCTTTATTTACAGCTTCCTTTCCCACACTTTTTAATAATTCCCACGGACTAGCTACAACCCCTTCTATCGCGCCACTGGTTACCTGTTTTGAAATTTTATTACTTGCACTTTCTGCCTGTGAAATAAGCGCGGATACATGCTTGATTGTTTTCGGTGTCATCTCTCGCACCTTAGCAACTTCAAACAAGACTGGTGGTACACTATTACGAACTTGCTCGACTTCATTTAACACGATAGGAATAACATCTGCTCTTACCGTTTTTATTTCAGATAAAATATTCGGCAACGTTTCTTTTTGCGCAATTTTTACTTCTGTAAGTATTGAAGGGACCATCTGAACTCTGATGGAATTCACTTCTGTTAAAATATTGGGAATATTTGCGTTGACATCATCAATTACCTTACGAACATTAGATACTTCCGTTAAGATGTCAGGAACTTGCTGTTTTACTTCATGAGTTAAAGCCAACCACTGCTCAACTTTAATCTTAGACTCAATGTCTTGCACTTGAGTAAGGATGTTTGGTAGCGCTTTTCGTACCTGTTTGACTTCATCTGCAACTTGTATCAATGAATACGCCAAATATGAAATTGAGCCTGCTAGGGCTAGAGAAATTATGGGTTTAATGCCGATCATTTGTTAAGCCTCAAAGTGCCAATGGTTACCATTTTATTGCTCAATTCGTAAGAATGCTATGTTGCTTTAAAAGAACCGAGGAGAACTAAAGCGTTCAAGCACTATTTCTAACACTTGAAATTGACTTTGATCAATTGCAAACATCTTGTTTGAACTTTATTGATTAAGCTCCAAATAATTGACTAGTTCACTCGAGCTTATACTTATTTATTGATCTGTATCATTACATGCCATTAACACCGCTCATACTATGACCGTTAATTTTAGTGCGACACTTTGTCGCATTTATGCTGACGAGGAAATGGATGTGAGCAGTAACGGCCAACGAATGTTTTTTGCAGCAATACTTTTGCTAGTTGGATTTCTATTTTCCTTATCCGACAGTCATGCGCTATTTATTAGCCCTCCCAAAGATCCATTGCCCATCATTGAAAAAACCTTCCCTGAGGCAACAACGATTACCGATAAACAAGGCGAATATCACCTTAGAAAAATTCTCAATGGAGATACTTTGCTTGGCTATGCTTTTGAAACCAATGACATAGCAAAAATCCCCGCGTATTCAGGAGAACCAGTCAATATGCTGGTTATCATCGATCCTAAAGGCAACTATGTCACCGCCAAGGTATTAGAGCACCACGAACCGATTATTTTGGCAGGTATACCAGAGAGTAAACTTGATGATTTTGCAGACCAATACAAAGGTCTGTCTGTCAAAGATCGTTTAAAAGTTGGCGGTAATCAATCAGAAGGTACCATCAACATTGATGGACTTTCGGGTGCAACCGTAACGGTGATGGTGATGAACGTAGCCATTACCAAAGCCGCCAATAAAGCCGCAATTTCTTTAGGCATTATCGAGCCTAAGTCCGATGTAATTCAGCCTATATCAACCATCAAACAAGATGTGTTTGAAAAAGCAGACTGGTTAAAACTCACTGGTGATGGTTCAATCCGTAAGCTTTACCTAAACCGCGCTAAAGTCGATGACGCCTTTGTTGGTACTGACGCCGAAGATATCGAGAAAGCAGAGCCTTCGCAAAAGAATGATATGTTCGCTGAGGTGTATTACACCCTTGCCGATATCCCAACTATTGGTCGCAATCTTCTCGGTGACGCTGAATATGAATACCAAATCAAGAACCTTAAAAAAGGTGAGCACCTCATCGCATTACTCGGTAATGGTTATTCATTCAAAGGTTCTGGCTATGTGCGTGGCGGTATCTTCGACCGTATTCAAGTACATCAAAATGATGAAGCTATTGCGTTTCGTGATCTAGACCACCAGCGACTCACTGATATCTACATTGCAGGTGCGCCTCAGTTCCACGAAATGTCTTTGTTCAGAGTACAAGACCACTTTGAATTTGATCCGGGTGCACCTTGGCAATTCGAGCTATTAGTTCGTCGCCAAACAGGGCCTATCGACAGTATTTTTACCAGTTTCAAAGGTCAGTACGATCCATTAGAAAAATACGTTGATACCCCACCAGCCATTGTGCCAGAGCCTGAACTTACTCTCGTTCAGCAAGTATGGAAAGACCGCACTCCTGAAGTCATCGTACTGTGTGCATTGATTGGTGTACTGCTATTAGTTTTATTCTTCCAAGATGTGTTGGTTAAGCATCCAACCTTTATGCACCGCTTACGCCACAGTTTCTTAATCATCGTGGTTGTGTTTGTCGGCTGGACTTGGGGCGGTCAGTTATCGGTTGTGAATGTATTTACTTTCTTGCATTCATTAATGAGTAACTTCTCTTGGGATTTATTCCTGCTAGACCCAATCATCTTCACTTTATGGTGCGCGGCCGCAGTAACCATCATCTTGTGGGGACGCGCGGTGTACTGTGGCTGGTTATGTCCATTCGGTGCGCTGCAAGAGTTAGTCAATGTTGTTGGCCGTTGGCTGAAACTGCCACAAATTGAATTGCCATTTGCGGTACATGAACGCTTGTGGGCAATCAAATACCTGATTCTTTTGGGCTTATTCGGTCTGTCTTTAGACTCTCTAGCCCTAGCTGAAAAGTTTGCTGAAGTTGAGCCATTTAAAACCACTTTCTTACTGAAATTTGATCGTGAGTGGCCATTTGTACTGTACGCATCAGCCCTAATTTTAATCAACTTAGTTAACCGCAAAACCTTCTGTCGCTACTTATGCCCACTCGGTGCCGCACTGTCAGTAGGCAACGGTATCCGTTTATTCGACTGGCTAAAGCGTCGCAAAGAATGTGGTCAACCCTGTCAAACCTGTGCCAAAGAATGTGAAATCCAAGCGATTTATCCGAACGGTGAAATCAACATGCGTGAATGTCACTACTGCTTGGATTGTCAGGTGACCTATTACGACGAGGAGAAATGCCCTCCTCTTAAAAAGAAAGCTTACAAACGTAAGAAGCGCTCTGAAGAGCAACTAAAAGAACAAGAAATACCAACAGTATCTGTTTAACAAACTAATGCGGCTGCAACGGGTGGCCAAATGATGGAGATTGCAATATGCAAGACAAAGACAACAACACGGAATTGCACCAAGAAGTGCAAAATGCCGATAGGCGTCGATTCATGGGTAAAACCGCTTTACTTGGTGCAGGCGCCGTTGCTGCTCCAATGTCAGCTGCAATGTTTGCTTCTATGGCAAAAGCACAAGCTTCTGAAGCAGGCAAAAACAGCCCGTTCGTTCACCCAGGCGAATTAGACGAATACTACGGTTTCTGGAGTGGCGGTCATTCTGGTGAAGTTCGTATTTTAGGTATTCCTTCAATGCGTGAGCTGATGCGTATTCCAGTGTTTAACACTGACTCAGCGACCGGTTGGGGTATCACTAACGAAAGTAAACGTATTAAAGGCGACAGCGCTCACCTTCATGCCGGTGACTCTCACCATCCTCACATGAGTATGACTGACGGTCGCTATAACGGTAAGTACGTATTCATCAACGATAAAGCCAATACTCGTGTTGCTCGTATTCGTTGTGACGTAATGAAAACCGACAAAATGATCACCATCCCGAACGTACAAGCTATCCACGGCTTGCGTGTTCAAAAAGCGCCTTTCACTAAATATGTCATTTGTAACGGTGAGTTCGAAATCCCAATGGACAACAATGGTAAAGAAACGTTGGAAGACGTTAGCACTTACCGTTCATTGTTCAACGTGATTGATGCTGAGAAAATGGAAGTGGCTTTCCAAGTCATGGTTGATGGTAACTTAGATAACACCGACGCTGATTACGATGGTAAGTACTTCGCATCGACCTGTTACAACTCAGAAATGGGTACTAACCTCGGTGAGATGATCAGCAACGAACGTGACCACGTTGTGGTATTCAGCCTTGAGCGTTGTGAAGCGGCACTAAAAGCAGGCAAGTTCAAAACGTACAACGGCAACAAAGTACCAGTTCTAGACGGTCGTAAAGGTTCTGACTTAACGCGTTACATCCCAGTACCTAAGTCTC
>JBMYXI010000067.1:0-18307 GCA_049608225.1 Parashewanella sp.
TAACCTAAAAAATTAACAGCAGCAAATCAAAAATCTAATTGAGAACGGCCTCTAGGGACTGTTTTATCTTTGTTGATATTTTCAGCAATGATTGTTTTTAACGATAGCAAAGCAGAACAAGCGTTATTTAGTTATTACCAACATATAAAACTGTCATTACTTCGTTTCTAATGAACGTAGTAACAATGTGGATAGCGTTAAAAACAACCATTGCCCTATGGGCTGAGACTAAATCGTCTTACTCTGCGTTGAAAATAGTTAATTTAGATGGCTAAACGGCACTATTTCCGCCTTAATTAAGGCGATTTATCGCTCAGCTGAATAATTAAACAAAGATAAAACAGCCCCTATGACTTTTCATGATGCGCGTTGAAATCACACTCAATACCTGCACTTTGAACAGTAACAGGTATATAATCTCAGCACAGCTCCATTACCCCAAGTTAACTCTGTGTCTATCCAAATATTTTTCGACCAAAGTAATTCCCAGCTTAATGAAATATGCCAACATTGGCACATCACTTTTTCTGCTGAATCCCTATTTGAGTTGAAGTTTGAACAAAATATATTGGGGCTATACAAGCGTGATGAACCTAAGCTATCGGCAATTTCGGTCGACTTTGTTACTGGTGCGGTCGCTCATCGCCGTAAATTTGGTGGCGGCAAAGGTCAAGCCATAGCTAAAGCCGTCGGAATGAAGAAAGGGCTCACGCCTGCGGTTGTCGATGCGACAGCAGGACTCGGTCGCGACGCCTTCGTGCTTGCAAGCTTAGGCTGTGAAGTTACACTGATTGAGCGACACCCTGTGGTAGCAGCACTGCTCGAAGACGGCTTAAAACGGGGTTATCAAGATGCAGAAATCGGTGAATGGATGCAACAGCGAATGCGTTTATTTCATGGCAACAGTCAAACATCATTGGCTGAGCTTCCTCTCACTGCTGATGTAGTTTACCTTGATCCTATGTATCCTCATCGTGAAAAGTCCGCTTTAGTAAAAAAGGAAATGCGCGTGTTTCAATCTTTAGTCGGCAGCGATTTAGACGCTGATGCCTTACTCGAACCAGCACTTAAACTCGCCAACAAGCGCGTTGTCGTTAAACGACCTGATTATGCGCCACCACTTGAACAAAAAGCACCAAGCACCGTTATCGCTCAGAAAAAAAATCGCTTTGATATTTATGTTAAAGCTGCAATGTAAACCGTTATACCCGTAGTTTTTGAGAACGCATGGGGGTAAATTAGGAATTTATTATGATTACAATTAACCAAAAATTGCCAGAAGCAACATTGTCTCAGCTGACTAATGACGGCATGATTGAACACAATGTTTCAACACTCTTTTCAGGCAAAAAAGCCATTGTATTCGCACTACCAGGTGCATTCACACCAACCTGTTCAGCTGCTCACTTACCAGGTTATGTCGCGCTTGCAGACCAATTTGAAGCTAAAGGTATCGATTTTATTGCTTGTGTTTCAGTCAATGATGCCTTTGTCATGAAGGCATGGGGCGATAGCCAAAATGCTGAGCACATTATGATGCTTGCTGACGGTGATGCTAGCTTCACCAAAGCGCTTGGACTAGAAATGGACACAGCAAATTTTGGCGGTATTCGCTCGCAACGCTACGCCATGATTATTGAAGATGGTGTCGTGACAGCATTGAACGTTGAACAACCCAAATCATTTGAATTAAGTAAAGCAGAAGTGATGTTAGAAAAGTTATAGTAAAAAATAACAAGCTACTTAATTAACAGCCTATTTTTACAACTTCAAAAGTTGGTTATGCATTTACCGACGTAGGACTCGAATAACGTAAAAAGCACAAGGCAACACTGGCGTCCTCATCAATACTTCCATGCCAATAAACATATTTGTCGACGCCTGTGCTTGGCTTTTGTTTCCACCCTTGATTTGGTGGGATCAATTTAACAATCCCCAATGCCGTACCCGCAGGAAAACCATGCTTCATCGCGATGTCATCACCATCAATATTTATGGTACTTGTTTCCAATGTCGCCTGACCAGCGATAACAGATTCAACATGAACCAAATTAGGCGCAGCCATCACAGCAAAAATACCCAAAATAAGGAGATGCCTGAAAGTCCACTCTAAAGTTAAAGCTGGAGCTATTATTATACTTATTTGCTGCTAATTACTCATAATTGGATGATAAAAACCATTGTCTGCTCTCGCTACGATAAATAAATACTTAAGGGCTGAATACTGACTGACAACACGCCATTATTCATTTGTCATGAGTGGATTGCTGAATAATAATTGAGCACCGAGACTACATTTTGGTTGCTTAATGAGACATTTTCTAATAGATACTGATACAGCATCGGATGATGCAGTTGCACTAATAATGGCATTAAGAGAGCCAAGCATCGCTGTTGAAGCCATTACTGTCGTTGCAGGTAATTGTCCTGTAAAAATGGCGTTAACTAATGCTCTGATAAGTGTCGAACAAGCAAAAACCTACATCCCGCCCGTCTTTTCTGGCATGAAAAAGCCGCTATTTAAAGAGCTGTATACTGCACAATTTGTTCATGGAGAAGACGGAATGGGCAATACTTCCCTAGCCCCGTCAACTTTAAAGCCTGAAAAAAAACATGCTGTTGATGCCATTATTGATTATGCAGCACGATTTGACGGAACACTTGAAATTGTCACATTAGGACCACTGACAAACCTTGCCATGGCGATACTGAAAGCGCCTGAAATTATTAAAAAAATTAAGCATATTTTTATTATGGGTGGCTCGGGGGGAAAATCAGGAAACATTACACCATTGGCTGAATTTAATATGTTTGTTGATGCTGAAGCTGCACATTTAGTCTTCAACTCAGGTTTACCTATTACTGCAATAGGTTGGGAAATTGGCGTTGGGGAAGCCTTTATTAACGAAAATGATATACAAAAGCTCAATCAACTTGGTCGGTTAGGAAAATTCGCAGTAGACATCAATCAAACGGTCAAAGCATTCAACTACCAACGGTCAAATAAGGTTGGCTTTGATTTACCCGACCCAACCGCAATGGCAGTTGCTTTATATCCTGAGATTGTCACCGACTGCATTTCCGCACATACATGGATTGAATATCAAAGCCCTACCGCTTATGGGCATTTAGCCATCGATGCCACAGGCTTACTGGATAAACCTGTAAATGCAAAAATCATCACCAAGATTAATCACAAATTATTCAAGCATAAGCTATTCACTTTGCTGGCTGATTAGCACGATTTTTAATGATTAACCACTGGCAGTGAAAAAGCCGAGAGCCAGAGAAATACTGATCGATATAATAGCGACATATTGAATACGACGCATCTTATGTCGCAGTTCTTGTACCAATGAAGACAAGGTTTGATCATTCAACTTGTCAAGTTCAACGCATCCAAGCCATTGCTGGAAATTAAGATTAAACGCTTCTTTTGGTTTCATTTTCATTGGATTATGATGAAACCGCTGAAAGATATCAGGGTGACGACGCTCTAAATAAACCGTGATTTTGCGTAATTTTCGTTTGCGATCCCGCTCCCAGATAATCGCAACAATACAACCACAACCAATAAAGGCAGATCGAATAACATCTATGTAATCATTCGGCAAAAAGTCCATTTTTACATTTCCATATTTATTCTAAGGGCAGTTTAATTTCCGCACGCAATCCACCTTGATCACGATTTCTTAATGTTACCTTGCCTAAATGCCTATCCATAATGCGCTTAATTATCGCAAGCCCTAAACC
Source organism: Parashewanella sp. (assembly GCA_049608225.1). Lineage (GTDB taxonomy): Bacteria > Pseudomonadota > Gammaproteobacteria > Enterobacterales > Shewanellaceae > Parashewanella. Next base: position 3,754 of record JBMYXI010000067.1, read on the forward strand.
TGATCCAATAGTACCACGAGCACTATCGCCTTGGGTAAATGGTTGAAACAACGCGTCCATTTGTGATTCATCAATACCGTCACCGTTGTCTTCCACTGCAACTGTGACCCATTTATTGTCGCAATAAGAGCTAATTTTAATCCAGCCATGACCATAACGGATAGCGTTTTCCACCAAATTCATCAATACACGTTTAATTGACATCGCTTTTAATGGCACATCAGGACAAGAAGTTAGCTCTAATTCAAGTTCAATATTGCGTTTTTTTTCGGCATGAGCAATATCATTAATCAACTCATTAACAGAGGTCAATGCTAATGGTGCTTGCTGATCTTGTCTTATGTAATCAATAAACTGATTAATGATTGTATCCATATCCTCAATATCTGCCACAATGCCATCTTTTAAATACTGATCTTCTTCGACCATCATTTCCGAGGCTAAACGAATACGAGTAAGCGGAGTTCGCAGGTCATGTGATATCCCAGCCAGCAATAACGCTCGATCTTGCTCTAACTGTTTCATGCTATAAGACATACGATTAAAGGCATTGGTCACTTCAACCAGTTCACTGGAGCCGTCGAGCGGTAAAGGTTGTGGAAAATCACCGCGAGAAACCGATATCGCAGCTTTTTGTAGCCGCCTTAATGGACGGTTTTGCTTACGAGCAAAAATCCAACCACCAATCACACTCAACACCCCAATCATCAATAAATATAAAGTTAAGGGCGATAATTCATCTTCATTGATGCCGCTGTTTAAGGTTACTTTAATCCAAATCGACGGCGCTTGTGGCGGGCGGATCCATACCTGTAAGTGCTCGCGTTGCAACACTCGAACCTCAGTTTTTCCACCTAGATATTCCGACATTTCCGAGGACCAAAAACCATAGAACATCGCTTGTTCCACGCCAGCACTGCGTGCTTGTTTTTGGCTATAAACTTTCATACCTTCATCGCGAATTTTTGCATTTAATGCATCGACTAACGTTAAGTGCTCACGGCCAATATCCACATCTTCCACAAACAATAAGTTAACTTGCCTTGCAATCAATTCGTTGATTTGTTCATAACTGGGTTTAATAAAATACACAGCGACAGTCCAGTAGGATACAAACTGGTTGATCAATAACAAACTGCCTATCAATAATACGGTTTGACTAAATGAACTGCGTGGAATGAATCCTTGCCAACGCCGAGTACGCGATTTCGTTAACTTATTGTCAGTCTCTGCCGAGGAAGTTGAATTATATTGAGGGCTAGATTCAGTCATGTATCATTACGCTTCGCCATCTGGCACGAATACATACCCTAGTCCCCAAACTGTTTGAATATAGCGAGGGTTGGTCGGATCTTGCTCTATCAAACGACGTAACCGTGAAACTTGCACATCAATAGAACGCTCGAGTGCTGAGTAATCACGACCCCTTGCAAGGTTCATCAATTTATCTCGTGAAAGTGGCTCTCGTGGATGGGTCGATAATACTTTCAATACCGCAAATTCACCGCTGGTTAAGCTGATGGCTTGCTTCGCTTGATACAAAATACGTGTAGATAAGTCTAAGGTAAACTCCCCAAAGCTAATGGATTGCTGTTGCTGAGAAGGCGCACCTGGGATTTCTTGAGTTTTACGACGCATAACCGCATTAATACGGGCTAATAATTCTCGAGGATTAAACGGCTTTGATAAATAATCGTCTGCACCGAGCTCAAGACCGATAATGCGATCCACCTCGTCGCCTTTTGCAGTAAGCATCACAATCGGGATTTGATTGTCTTGGCTACGTAAGCGACGGCAAATAGATAAGCCATCCTCTCCCGGTAACATTAAATCCAATACCAATAAGTGAAAGTTTTCACGTTCTAATAGACGATCCATCTGCTCGGCATTTGCTGCACTTCGAACATGAAACCCTTGCTCAACTAAATAGCGTTCAAGCAATGAACGTAAACGCATATCGTCATCGATGACCAGTATTTTTGTGGTTTCTTGTCCCATGATGTGTCCTTGAAAATCCAGCGAGTAAGCTATAGATTTTAACGCCTTTTCAAGGAAATAAACCAGCAGAAGTTACAGTAAATCGTTAGAAAATGTGTAATCGAAATTAAAGTTATAAACTGTAATACCCAGCTTTATCACGCAGCCTCTTCGAACTCTGGGACAGTAACAAATGATTCGGATTGAGTACTTACGTCTAGCTCACGCCCAGATATATTAGGGAATGGTTCGTAATATTTAGCTTGTGTAAACCAAACGCAATCAGGTTTATTGCTCTTTAAATCATCAATCAGCATCGCTGCATTCGAAAATCCGATACGCTTGATTGCCCCAGCCTTACCATTATCCTCATGGATATAGTCCTCACAATTATAATAATTACAAGCAGGTACATTAATCCTGTATTCTAAAAACAATTCATGGATGTCTGAGTAGCAATAGTTCGCTGAAGTGATGATGATCAATTGGTGCCCATACCCAATGAATGCCTTTATTTGTTGCATCGCGTCAGGGTCAACAAATACACGTTTTTTACAGCGTGTTAATGTTTTCGGTTTATGCATGCGTTCTATAATCCAACTTGTAAATATTGTGTTATCTAAGTCTAATAGCAGAGTTAACTTTGGATTGGCATCGCTCACAACCTGAGCCGCACAGGCAAACCATTGTGCTGATGTTTGCGGGTAGTGTTCATATTTAGGTTGAGTTTCGCATTCAAGAGTATGTCTATCGAAACGGTGATGCTCTCTCACAGTTATCGCTAGTCTGATATCAGCCTTTATCGTTGCACTGGTAAAGCCAATTCCACGTTCATTAAACATACCTGTAAGAAAAGAAGCGCAATACGACCCTATGGAGGCACGCCTCACACTCACTTGTTTCGAGGGAGTAATGTTAACTTGATAGCAACGCTCTCGACCATTAACACTAAAGGCTTGAACGAGAAACCGTTGCTCTTTTTGCCTATCAGCTGCAAGCTGACCCACGAGTTGATTCGAATAATCTGTATACAACACCATCCACCTACTTATACTCGTGATTGCATTTCGAACATTCAGTTATTCTTTTCTATACGTCAAAAAAACGCTCTAATCGAACGACAAGCTTTAACCTTAAATTAAGTGTGGAAAAAAATGGTGATTAGGTTAAAATCTGCGACCATTTGTTTGCTTATCCTGTTGTCTATTAATAATGGTATTTGGGCTAAAGTTGTCCAGTTAATCTTTGTTTATCAGCGAGATGAATCCACCTTTACTTTCAGGTACTAAAATGTCCAAAATTTCCTTACCAATCTTGATGTTATTGGTATTACTAAGTCCATTAGCCATTGATATTTACTTGCCTTCAATGCCGACTATGGCCGCTGAGTTTTCAATTTCAAACAGTCAAATTCAATCGACGTTAATTCTGTTTCTGTTTTCTATGGGCGTAGGGCAAATTTTGATTGGGCCATTAACAGATAAATTTGGTCGTCGCCCTGTTGCGATTTTTGGTGTTGTTCTTTACGCACTCAGTAGCTTAATGGCCGCTTTTGCGGTGCAATTTGACTTATTATTAGTTGCAAGATTGCTACAAGGGCTAGCCGCTTGTTCAACGTCAATCGTTGCCTTTAGCGCAGTTCGAGATTGCTTCACCCCTAAAGAAAGCGCCAAAATATATAGCTATCTCAACGGTGCCATTTGTGTGATCCCAGCATTAGCACCGAGCTTAGGCGGATTGCTGGCATTGCAATTTGGTTGGCGTTCAACCTTTATTTTTATGGCGTTATTTGGTTTAGTTATGCTGACTGTTATTTTGCTGAAGTTCCAAGAGACCAAACCAAGTCATACGATTGCTGATGGTAAGTTGTATCACTGGTCACGCTATTTACCTATTTTAAAAGAACCGCATTTTCTGTTTTATGCTGTCACTTGCATGTCGGCGATGACAGCAATTTTGTGCTATGTGTCTTATTCACCTGTATGGCTGATAGGCAAGCTCGGCGTGTCTGAACTTCATTTCAGTGGCTTATTTGGTATAAATGCATTTGTAAATATTTTTGCCTGTTTTTTAGCGCCCGTTTTCATACGTAAATACGGCAACCGCAAGACCTTATTTGTCGCATTAACTATGTTTTTAACCGCAGCAATACTGACGCCTCTGTTTCAATTATCGGTGTTAACCAATTTAGTGGGCGCGCCATTGGCCTTTATGCTGCCAATGTTGTTTGTTTGTACTGGCTTTGCGTTTTTGCTTGGTCCTGCAACCAGCTTAGCTTTAGCTTCATTTGGTAGCAGAGCCGGCACAGCAACCGCTTTGTTAGGCTTCATTCAAATGAGTGGCGCAGCAATAATTAGTGGCGTAATTCAACAAACCAATTTAACCGCGCCTTATGCCATTGCATTTATTTGTGCTTTATTTTCAATCAGCTTATTGTTGATATTAAAACAACCAAAACTCGCACGCTGGCACCAAGAAACAAGTCATTGATCCAAATTAAACTCTTTTAGTTTTCGAGTAATAGTATTGCGGCCACAACCTAACAGTTTGGCCGCTTGTTGTTTATGTCCTCGAACATGATCTAAGGCGCGTTTAAATAAAATACGTTCTGCTTGTTGCTGTACTTCAGCCAGTAAATTATCCTTACCTTGCTCAAGCTCTTCTTGTACCCAGGTATCCAAGGCTTCAGTCCAATTACAGTCAGCATCGACCGGTGCATTTTTTGATTCAAGTAAGTCTTGCGGCAAATCGTCAATCAGTACCTCTTTGCCTGATGCCATCACAGTTAACCAGCGACAAACATTCTCAAGTTGACGAACATTTCCTTGCCAAGGTAACGTCATCATCCGAGTTAGTGCTTCCTTAGACAACTGCTTACACTCTACCGACATTTCTTTAGCCGCTAATTGCAAAAAATGCTTTGCCAGTGTTGGAATGTCTTCTCGGCGCTCAGCTAATGGTGGCAAATGCATACGGATCACATTAAGTCGATGAAATAAGTCTTCACGAAAGCCACCTTTTACCACTAAGTGTTCTAAGTTCTGATGGGTTGCTGCGATAATGCGCACATCGACCGTAATGGCTTGGTGACCACCAACCCGATAAAATTGTCCTTCTGCGAGTACTCGTAATAAACGGGTCTGCACTTCAAGCGGCATATCGCCAATTTCATCTAAAAATAAGCAGCCACCATTGGCTTGTTCAAAGCGACCTTTTCGATGGCTTGTCGCACCAGTAAATGCACCTTTTTCATGACCAAATAGCTCAGCTTCAATTAAATCATGTGGAATAGCGGCCATGTTTAACGCGACAAAAGGCATGGTGTTTCTCGGGCTATGTTTATGCAGAGCTCTGGCAACCAACTCTTTACCTGTACCAGACTGACCATTAATTAGTACTGTCACCGCTGAGCGTGACAGTCGCCCAATGCCGCGAAATACTTCTTGCATCGCAGGCGCTTCACCGATGATCTCTGGCGTAGCAATCTGCGGAGATTCGACCGATTTATTTTGCTGTTTTACGTGCTTTAACGCCCGCTCAACTAAGTGAATGATTTCATCAATATCAAACGGTTTTGGTAAGTATTCAAATGCGCCACTTTGATAGGCATTCACCGCACTATCTAAATCAGAATGTGCGGTAATAATAATCACTGGAATTTCTGGATGATGCGCCTGAATACGTTCTAATAAGGTAATGCCATCAGTTTCTGGCATTCGAATATCGGAAATAATCACTTGCGGCTTATCGTCAGCTAACGCTTGCCATAATGACTCTGCGGCAGCAAAACTGGCGCTGCTAATATTGGCACTATCGAGCGCTTTTTCGATGACCCAACGAATTGCGCTGTCATCGTCTAAAATCCACACCTGCTCCATTAAGCTTCCTCTCTCATCGGCAGTAATAAGCGAAACTCAGTTTTGCCTTGCTGTGATTCACATTCGATCCGCCCAAGATGCTGGCGAACAATATTGTGAGCAATAGATAACCCTAACCCAGTGCCTTCACTACGCCCTGTCACCATTGGATAAAACAAAGTGTCTTTTAAGGCATCGGGGACGCCAATGCCAGTATCCATAATGGCGACTTCAATCACCGATTTATAACGCACATCAGCGATGGTCATTTGATGCTTCATGCGGGTACGAACAGTAATAACGCCACTTTTAGGCTCAATGGCTTGCTGGGCGTTTTGCAGTAAGTTAAGCAGGGCTTGTTGCAGTAACTCAGGATCTATCTTTAAATTGGGGAGTGAAGGGTCATAATCACGCACCAATTTTATTTCTTGTGGTAAGCCAACCTGTATGAGTCGCAATACTTTTTCGATGACACGATGAATGTTTTCTTGTTTATGTGGGCTAGGCACTTGAGGCCCAAGTAATCTATCCACCAAGCTGCGCATACGATCCGCTTGCTCGATGATCATCGTGGTAAATTCTTGCTGAGTATTGTCGGTTAATTCTCGTGCGAGTAATTGCGCTGCTCCACGCAGTCCACCTAACGGATTTTTAATTTCATGGGCTAAATTACGCACCAAAAATTGCGCTGCTTGTTGCTGTGCATCTTGATTTAATTGCTGATAAATTCGCTGCTGTTGATCAACTTGCCTAAGTTCAATAACACTAAACCCTTGATTAGTGGCTAGCGGCAACAAGGTTAAATCAACATAAAAGCGCTGCCCGTCATTGTTGATCAATTGGGTTTGGTTAACACTCAAACTCTGACCTTGAGCGATGGAATCGGTAAGCTTACTCGGTTCAACCCCCAGTAAATTCACTTGCTCCATTAATGGCTTGTTAAGCAGCTTAGTATGGCTGCTACTTAACAACTGGCACGCCGAAGCATTGACGTAATGAATGGTCAGCTTAGGATCAACGGTGATCACCGCTGTCGCTAAATGCTCAAGAACTTGATGTGCTTCCATAGCAGCCTTTTTAATAATCAATTTTGCCCGAAAACAATGCACCAATATAGTGCAGTGATCAGTCTGCATGATTTTTTAATAAGACTCAATTGTTGCAAGGGATTTAGTGAATTTCCGTGGCGGGAATTTCGGTTAATTTTACAAGGTGGTAATTGAATTAATGGCTAATCATTCTTCTTAAACTTCTACGAAGTTTACAAAGTCGTGATACTGCGTATCACACAGCCCAAAGGGAAGTTCACCAGCAAACCTCCCTTTGGAAACCCACATGCCGCCCCTACGGAGTTAAGCGTTTCGTTCATGATTGAATAAATGGCTAACGGTTTCGACGGGCATCCATGCCCTACGAAACCTAGCCTGACATCCATGTCAGCCTCACGCCATTTCATATCCAATCATTCTCTCAACAACTCCGAAGGGGAACTAGTTTCTCTCTCCGACTCAAAGGTATTGAAATTGATAAATTACGGAATAATTTTAAAATACTGTGACAAAATTCAAACAAGATTCGTTACTCAGTACTTACATATTTATCTTTAATAAAAAATAAACCGCCAATTAAAATTCCAATAGTAAACAGTATTATTGAAAAGTGAATTAAGTTTGATTTTTCTAAATCAAGGCTAGAAAGTACATATAAAAAAGTAGAGGCAAGACCTAGAATTATGGGTTCAACAGCTTCATCTGGACCAGGCGTAAAAAGCATATAAGCCATTTCTATACCAGCAGATATACCAAGCCCATATGAAACAACTTGCAAGGAGTATTTAAGATCAATTTGATTACTTTTATCTTGTGTAAAAATCTCCCAAAACTCGCATAAGAAATGTTTGCATAAAATAGTGAACACACATACACCAATAACCATTTGAACAAAGAATTTAATATTAAAAGCTACATCCTCTGTTTTCTTAACCTTTTTAAATGTCATACTTATTATTAACTCAAATTACCAAATATTTTAATATTACGTATTCTCGTTTATCTAAGAATCACTTAAGAAAAAATCCACATAATATTCCCTTTTTTGAAGTAGTTATCCTACATCATTTTAGAAATGCCAACAAAACAAGAAATTGCACACAATATAGAAAAGAACACCATTTCCCTTCGAAATTGCCGAAGATGGAAATTAAAATTCCGTATGAGCAGCATGGATGCTGCGAAAAGCTTGTTGGTGCATGGATGCACCATTCAAGCTGTTAGGTATTTTGATTGGAGTCTAAGGAGCTTTCAATTTCGTAGGGCAGCACGGAGAGATCCAAGAGAGGGTTTGCTGAAGAACCCTTTCTTGGTCGGGTGTGGGCGGAAAGCCCACGACGTTAAAAACTTCGAAGAAGTTTAATAAATAAAGCGAAATTACCGCTTAAGCAATCCCACCTAACGTTTATTAAAATTCACCGAAAACCGATGCAAATACACAGTAATTTCAGGACTAGACGCCACAATATGCCCAGTTTGCGTTAACACATCCACCTTTAAACGATGACTTCCCCTATCAATACCCATTAGAGAAAAACGTCCATGACCTTGCACCTCACCGTAACGTTTACCGTCAAGGTACAAAATCCAAACATGCTTGCCCTCTAAGTTAGGTTTAATACTTGTTGTAACACTGAAGTCACCACGATTATTACGAATGGTAGCATCGTCTTGAGGTGAGAGAATCTCTAATTGGTAATGTACGTTAGAAGCAGAGTTAGTTTCGGTTTGACTAACGATATGCGAAGAGATGTGCGGAGAATTTAAAGAGATTTGGTTTTGCGTGTTTGCCGAAGGTTTGACTATTTTAGCCCCGTCTTTGGGGCTATCGCTGTAATGCACCTTACCCTTGCTATCCACCCACTTGTATACCGTAGCTCCAGCCGAAGGAGACAATATCATTAGAGCTATGATCATCAAGCAAATAGCAAAATACATTACAAAACGCATAACAAAAATCCTTTTAAAGGATCAGTTACAATGTCACCATTACAGTGCTGACATCAAAATTTCGCGGCTGCTCGCAGGATCAATTTTTTGATGTTCACCTAACGCCACCATACCGTGATTAGTTAACTGCTCAATAATAGTATCAATGTGTGATTCATCAAGTTGGTAATCACGTAAGCGTGTGCCAATGCCTAAACTTTCAAAAAACGCTTGGGTTTGCTCGATGGCACTATCAATACGCTCATCTTCAGAGCCCTCAGTGATAGCCCATACTCGCTCAGCGTATTGCAGCAGTTTTTGACGTTTATCTTGTTTTGCATGACGTAAAACCGCAGGTAAAACAATAGCCAAGGTGCGTGCGTGGTCAATATCATGTTGCGCCGTCAATTCATGACCTATCATATGCGTTGCCCAATCATGAGGGACACCGACACCAATATAACCATTTAATGCAGATGTCGCTGTCCACATTAAATTAGCACGTACCTTATAATTTTCAGGCTCTTTTAACGCCAATGGACCTTGCTCAATTAAGGTTAACAATAAACCTTCGGCAAATCGGTCTTGCACCGCGGCATCCACTGGATAAGTTAAATATTGCTCAGTTGTGTGAACAAACGCATCCACAATGCCATTAGCGATTTGTCTTTCAGGTAAGGTATAAGTTTTCACAGGATCAAGGATCGAAAACTGTGGAAATACCAATGGGCTCATAAAGGGCAACTTGGCTTTAATATCACTTTTGGTGACAACACTGCCGCTGTTCATCTCAGAACCTGTCGCAGGCAAAGTCAGCACGCTACCAAATGGCATTGCCGCCTTTACTTTACTACCAAAGCTGGTCATGATTTCCCATGGGTCACCTTCAAACAAGGTTGCAGCAGCAATAAACTTAGTGCCATCTATCACGCTGCCGCCACCAACAGCTAGCAAAAAGTCCACGTTTTGACTTTTTACTTCAGCGACCGCTTGCATCAAGGTTTCATAAGTTGGATTCGGCTCGATACCGTTAAATTCTAACGTTTCTCTGTCGCCCAATGCCGTTTTTACCTCAGCTAATGTGCCTGTTGCTCTGGCACTATTACCGCCAAGTAAAATCATCACTTTTGCTTGAGCTGGGATCAATTCATTTAGTTTGGCAATTTGCCCTTCACCAAAACAAATTCGAGTTGGATTATAAAAATCAAAATTTTGCATAACTTGCCTTCTTAACGATTCAGCATGTACAACCTAAACAATGCGATATTGACAAACAGTCCTAAAAAAGCAACCAAAGTTTCAACGGCTAACTGCAACGGAAAACCAAGTTGTGTTGCTGCTGCGGATAAACTGCCACCGATCAAAGACAGTGGTATATATAAACTGATGATACCTATGGTTTTCATTACGATTGGACCGCTCATCCGAAAGCTGCCTTTTATGGCTTCAAGCGGCGTCAGCCTCTCTGATACCACCATAAAGTTCACATAAGTCAGCCTTGCAAACACATAAAAACTGATCACAAAGCCAATAACAACCGCAGGACCCATGGTTGCTGAGATCATTACAGGGCCTAAAATAGCTAAACCAGAGAATACAGCCGCTAACAGTAATGGCGGTACAAAAGGCATACTGGCTTTAAGCAGTTCGAATGTTGACGGGTTATGCCCTTGCGACCGCACCTCTAAAAATAAAGTCAGTGCCGCAATCAACAAAGAAAATACCAAAAGTAAAACTATCATGGCAACAAAAATGGAATTACCAAACTGTGGGTTTTCCATATCCACTTTTGACAGTTCACTGCCAATCCATAATTGAATACCCACTTGCAGAAGCAGTAATGGAATGGTGAGCATCGCCAACTGACGAATATGATTGCGAAAGAAGTGAAACGCTTCGGTTAATATGGCTGACAACGACATGAAAATCCCACTGATTTAATTAAGTTTCATTTTGCGCTAAGGATACCTAAAAAACGCCCATTTTGCATTGCTCGTCGCAGTCACTTCAGTGACCACACTAACAAAGCGATAAAAATGTACGCGTTTAACCGTCAAACATTATTTGACAAGTTGCTGCTTATTTAAATAGTTCTTTTGCCACCATAACATTGGCAAAGTCACCATAATTAATAACATGGCATAAAGCATATTCTCGCCCAGTGCTACTGCCATTGAAATGCAAAAGATACATCCGAGTGACGCCCATAGATGATACTTTTTACTCAACAGACGAAAAGCTGACAACATCGCCATCAAGTATATAAACACAAATACACCGTTACTCCACGAAATCAATCGCTCTAACTCTTCACCACTGAAGTAAGTTAACACCAAGACCACAGCCATCACTATCACGTTGGCTGCTAATGCACGCTCAGGTACGTTATGCTTATTTACCTTATCAAAGTACCGCGGAAGAATGCGCTCTTGACTAAAGCTTCTCATTAATCGTGCCACAGAAGCCGAGTAAACATTAACAGTCGCTAAGCCACTAACAATTCCTAAAATACCAATAACTTGTGCGCCATAGCCACCAACAAGTTGATCGAACGCGCCTACCATAGCCACGGTTTGTTGATTCGGAGTTAATAATAAAACGAGCGTACACACTAAATAAATAATCCCGACCAAAACGGTACCTATCATCATCGCTGACAGCATATCTTTTTTGGGGTTTTTAAAATCGTCGACTAAGTGTGTCATCGCCTCAATCCCCAAAAAACTCCAGAAGGCAATGCCTGCAGCAACTAATATGCTCGATGTATCTACACCCGATGGTTGTAACAAGGAAAAGTCAGATATTGTCGTTGTCGTCGATCCAAACAATAACACCACCACTGCCACTATGGCTAAGGTAAGTGCAAATTGCACTTTCGCTGACACTTGCAATCCCTGCCGACCAAATTGAAATAGTCCGGCTAACATCAACAACTGCAACAATAATTTTTCGCCCGCGCTAACGCTGAATAACGCTTCGACAAACTGGAATGTCATGATCACCGCAGCAGGCGCGCCAACGGGCACAACCAACACGAATATTAAACCAACTGTACGTCCTAAAGTACGCCCAAAGGCTTTTTCAACAAAATACGCTGGACCTGCGGCATGAGGATAAACACTGGATAATTTTCCAAATATTAATGCGACAGGAATGATACTAAGAGTCAATAATATCCATGAAATGTAAGCACTGGTTTGTGCGACATTGATTGTCATTTGGGGAAGAATAAACACACCAGTGCCAAGCAAAGTCGTCGCCATTAATCCAGCGCCCTGCCACTGGCCTATTGTTGCTTTCATTTGTTAGTCAGTCTCGAAATTAAAAGCGGCAAGTATATACCCAAAATCATTCAAAGTGCAGGATTCAGATTTTGGTTTCAGACTCTGGATTCGGTTGTGATTGAGTCTCCGTCACAGAACCTGATGTCAGTTCTAGTGTACTTTCTAGCTTAACTTTGTTGTTGACAGACTGCCCTAAAGCAACTGAAGCAGACTGACTGAAATCTAAATTAACTTCATTTTCAGCAGCTTGTAATTCTTTACAGATAGCAAATAAGCTCTTGTTGCCTATTTTCATTGATGATAGAACCTGAACAACATGTTTATTGTTCAAATTCAGCTCTAAGCCTTGCTGCCGATAATCATAAAATACTTCTACACACAGTTGTGCTTGTTCGGTCTGAGCATGAATTTGACTCTCTATGCCACTATCAAAATCAGAAGCAACATCGTTATCCCGCGTGAGATATTCTCTCAGAGATTTGGTGTTTATCGCTCCAGTTGAAAGAGCTTCTTGTGATAATTTTTCAACCTGAATGTGTTTGCTGTGTTTAGACAAGTTCACTTGCTGCCAATGCTCATCTGCCTCACAAAATAGCGCTATAGAAGTTTCAACTATTACAGAGGATTTTGGCAAAATCAAAAAGTCACAACCATTAAAAACGGCAACATGTAATTTCAATCCAGGCTGCGAGAGTTGCGATCTTATCTGTGGCGAGCGACGATCAAACCATGATGAAAACTTTTGCTCTGATTTTGTCTGTGGATCACTATAACAATCGAGGCCTTGCACGACCTCATCAGGATTCACAAGAGTGATTGCAAAGAAGTCGGTAAGCGTGTCACTTGAATATGTTGTGGTATCTAATTGATTTTTTAGTTTAATAGAAGACACATTCGACAAGGTCCCCAAGGCAATAACTCTTTCTGTAATACTTTCAGTTTGTTGGGTATCAAGGCAACACTTCAATCTCATTACCAATAATCTTGCAGCAAAGACATGCTCTACACCTTCTCTAAGCGGTATGCTATCAGAATGCTGCCAGCAACCTCTACAGTTATAAGCAATATTAAAACGCCATTGCTGTTTCATTTCTATTAAGGTTAAACGAACGGTTTTTCTCTCTTCTACTGACGCTGATTCATATTTACAGCAGAAAAGATCAAGCTGTTGCATAATAGTAAGGCGTTGCTGTTCTTCGCCAGAAAACTCCCAAGCAAGCTTTATGTTATCATTCGGAGGGAGTACCCATTCGGGAAAAGGATCTGTTTCACTCAGAACATAATCATCTTCTTGAACGCCTGATGTCGTCGATGAAGTTACCACTAATCTTTTCTGTTCAAGTTTTTCTGAGCTTTTCACCAGGCTTTGCTGATAAAATTTTAAACATGCTTTAGCATCAATGGCTAATCTTTCTAGTCCGTTGATATATGGATTAAAATACTCCGATAGCCAAGGTTCATCAGCAAAGACATCCTCCCCGGTCGTGTATTCAAAAGCAAGTCTACTCTGCCCGAGCCTAAGGCTAGACAATACTCGACGATATCTTTCATATTCCTCTTCAGTAAAATTTTTGCTCGCCGATGAATACAGATGCCTAACATAGAAGGGGACAAATTTTGATAGTGTTAGTGTTCTTTCGACATATTGATGTACATATTGACGGAGTGAACTTGCAGGAACACATGCGGAACACTCTGATAGTTCACCGACCTGAACAATCTGCACTCCCTCAAATGGTTGTTCATACAACTGATGTTGATATAAACCAATTTCTTGGGGGATTTTTCCACCAGCGTCAACCAAAAAAGTGGGACTAAGCACGACGATTTTCTTTCCACCAAAAGATAAAATACAACTAGATTGCTGCGCACGTTCATCAAGCAAAGCGAGATCGAAAGTAAAATCAGCTTGATTAGATTCTTTTTTCTCTATGTTTGCTGCTCGTGGGTTTGAAAAAATTAACTCTAACGGATAATTCACAAAAAAAGCTTGTATTAAACAGTCACTTGAGCAATCTTCCTTAGACAAGCTAAGTAACTCAATAAGAGGAATATTTGATAGCTTGGCGATGTCCGATAAGATCACCCGTTCCAAATCTTTTAGTGTTTGACTATATGCCTGCTTATAACTGGAACTCAACATGTGAATAAAGTGCATCATTGCAATATCGGCACATTCTTCAGGAGTCACCTTCAACTGAACTTGATAAACTGTTTTTCCTTCGGAGACAGCTTTTATTTCAATATTTTTTTCATTTCTATTGGTCAAACTATTATGCGTAATAAACTCACAGCAATAACCAGATCGTGACAAACTTGGAGTTGTCTCCATCATCAAAAAGAAGCGTGTTACTTGTTCGCAAGCTGATGAACGAGATAATGAAGAAACAGCATAAGTTTTTTGTGTTCCCGTCTGGCGAGTTTCAGTAGAAAGTTTTGTTGGAAGTTCGTTTGAATA
>JBMYXI010000068.1:0-17773 GCA_049608225.1 Parashewanella sp.
ATCGAAAATACCATTTTCTTTAAAGGCTTCGAACGCGTCAGCACCTAAAATGTCTGACCAAATGTAGCTGTAGTAACCTGCGCTGTAACCACCTGCGAAAATGTGAGAGAAATAAGTACTGCGATAGCGCGGTGCAATCTCTTTCATTAAGCCCATTTTCTTAACCGATTCAGCTTCAAATTTCGCTGCGTCGCGAACTTTTGAATCTTTCAGCGTATGCCAATCTAGATCAAGTAGCGTCGCAGCCATATATTCAACCGTTGCGAAACCTTGGTTGAATTTGCTTGCCGCTTGGATTTTTTGAACCAATTCTTGTGGGATCACTTTGCCTGTTTTGTAGTGCTTAGCAAATTGAGCCAACACTTCAGGTTGCGTCATCCAGTTTTCCATTACTTGAGATGGGAACTCAACGTAATCACGTGGTACAGCGGTACCTGCTTGTGAACGGTATTTCACGTTAGAAAGAATGCCGTGTAGCGCATGACCAAACTCATGGAATAAGGTGCTAGCTTCATCAAAAGTCAGCAGTGCTGGCTCACCTTCAGCAGGGCGAGGGTAGTTCAATACGTTAACAATAATAGGTACAGATTTCACACCGTTCATGTTGTATTGCTTACGGTATGAGTTCATCCAAGCGCCGCCACGTTTGCTGTCGCGGACGAAGTAATCACCCATAAAGATTGAGATCAACTTACCATTTCTGTCGTAGATCTCCCAAGTACGAACTTCTTCGTTGTATTTTGGTAAATCAGTACGCTCTTTAGCCGTAATGCCGTAAAGACGATTCGCGGTATAGAACACACCTTCAATGGTGTTTTCTAGTGAGAAGTATGGGCGCGTTTGTTGCTCGTTAAAGCTGTACTTAGCCACACGGATCTTATCGGCATAGTACCACCAGTCCCATGCTGCAAGCTTGAATTTGCCACCGTCTTTGTCAATCATTGCTTGCATGTCAGCCGCTTCTGATTTCGCACGAGAAAGTGCAGCAGGCCATACGCGGTTTAGTAGTTTATAAACGTTTTCAGGCGTTTTTGCTGTACGCTCTTCCAGTACATAATGGGCATGAGTTTCATAACCAAGCAGTTTTGCACGCTCTGCACGTAGTGCAGCAATTTTAGCAAGTACTTGTTTGTTGTCGTTTGCGTTACCGTTGTTACCACGCTCAATGTAACCCTTGTACATTTTTTCACGCAGTTCACGGTTATCTGCATAGGTTAAGAAAGGCGTGAACGATGGACGAGCAGTCGTAAACACCCACTTACCAGCATGACCGCGTTTTGTTGCCACACCCGCAGCGCTTGCAATCACGTCCTTCGGAAGACCTGCTAGATCGCTTTCATTGTCGATAACCAGCTCAAAGCTATTAGTTTCAGCAAGTAGGTTGTCACCAAACTGAAGATTTAACTTGCCGATTTTTGCATTAAGTTCACGAAGTTTAGCTTTGTCAGCTTCATTAAGGTTTGCACCACCACGTGAAAATGACTTGTACGTATCTTCAAGCAAAATCGCTTGAGCAGTGGTAAGGTTTAGCAATTTACGTTGCTCATAAACGGCTTTTACTTTTTGGAAAAGTTTGTCATTTAAGTAAATGTCATCGCTTAACGAAGACAGCATAGGAGATACTTTTTTACTGATCTTTTGTAGTTCAGGCGTGGTATCTGCACTGGTTAAGTTGTAGAACACACTTGCTACTTTTGTTACTAAGTTGCCTGAGAACTCCATAGCTTCAATGGTGTTCGCAAACGTTGGTTTTTCTGGGTTATCAATGATCGCTTGCATTTCAGCGCGTTGCTGAGCGATACCCGCTTCAAATGCTGGTAAGTAGTGCTCGGCTTTAATTGCTGCAAAGTCAGGCATGCCATGAACAGTGTTGTACGGCTTAAAGAACGGATTGGTCGCGTTCTGTTTGATGATTTGCTCAGCAGTTTGTTGAGTTGAAGCCGCAGAAGTTTGTGGCTGAGTGCTGTTACAAGCAGTTAACGCCAGTGCTAATGTAATAGCACCAACAAGCGGTTTGATGGTTCCTTGCATTTTGGTATCCCCAGAATGTCGCATTTATATTATTCAATCCAACAATTACCGTATGTAATCGTGGACAGCATTGAATAACAGATTATGAAAAGCCCTCTTCACTAAAAGCTAAAAGTAAAGAGGGCTGTTGTGGGTATTGTATTTACCATGACCTGAGGTTACAAGGCTATAACCCAAGTTAGATTTTTTGTAACAAAGCTTGTAGCAGAATGAGATATCTGTCCTTTAATTTAACTTAAGCATGGGCGAGGTAACGGTAATTTTATCGCTAAAGTTCAAAGCGCAAAGAAACACTGTTAAACTCTCTTTTTAATAATTAGAACTATAAAATTAAGGGGTTACATTGGAGTTGTTAGAGTTATTAAGTTGCTTTGCTGTTTTATCGGGTAGCTTTACTTACTTAGGGAAGAAAATTATTGAAACAGCTGCAAAAAATAGTCAAAAACAGTTTGAATCCGAGTTAAAAACCAAAGCAGAAAGAGAGATTGAGCATTTTAAATCTCAAATTGAAATAGAAAATCTACACCTAAAAGTAAAAATAGCTGGAGTATATGAAAAGCAGGCGGATGCACTCATAAGAATTTATGAAAGTATAGGTCAACTTGAATTGTCATTAGAGAGTTTACTTTCACAAGGGAGTTACAAAAGCGAAAATAGTAAAGAACTTTTTGATGTTTTTGTAAGAAATTTTAATGAGTTATATGTATTGCATCATAAGAATAATATTTTTCTAAGCAATGAAACAGACGGTTTTGTTGTTAATTTTTTTGATCGCTCACGTGACATTGCTATTCGAAACCAAATGAGAGTTTCAATGCATTTTAAACCATTATCAGATGCTGATTTGAAGTTATTTTACGAGAATGAGAGTAACATTGAGGAAGGTTTAGAAAAATTGAAAGTGACAAAGAAAAAAATTAAGGAAGACTTCTCTGAATTGCTTGGAGCGGCTTCGGTTAATTAAATCAGGCAAGATTGATTCAATTTATGTATAAAACTTGTCAAAAAGGAATTTAAATGCTCGAAGCATGGTTAACACTTATTATCACCACTGGCGCATTATTAGGTTCTCCCGGGCCTGCCCCCTTAGCTTTAGCTGCTGTCGGCGCCAGTGCTGGGTTTAAACGTGGACTCCCGTTTTTATTGGGTATTTTGTCTGGTATTGCGGTTGCCATTACGTTTGCCGCAGTTGGATTAGCAGCATTATTTGAAACTTTTCCTAAAGCGCGCTTAGCCTGTGAAGTGATTGGTGGACTTTATATTTTGTTTGTGGCTTATAAAATCGCCAGTGGGAAAAATAGCGCAAGTGGTGATGAAAATGTGCCTGACTTTAAAGATGGTTTTATTTTAAACCTGTTAAATCCTAAAGTGTATGCGGCGTTTCTTGCCTTATATTCTCAATTCCTTTTGCCAATGGATAATGCCGTTTTAAGTTATGTAGCTACTGGTTTAACAGGCTTTGCAGTTGCCTGTGTGGTCGATATAATTTGGCTGTCAGCGGGTCGATTACTAAAACCCATCTTTTCAGAGCCAGCCAAAGCACAATTTATTCGTCGTGTATTTGCCGTCACTATGGTGATCAGTGTGATGATGGCTTTTTTGCTTTAACCGCAGATAGAAGCCTCCACTCTTTTATATGATATTTTACTATTAGCCATCTGTATGGATATCAGTTAGGTTCGGTGCAGGAGTGAAAATAATGCAGTTGCTGTGAAACTGCACTCTGCCTTGATATCACTATTCTCTGTTTGAAAAAATTACTAGGGTTATCGCGGTGCTTTCAGTGTAAAAAATGACATAAACAAATCACACAATTTTCATACCGTTGTTTGGTTAGTGATAGTTTGGAGTCAATGATGAAGCTTCAGCTACTGTTATTTTCGGGTTTGCTGCTCTTTAGCCAAGCGGTGTTTTCCTTACCAGATCTATCTGAACCCAATGATATTTTCGCTGTTGGAAATAATGCGATCGATATCATTAATACCAATGACAATTCAATATTGCAATGCGATCTTGTTAGCGACAAACTGCAGGGCTGTAGAAGCAAAATCGTCAGCGGACTAAATTCTCCCTATCGTGCCGTGGTCGCTAAAATACATGCTGATGTGGCTAAAATATTTGTCACTCATAAGCAAGGCAGTGATATTCATTGGTTCCCAATTAACGCAGACGATAAAAAAATTCCAGAGAATGCGGTCGCAACCAAGATTCTACCTTCTCCTTTTGATGGTGTTGATGGCAATATTCTGGATATTCAAAGTAGCGAAATTGGTAATGCGCAAGAGCAGTCATCCCTATTGCAAAAATTTTACTTCTCGAAAACGCCAACTAATTCAAGCTCTGAACAGGGGCAGTTTGGCTTATTAACGTTAGATTTATCAAACCCAAACACTCCAGTTACTCATGGTTGGTTTAATTTTTCAGATGTTCATATGCCAGCTTTTTTCTTAAGTCGTGACGGTGAGAATGCGATTTCGGAGAGGATAATTGGCGTGGGGCATACTGGAGGAGCATTAGCAGCGGGGCATGAACTGTATCCCTTTTCGAGTACCTTGCTTGGTAGCAATGGCCAATTTTATCCGCCCGATACCAAAGGCGGCGTTCAACAAACAACTCATGCCTCAATTGATTTCGATGTTGCCTCCATCGCTCAAGTAAACGGCAGTTATTGGGTGACTTACAAGAGCCAAAAAAAATTCACTAAATTTAATGATTTTCCTTTAGGCGAAAAAGAAAGTGAGAACACTTATCTGGCGCCGAGTAATGCCAATGTCACGATCCGAAAGGTGATTGCTAATGATCTCGTAAACGGAAAAATGGAGTCCTCTCGCCATTATTTTGCTGTTTTTGCCGATGATAAAAAAGTAGGACATTGCACTGGCGCCAATGACTTTGTTTGTACGGATGCCTTTCGTTACCTTGACATGAAGTTATCGATTAATGATGAAAACGTGGCATCAACTTTAAGTTTTACTTCACGCAGTCATAACGATCATGGCTCGATTGTTTTTCGTAATTTGAATTACAGTTCATTAAGTAGTCATGACGTCGTCAATCATATCGCTATTCCAACGCAATTAATGACTGCATTTAGTGGCACTTGTTTAACTAAAATCGATTTTACAGCAAGGAGCGTGGCTCAAAATACCAATAACGATTCTTGTACGCTTAACTTTGACTTTCGAAACCTAACTAATATTCAACCTATTAGCGAGAGCTTTGATGTTGGCTTTGGCGTTAATGGCCCCTTCGGCGAAGTTGCGACACAGTTTCACTTTAATATTGATTTGCCGACAACCTTTCCTCATTTCCAGTTTCAACAACATGGAAAAATTATTGATCAATTAAATGTTCATCCAGGGGACAGTGGCTCAATCGACATTGTTTATCTTAGTAATGGCGATGAGAGTGATGGGCCAGTAATAGGCTACTCCGGTGGCATAATTCATGGGTATAGATTCAGTAGTTATTTTACGCCGATAGGGTGTAGCTCGTTAAGTTCTGGTCAACATTGTGTATTGAATTACCATGTTCCAGTTGATGCTTTCCCTAAGGAATACGGACTGTATTTAGATGATCCTAATGGTCTTGATGCGACTGTGAGTCGGTTGGTTTTTAATGTGTCGGGTGATATTGATGTGCTTGCCCACGCCCTTAGCCAAACTCAAAATACGGCTAATTTAGTTCGTCTCAAAAGTATTCAGTTACAACCGGGAAACCAGACAAGTATCCGTTTTACCAATTTAGGTGTAAATACTGCGCATAATTTTAAGGTGCATTTTAGTCAACCTCAAAGTCCAGTTCCTATCAGTCTTAGTGGCAGCTGTGTAAATACTACTGATTTAACGGCGAGTGGCGGTAGCTGCGACTTAACGATTACGCTGGCACCAAATTCTGTATTTGGGCGATTTGATCTGGTTGTTTCGGCAGATGATTATATTGGATATAGCTTACCCATCATTATTGGACATGTATTAGCAAATGGAATGCTGACGATCACAGATAGTCATACTGGATTGACGGGAACGGTAAGTATTAATCAAAGCGATCAGGGATATTTACAGGTGACGAATAATACAGGATATTACTTAGGTAACCTTACTATCACTCTGCCTGAATTGGGTTTGTATCCGGCTTCTGCACAACAAAATAATAGTATTTTTTACCAGTTAAATGACGGACAATTACCGAGCTGTATCGAAGGAAGTGGTCGTGCGGGAGAGTACCATATTGCGTTAGCTCCTGCGGCAAGCTGCATTATTGCTTATAAGGTAAATGAAAATGTCATCGTGACCCAATCTGAGCCGTACATTGCATTTAATTATGATAACTTGCATGGAACAGAGCGTGAAAGGCAATGGCAACGATTGCGCTTTAGTAATCGAAGTGCAATTAGCGTGAGTTTTCAAAGAAACGGGGATGATATTCAAGATGTTCATTTAGATGCGTCAATGCCGACAACTCGATTAACGATAACAAATCGCTCTGACTATACCATTCAAAATTTAAGATTAAACATTCTGGAGTCTGATATCCATGCTTTTTTAAATAATGCAGATTGTCAATTTAAAAGCTTGGCTGCTGACGAGTCTTGTACTATCACGGTAACGCTAGATGATCATGTGGCGGTCTTGGGAGATTACCGACTCAGATTGGAAGCCGATAATCTTCAAAGTCGAACCGTGTCACTGAATATTGCTGCTGCTAAGCAAGATACAGTCGAAGTGGATAATCGTGGTGGCTATGTCATGTATGTCGGCTATACCGATTACTTTCCCAATCACAAGGGTAACGATGGACATTGCAGGTTTTCAACACCCTGTTATGCAACAAAGGGCACAGGTAGTTACACCAATCCATTTAATACTAGTGTTACTGGCATTTCTGGCCGAGAGCTTCACATGAATATGGTATGGGGAACCTCTGTCACTTTACCCTCTTGTGATGGTGGAAAGATTACCTGTACAGGAACAACCCTTAATCCCGCTTGCCGCTATTACGATGACGGGACAGGTAACCCAGATACACCACAGAATCAGTGTTTATATTACAACAAATAGAAATTTGCTTGCCGTTGGTACTTTTGCGCACATTCTATTCTGTGTTGTACTCAGTTTACTTGGTTAGTTAAACCATACATGTCTTAAACTGAAAAGTGCCAACAGATCATTTAACTCTGGAAAAACAATACTTCCTAACTTAGTCAATACAATCACTATTATTTGTTGATTTTTGATATTTCAATTAATGCATTAAATAACTGCTTCAGATTAGTGGTTGTTAAATTGAGATCGGCGACTTGTTTTTCAAATAAGTGATAGCTGTCCATAGCGAGGTGATTCTTAGCTAAGAGATCAGATAACTTTTTGAACAGTTGTTGATTTATATCAGCTAGCTGTGCTCTTAATTCGATCAATGAGGGAGCTTTACGTAACGAGTGATTGGCATTTAAGTAATCGGTTTGGATTTGCTTACAGCTAATAATGAGTGCTTGGGTAAACTTTATTACTGAAGTGGGATCAAGCCCGAATTGATGAGCCGTTGCTTGTGCTTTTTGTAACACGACACGCTCTTGTTTCTCGTTGGTGACTGCCAAACCTTTTATTTGTTTTATTTGCGCCACTTGAGTGCAAATAGACAATCGTTGATTAACGATTGAAAAGATATCATTTGTCGTTGCTTGAGCTGATGATTGAGCGATTAAAGCAGAGAAAAGTAATAATAAAATACTGGCAACTTTGATTGAGTTGGCACTCATTTAAGGCTCCTTTGGTAACGTTTATCGCTCAAGCTAACACAAGCACCTTTATTTATTCTAACTATAATTAATGAAACTTCATTCGTTTTGTTAGGGATAGCATGCCAATTGATTTTATTTCGCAACACATTCAGGCAAATTTATTTAATGAAGGTGAGCTTCAACAAGAAGCTGACAATAAATTCAGTTTAACCTTGCCAAGTGGTAACACATACGAAATAAGCCTTGTTGGCGTGAATCGACTTGAAGATGTGACGTCCAGCGAGCAAGTGAGAGTTACAAGAACGGATAGAGAAAAAGGCAGTCTTGCAACAAGAGTGTTGCAAGGCTTGGGCTTGACCAATCGGCAACAGATCCAAAAGTTTTTTACGTTGCGCTCTGGAAAGCTGTATCAACAAACAATGCAAGATATAGCGAAACAAAAGCAAACGCAAATGCTTAAGCCACCACGATACAACCCAGATTATCAGGTTAGACAGACACAACCCTACCCAGAGGTACAGCCGTATTTTCCTGAAATGCAGATAAATCTCAGTGCCCAGCAGCGTGCGGCTCAGTCTTCGAGTGTTAATCATTCCCATATTTCAGCACCGAAACATGACAGGCGTCTCAATGTTGAGCAACATCATGTTTCAAGTGCACCATCAGCAAATAGCAGAGAGCAAGATAATGTTCTTGATGATAAGTCATTCAAAGCGATCATACCTGCGCTCAAAGATAAGCCAATCGTTGGTGAAGCAGCATGTAAAAAAATATCTGCTGATCTTGGCGGTAAGTTTGATGCTGATTTTGTTGCGTATATTCTAAGGCAAGCACAACAGGGGCGGGCGATTTCTAAAGAGCATCGCCCTATCATATTGAAAGTAGTTTCCTATTTACCAAAGAGCATCACAAGAGAAATTCAGGATAATTTTAGGCATCTTGATGAGCGCAAGCCCCGTCATGAAATTCTGAAAGAGTTGCTACAACAAGCTCAACCACTTTCAAAGGGACATCATCAGGCGATTGCTCAACAAATTGAACGCGAGCAGCATGTCGTCCGTGGTGTCACTGGGCAGACAATTGCTAGGACACGGGCAGATTATGTAGAGCATGTGATGAACTTAGTTTATCAAAATGAACTTAACTCACCTTCTGAAACCGATCAATTAATTCTTGAAAAAGCAGTGGCATTTTACCCACAGTTACAAGCGCAGTTACCTGAGGTTACGACGTCCAGACCTATGGCTCAAGTACAACCAAGAACGCGCCCATCTGTTACAGTTCCTAATACTAACCGCCCACCTCAATCAGTTGCACGTGCCTCTTCTTCACACATGCAGCAGGTTGCGAAAGCGAGAAAGGCTTCAAATATCCCTGGTTTTATTAACCGCGGTAATATGTGTTTTGCAAATGCAGCGCTAAAACAATTTATTATTGCAAACCCAAGGCATGTAGAGCCTGTAGCTGTTGCAGGTAGGCATCAAAATTGTGCTGATATGGCGTCAGCGCTGATGCATTTATCGAATACATTTTATGCTGTAAGGTTTGGTCAAGCTCAGGCGGAACAGTCCGATCAGGCATTGGAAAATTTTTGGCAAGCAGTAACTAGATTTCAACACACCTCAAGTCAGCAGCTAAATGCGGATGATAAGGCACTGCAACGAAAATTGAATTCCCTTTTTAATACTGATGGACAGAGACAACAAGATGCAGAGGAATTCGCTACGTTATTGACAGAAATCAGCGCTAGTCGACAGGCTTCTCAAGAGCTGTCGACACTGACTACCCGAACAGCAGTAGAAGGTGCTCACAATTATCAAGGAGAAAGGCTAGGAAGCGCACAAAGTCTTTATCAAGTGAAACTTAATATGGGAACTCAAAAATCATTAACTGAGTGCTTTGAGCCTCAAGTCTCTGAGTTAGACAACTATAAATGGGAACAAGCCGGATATAGAGAATTGCCAACCACATTAACGGAAATGCCGAGTAATCCAAATCCTTCTTCATTACAAAAGCTAAAAATTCATAGTAGTATGTTCAGCTATTCTACAGCAGGTAATATTCGTTTATCTCAAGAATCGAGAGCTTTGATTGGTAATGGTAAGCGACTTAGGTTGCCTATTATGAATTCAACGACCAAAGAAGTTGAATCTATTGATTTTAGGATCAGAAGCTTAGTTATGCATTCAGGAGGTAGCTCTGCAGATGTAGGATATTACTATACCCTTGAGCAAGATGAAAATGGGGATTGGTATGAGCATAATGATTCGAGAACAAGCTATGTTGGAACAAGCATTACTGACTATTTAGCTCAACATAAATCAGTTGCGCCTTATCTTATCGACTTAGTTAGAGCTTAAGATCTCGTTTAAATATTGAATTGCCGCTGGGAGTCGCTTTTATCGGGAGGAAATGACATTGTGGCACTCTGCAATTTGCCAATTAATGAGGGTATAATCAAATTACTTTTTAATATTAAAACTTAAAATTCGCTAAGGGATCTAATGAAATTCAGTCCACTCGTTGATGAACTTATTCAATCGTTAAAATGCTTACCAGGTGTTGGCCCCAAATCTGCTCAACGAATGGCGTTTCAATTACTTGATAGTAATCGCCGCGCAGGCATTAAATTAGCAGATACGTTAGCAAAATCAATGAGTGATGTTGGTCATTGCCGTGCCTGTCGTACTTATACCGAAGAAGAGTTATGTCCTATCTGTGCCAGTAGTAAACGTGGCATAGCCGACACGATTTGTGTTGTGGAAACACCTGCGGATGTATTGGCAGTAGAAGCTGGTGGACACTTTTCGGGTCGATATTTTGTTTTATTAGGGCATTTATCGCCGCTTGATGGGATTGGACCTGATGAATTAGGGTTATCACTGCTAGAGCAGCATTTACGCTCAGGCGATATTAATGAACTCATTTTGGCGACCAACCCCACAGTGGAAGGTGATGCAACCGCGCATTTTATCGCAGACATTGCCGCGAGACATGAAGTGAAGGTCAGCCGTATTGCTCATGGAGTGCCTGTTGGTGGCGAGCTGGAATATGTCGACAGCACGACATTGGCTTTATCCTTTACTGGTCGCAAGCAACTGTCTTAACGCCATTCGTATTAAATCACCGCATCTTTGATTTTCTTTGCAGTCAGCTATGCTTTGCTGGTAGCTGCCATTATCACCAATCATCGGGATGTAGTTATCTGATGAGTAAAGGTGACATATGGCAATACAGTTTGATGCGCCCCAGAAATATTGGATACGAGGATTGTGTTCGTTTTTTATTGGTAAAAGGTGTCAGTGTGAATTTGCAAACTAAGACAGAACCAACCCCACTACTTTTAGCGCTAGAAAATGGACACGAACACATTGTTAATCATATAGAAAAAAATACCAGTAGAGCTTTATGAGGTTGAATTTTTGAACCCTTGTTTTATTTTTTATATGTTTTCCCTTGAAATCAAAATTCTGCACCCCATCTATTTATTAACTTAATATTTGTATGCGGCAGTTAGCCGTCGTTTTATCAGTTTATAAAGGGTTTATTTCATGTCACAACAAGAAACTCATGGTTTTCAAACCGAAGTAAAACAACTGCTTAATTTGATGATCCATTCTTTATATTCAAATAAAGAAATCTTTTTACGTGAATTGGTCTCAAATGCCGCGGATGCAGCAGATAAATTACGTTATAACGCGCTAACCAATGATGCGTTATACGAAGGTGACGGTGAATTACGTGTCCGTATTAGTGCCGATAAAGAAAAAGGCACAGTTACTATCGAAGACAATGGTATCGGTATGACGCGTGACGGTGTGATTGAGCACCTAGGCACAATTGCTAAGTCTGGTACAGCTGACTTTTTCAGTAAATTATCGGGTGATGAATCAAAAGATTCTCAGCTAATTGGTCAATTTGGTGTTGGTTTTTACTCAGCGTTTATTGTTGCGAAAAAAGTAGAAGTTAGAACTCGCGCAGCAGGTCATAAGGCCGACGAAGGTGTGATTTGGACCTCTGAAGGTGAAGGTGAGTTCACGGTTGAAAACATTACTAAAAACAGTCGCGGTACTGAAATCATCCTTTACCTAAGAGATGATGAAAAAGAGTTTGCTGATGACTATCGCCTACGTTCAATCATCACTAAGTATTCAGATCACATTTCAGTACCAGTTGAAATGTGGGAAGAAGGCCAGCCAGAAAGCGACGGCCCAGATGGTGAAAAAATTCCTGCAACCGAAGGTGCATGGAAGGGCATGAACAAAGCGACAGCGCTTTGGACTCGCAATAAATCTGACATTACTGACGAAGAATATAACGAATTCTACAAGCACGTATCTCATGATTTTACCGACCCACTATTGTGGGCGCATAACCGCGTTGAAGGTAAACATGAATACACCAGCTTGCTTTACATCCCGTCAAAAGCACCTTGGGACATGTGGAACCGTGACTCTAAACATGGGTTAAAACTGTTCGTTCAACGTGTATTTGTAATGGATGACGCTGAACAATTTATGCCTTCTTACTTACGTTTTGTTAAAGGCTTGATTGATTCTAATGATTTACCGTTAAACGTTTCTCGTGAAATCCTACAAGACAATAAAGTCACTCAATCTATGCGTGGTGGCATTACCAAACGCGTATTAGGTATGCTTGAAAAATTAGCGAAGAATGATGCAGAGAAATACCAATCTTTCTACGCAGAATTTGGTCAAGTGCTAAAAGAAGGCCCAGCAGAAGATTTTGCCAACAAAGAGCGTGTTTCTGGTTTGTTACGTTTTGCATCAACCAATGAAGATTCCGCAGCACAAACTACGTCGTTAGATGCGTATATTGAGCGCATGAAAGAAGGCCAAGATAAAATTTACTATATCGTCGCTGACAGCTATGAAGCGGCGGCCAATAGCCCGCACCTTGAACTGTTACGTAAAAAAGGCATTGAAGTATTATTAATGTCTGACCGTATTGATGAGTGGTTGATCAATCACTTAACAGAATACAAAGACAAAAAACTGCATTCTGTCACTCGCGGTGATCTAGAGCTTGGTGATTTAGAAGATAAAGAAGAGAAGGAGGCGGCTGAAAAGTTAGCTGAAGACTCTGCGGCATTAGTTGAACGTATTAAAACAGCATTAGGCGATAAGGTAAGCGACGTTAAAGTAACGAGTCGTCTAACTGATACGCCAGCGTGTGTTGTGGCAGGTGAAGGCGATATGTCGACTCAAATGATCAAACTAATGGAAGCAGCGGGTCAGAAAGTACCAGAGTCTAAGCCGTTATTTGAAGTGAACCCACAACATCCACTGATGGTGCGTTTAGACCAAGAGCAAGATGAACAAGCGTTTGCTGATTGGTCAGAGCTGCTACTTCAACAGGCACAGCTATCTGAAAAGGGCAGTCTTGCTGATCCATCAAGCTTTATCAAACTGATGAACCAAATGTTGATGGCTGGATTGAAATAGTCATTTAGCTGACTGTGTTAACAAAAAATGGCGGTTTAACCCGCCATTTTTTATAAGCAAGGATCGAATTATGTCTAATATTTTGGATCTCACCAAAGAAAATATTCAACAAGTGGTTGATGCTTCAATGAAGCACATTGTTGTTATGGGGTTTGCCTCAAAGCAGCAACCTGAAAGCTTAGCCTATTTGCAATTACTTGAAACTATCGCTGCTGATAATACCCAGCGTTTTATTTTGGCGAAAGTCGATTGTGATAGCCAAATGGAAATCGCCCAATATTTCCAAATTCAAGCTCTTCCCACTACCTTAATTATGAACGAAGGCCAACCGATTGATGGTTTTGCTGGTGTTAAAGAACGCGGTGAAGTTGTTGCGGCATTAGAAAAGCATCTCCCCGCTATGTGGCAACTGAATGTGAATCACGCAAGAGCCATTCTTGCCAAAGAAGACAAAACCGCAGAAGAATTAACGCAAGCTTTGGAATTTTTAACCGACGCTTATAAAGAGCAACAAACCGCAGAGGTTGCCTTACCTCTGGCTGATGTGTGTTTATTAATGGGCGATAATACGCAAGCTGAAACCTTATTAGCGACCATTGGTCTTGCAGATAAAGACAGTTATTATCAATCATTAATGGCTAAACTCGATCTTGCTAAAGATGCGGCAAATACCCCTGAAATTCGTGCTTTGCAAGATAAGTTTGATGCTGATCCAAATGATGGTTCTGTCACTATTGATCTTGCCAAAGCCATGCATCAAGTGCAACGTAATGAAGAAGCGCTGGAGCTGTTATTTGCAGTGCTCAAACATGATATGAACGCTGAAAATGGTGAAGTGAAGCGGATTTTCATGGAAATATTAACTGCAATCGGTCAAGGTAATGTGTTAGCGAATCAGTATCGTCGTCGTTTGTATACTTTATTGTACTGATTAACTTATGGTCTTTTATTATCATCTAGCGTGGTAGCACTTCTCATCGCGTGTCATTTATGCGAAGATCGCTGCCATCAACAAGAACATCAATGCGAAAAGAGGACTCTTGAAATGCGCATTATCCTATTGGGCGCACCAGGTGCCGGCAAGGGCACACAAGCTCAGTTCATCATGGAAAAATATGGTATTCCACAGATCTCTACTGGAGATATGCTTCGCGCTGCCGTTAAAGCGGGAACACCACTTGGTCTTGAAGCGAAAAAAGTGATGGATGCAGGTCAATTAGTTTCAGATGAATTGATCATCGGCTTAGTAAAAGAACGTATTGCTCAAGATGATTGCGCGAAAGGTTTCTTGTTAGATGGCTTCCCACGTACCATTCCTCAAGCAGATGCAATGGCTGACAATGGTATTGATGTAGATTTTGTTATCGAAATCGATGTACCAGACGAAGAAATCGTTAAGCGTATGAGCGGACGTCGTGTTCATCCTGCTTCAGGTCGTGTTTACCATGTGGTTTATAATCCACCTAAAGAAGAAGGTAAAGATGACGTAACAGGCGATGACTTAGCTATTCGTCCTGATGATGAAGAAGCGACCGTGCGTAAGCGTTTGACGATTTACCATGATCAAACTAAGCCACTGGTTGAGTACTACGGCAAAGTTGCAGCAGCAGGAAAGACGGTTTATCACAAGTTTGACGGAACTAAAGCCGTTGCTGATGTTAGTCATGAATTAGCGACAGTTTTAAAGTAAATCGTTTTGAATATATTGAGCTTTATTCTTAAAACCTGCCTAGTGCAGGTTTTTTTATGTGCGAATGAAGATTATCTCTTTAATTACTGTGATATGACTTTCAGAAATCCTGTTTGAAGAACAATTACGCACAACTTGATGTATTTCGATAAACAAATGTTCATAAATGATTTGGATATAAAATGATAGTATGCTCGAATGAGCCTTAGGACCAAGATGAATGGTAATGGCAGTAGGACCTCATTCACCATACTTTTTACGCGATATTGAGCAGAGCTATTACCACTCCATTGTTGAAAGAGGTTCGGAAGCAACTCATGGCTCTTTAACTATATGCGGGATTAATTATTCAGCTTCACCTACTTCGGGGAGCAGTAACTTATCCGTCTTGATTGAAGGCTTTCTAACGCCATCGAATCTGTTCCATCGTGTGTTTTATTCACAGCGTGTTAGGCGGTATCACACCTCAAATGCTAATGTCATTGCCTTAAAATATAGCAAGGTAATAAATTCGCCTGTTGTAAGAGCTTTTGCTGAGTCTTTTAATGAGTTTCATCAAAGAAATACTGGTAGTTCTCGGCATGCTAATCTCCGTGAAATGCATACAATTATAACAGATGTAATTCCTTACTCTTCTCTATCTACTCAGTGTTGCGTCATGGATATGGTTGCAGCTTACCTTCGATCTATTCGTATAAGGGGAAGGCTGAATACTAACGAATTTTTCATGATAAATTCGAGCAGAATGAGACTCGTTAGTCAGCAAAACGGGAGATTTTCTTTACAAGCTCTTACGCCTGTGGCACTTAATGATGCTTTTAGGAAATGGGATGAAGAAGCTTTTGAATGTTGTATCAATTCTCAAGACATACAAGAAACCATCAGACATTTGGATTTAGAGCAAAGGCAACGCTTCTTACATGAACGTACAATGGAAATTGAACGCGTGTTGAGTGAAGAGTATGTAGTGATCCCAAGTGATGATAGCGTTGAAAATTTGATGGCATCAAGTAATAATGGACGAGAAAGGCCGTTGATTGAATCAGATCTTGTTTCAAGGAGCGAAATTACAAGGTCAATCAATAGCAGTGAACAGACAGATGAGATAGGCGAGATAGTAGAACAAGGGCCGCTTCCAAGTGTGCTTTCGCGTTATTTTACCATTTCAATGCCTGATATTGATGAATTTTCAGCTCAGAAAGTCACACTTCCTTTCATAATTTACCTTTTAATCGTCATAAATATCAAAAATGATTACCCTAAAACTACCTTGGCTATTATTCACCAATTAAAGTTCCATATAACAGTGCGTGAATATCATGAGTCTGGATTATACAATATTGAACAAGAGATTCGAACATTAGTCCCTGAAGATCTTACTTCTTATATTGAAAGCCTAAAAGGAACCCACTGGGCTGAACTACCAGAAAAGTCAACGTGTGCCATCGGGTTTGCTGAGTTCGATGACGAGTTTGAAGGTGCTGATGAAGTGATTGAAATGACAAAATCAGGTACCAGTCCTGAATGGCTTTTTGTAACGAAAGTTAATGCAATAAAGCTGTTTACCGTCGCGGATCATTCAAGGCATCCACTTGACCGCTCTGTGTTAACACGAAACTCCTTTAGGGAAGTAAGTGAAAAGAGTAAACGTCTTGGGGAAGAGGTTACGAAAAAGAACAGTAACAGCACTAACCCATAGATCCTCTCAAGTGCGTTATGCTAAAATCCGCCAAATTTCACAAAATTGATAGCAAGCTATCACTCACATTGCACGGACGCAGTAATAAGAGAACCCGATATGAAGTTTCCCGGTCAGCGTAAATCCAAACATTACTTTCCTGTTGCCAATCGTGATCCATTACTTGCCCAACTAACCCAAAGCTCTCAAGCACAAAGAATGTATATTTGTGGTATTGATCAAATTTTGGTTGATATAGAAGCAAAAGTATCAGATGAATTGCTTGCACGTTATGAACTTCCGAAAGGGAATTCAACATTAATTGATGATGATAAAGCGCAAGAATTGTATCAAGAAATGGTGACCAAGGATTTAATTACTGATCAGTTTGCTGGTGGCACCATTGGTAACACGGTACATAATTACTCCATTTTAGCTGATGATCGTTCAGTTTTATTTGGTGTAATGAGTAAAAACATTGAAGTCGGTAGTTATTCTTATCGTTATTTATGTAACACATCTTCAAAAGTTGATTTGAACTACTTGCAACCTGTTGATGGTTCTTTGGGGCGTTGCTTTACGCTTATTTCTGATTGTGGCGAACGCACCTTTGCCATCAGTAAAGGGGTCATGGATAAACTCACGCCGGAATACATCAATAAAGAAGTCGTGCAAAATAGCTCAGCGTTAGTTATTACCGCTTATTTAATGCGTGCAGCAGAAGGTGACGGTATGACCTCTGCCGCGATGAAAGCGATTGAATATGCTAAAGAGGCAGATGTGCCTGTGGTATTAACTTTAGGGACGCGCTTTTTAATCGATGAAAACCCGACATGGTGGCAAGCGTTCATTCGTGACAACGTCACCGTTTTGGCGATGAACGAAGATGAAGGTGAAGCATTAACGGGTTTCTCCGATCCATTACTTGCTAGTGATGCCGCGCTTGAATGGTGCGATATGGTGCTGACGACCGCTGGACCGTTAGGACTTTATACGGCAGGTTATACTGAAGAGTCGAAAAAGCGTGAAACATCACATACTTTGCTTCCGGGGGCAATTCCTGAATTCAATCGTTTTGAGTTTTCTCGTCCTAAACGCAAAGCGGATTGTGATGAGCCATTAAAAGTCTTTGCCCATATTTCTCCGTATATGGGTGGCCCAGAAAAAAT
>JBMYXI010000069.1:0-17572 GCA_049608225.1 Parashewanella sp.
CTCGGGACCTACTGATTACAAGTCAGTTGCTCTACCAACTGAGCTATGTCGGCGCATCATTTCGGAACGGGATATTAGGTAAATGTGGCGACAAGTGCAATAGAAAAATGCAAATTCTCGAAAAAAAAGTGCTAAATGTTGTTTTTTTGGTCTTGGATTTTTTATTTTGATGAAAAAGAGCGCGATTCAGGACATCGGATAACAAAACTTTCTTTCCAAGTTTGCCCAGATTAAATGATTAAGGTATGTTGCCACCTTAATATGAGGATCCCAAATGATTTCGGCACAATCTGCACATCAAGCGCTTTATATGGCTTTTCAACGTCAGCAATGGCGCAAACTGCGAAATGCGGTTCCGTTAACTTTAACTGAATCCGATCTTGAGAAGTTAAAAGGTATCAATGAACGTTTGTCACTCAGCGAAGTGACTGACATCTATTTACCACTCAGCCGCTTGCTTAACCTTATTGTGAAATCCAAGCAACAACGAAGCCAAGTATTGGGCGAGTTTCTTGACCACTCGTCGCCAAAAACGCCTTATATTATTAGCATTGCTGGCAGTGTTGCTGTCGGTAAAAGTACTACAGCTCGTATTTTACAAGCTTTATTGCAACACTGGCCTGAGCACCCACAGGTTGATTTATTGACGACGGACGGCTTCTTATACCCGTTGGATGAACTAAAAAGTCGCGGCTTATTGCAACGCAAAGGGTTTCCTGAAAGTTACGACATGAAAATGCTGGTTGATTTCATCTCTAACGTTAAGTCTGGCAAAACCGAAGTTAAGGCGCCGATTTATTCACATATCAGTTACGATAGAGTACCGGGCGAATTTCAAACAATCCGCCAGCCTGATATTTTGATCATTGAAGGCTTGAATGTATTACAGACTGGACTCGATTTCGACGACAGCACTCACAGACCTTTCGTATCCGATTTCGTCGATTTTTCCATTTTTGTTGATGCCGATTACGATCTACTAAAAACTTGGTACGTGGACCGATTTTTACAATTTAGAAGCGGTGCTTTTGCCGATAAAAATTCATACTTCCACCACTACGCAAACTTAAATGATGCCGCCGCGATAGACATTGCTGAGAGCATCTGGGATAACATTAACGGCCCGAACCTGTTGCAGAACATTATGCCAACGCGCGAACGCGCACATTTAATTTTGCGTAAAGGTAAAGATCATTTGATGAATCAGGTGTTATTGAGAAAATAATTAAAAAAGCCTTAACATAAGTCAATTCGGAATTTTTCGAATCAGAATCGACGAAATAAAACGATGGATAAACTGTTTTCCGGGATTATTAATTACGACAAACTACAGCTTAGCTTGATTAAGTTTAGATATTAGTTTTTCCGTTTCTGGTGAGAATTTCTGCCACCCTTTTGGCTTAATATAATCTACTGCTGATTTACCATCGGAATCACAGATTTTAGCTTGAGCACCTGCATCCAATAAAAGATTGCATATCCCATAATATCCTCGCTTACTTGCGACAATTAATGGTGTTTGTCCCTGAGTACCAGTTCCAATAACTATAGGTGTTTCGTTTAAATCAGGCTGGCCATCTAAGAGTTGCCTAACATAGTAGGTTTTACCCTCGCTGCACAGCAGAAAAAATAGTGAAGCTTCTGAATAAACTGTGTTATCAACTGTATATCTCCAAACGGTATGTGAACATAGTTCGCTAGGCGTCCAACTGCTTCGTTGATCAAAAAAGTTGGTTATTCTGTTATATTCACCACGTTTACCATGGCAGAAACGATATAATTTTTCATTCTCGGCTTTTGCAGTTCTAGAGCCAACAAGAGCCATTTTTAACGAATTTTCAAGAGATTCATTAGTCGAATCCGTACTAGGTTCTAAACTGGGCATTTCAACATTCAGTCGTTCAATCGAACCAGTGCTTGAATGAAAGCGTCTCTCTCCATCCAGCATATTTATTACAAATCTATCTGTTAATTGAACTACCGCCATAGTCATACGCCCATAAAACAATCTACACTGTTACTCTACTCTTAAAAAGCTGAACATATCCTGAATTATTCTTTCTGGTTAATTGATCATCTGCCTGATCTGACGCTAATTTCTCCCCCTACAAACGACTTCACTTCACCGTCTACTTCTAACAATAAAGCACCTTGATCATCAATCCCTTGGCAAATTCCAGTAACGCTATTATCTGCCATTAATAACTGAATCGGTTTGCCATAATACAAATCAACCTGTTGCCAATAATTAATAAATGGCAACAAACCCTGTTGTTCGAACTGTTTAAGATCATCCACCAACTGTTGATGCAATTTCACAGCAAATTGAGTTTTATTAGGAAGTTGCTGAGATAAGTCACTCCAAGGTTGGTCGATCAACTCCGCTTGAGCTAATGGCATAGAGAGGTTCACTCCAATCCCAATAACCAACTGGCATTCACCATCTGCCTGCCCTGTCATCTCAACTAAAATACCGGCTAGCTTTTTTCCATCAAGGTAAACATCATTTGGCCACTTTACCGATACATTTTTGACCCCTTGATCCTGCAACACTTTTGCAAGCGAGCACCCCACCACAAGGCTTAACCCCATTGCTTGTGCCATTCCTTTTTGAAAGCGCCACAATAGAGAACAATATAGGTGACTGGCATAAGGCGATACCCAATTACGCCCGCGACGCCCGCGCCCTGAACTTTGGTATTCGGCGATACAAATATCGCCAGATCTTAAATCATCAGCGTGCTTAAGCATAAAGCTGTTGGTCGAGTCAATTTCATCAAAATAAAAGCAACGGGCATCAACTTGCTCAACTAACTTATCACCGTCAATCAGAGTGATAGGCGTTTCTAGCTTGTATCCTTTACCTTTCACACTATAAATACCGACACCAGCTTGCTCTAATGCATCGATATGATTACTGATCGTCATACGGCTAACATTCAGTTGCTGCGCTAGCGCTTCACCAGATACAAAGCTTGTTTGCTCATTTAATAAGGTTAAAATTTGTCTTCTTAGCAACCATTGTTCAGCCATTAATTGATATCTCCTCGGTTTTACCAAAAATTCGTGGCTCAACTTCTAACTTGACCGCAAATTTTTGAGCGACTTTATTCATTATATATCGAGCCAAGGTTACGATATCACTTCCTTTACCTTGCCCTAAATTGACCAAAACTAACGCTTGTTTATCATGCACGCCAGCTTGCCCTAATTGAAAACCTTTAAGCCCAGCTTGGTCAATTAACCAACCTGCGGCGAGCTTTATCTTATCGCCATGAGCATAAGAGACTACATCAGGAAAAGCTTGCTCCAGTGATTTAAATTCTGTCTTTGAAATAATCGGGTTTTTAAAAAAACTGCCGACATTACCGATAATGTTTGGATCAGGCAATTTGCTCGCACGGATCGCACACACTTCATCAAAGATGGCTTGCGCCGTTGGTTGGCGATTAGCGAGCAATTTTAGTGAGCCGTAAGATAAATTTGGCGCCCATTTCTTGGTCAGCTTTAATCCGATCTGAGTGATCACAACCTTGTGCTTTAACCCTTGTTTAAAAATAGAGTCTCGATAACCAAATCGGCATTCGTCAACAGTCAGTCTGTAGATTTGTGCTGTTTCAAGATCTAGATATTCAACCCAATCGCACACTTGCTTAAACTCGACCCCGTAGGCACCGATATTTTGGATCGGCGCCGCGCCCACAGTACCGGGAATAAGCGCTAGGTTTTCAAGTCCATAAATATCATGCTGCAAGCAGTATTCAACTAATTGATGCCAATTTTCACCCGCAGCGATGGATAAGTGGAAGTTATCTTCATCTTCAGTGACTTCGATGCCTTTAGTGTTGATATGTACCACTGTGCCATCAAAATCCTCAGTGAAAACAATATTACTACCACCTCCGAGAATGAGCATAGGTTGATCGCTTTTCGTCACGCTCACGCAGGTCTCTATTAATGATTGCAATGTATTAACTTGAATAAAGCATTGGCAATATTGCTCAAGTCCTAAGGTATTATGTGATTTTAATGAACAAAGCTGATCAGACGCCATTTTTCGCTACTTACCCTTTTAATGAATCGTCATTGTACTGAGATCAAAGCAATTATGTATATAGTCAAAAGAGATATAGCCATACAATCGTTACGATAAGTGCTAAGATTACATTTCGTTTTTTAACTAAGTTTACTTCATGCTGCTTTTATTGATTTACATAGCAATTGCCATTGGCGTTTCATTTTTATGCTCCATTTTAGAAGCCGTTCTACTCAGCATTACACCTGGTTATCTTGCCAATGTTACCAAACAGAACATGGCATTTTCTCAGCATCTACAACGCTTGAAAACAGATGTAGATAGACCTTTGGCATCAATTTTAACCTTAAATACTATCGCTCATACCATTGGTGCTGCCAGCGCTGGTGCACATGCAACTGTAGTCTTTGGCAGTGAATGGTTAGGTGTGTTTTCCGCCGTGCTCACTCTAGGAATTTTATTCTTTTCAGAAATTATTCCAAAAACCATAGGTGCGACTTACTGGCGACAACTCACGCCGATAACGACTTACTTATTGGTGGGCTTAGTTTGGTTACTGTCGCCTTTTGTGTGGCTATCGTCATTAGTGACGAAGCATTTTTCTCACCCTCAAGCTGATAACCAACTACGTGATGAGCTTTCAGCGATGGCTGACTTAGCGAAACAAACAGGTGAACTCGCTCATTCCGAGTCGAAAATGTTCACCAATATGCTAAGTCTTAAACACACAACGGTGAACCAAGTACTAACCCCGCGCACTATGGTATTTCGAGTGCAGGATAACCTGAGTGTTAACGACTTTTTAGAACAACATGGTAACAGTACGTTTTCTCGCGCATTGGTGTTTCACAATTCATCAGACAATATTGTCGGTTTTGTGCATAAACTGGAACTTTATCGCTACCAGCAAACCAATGATGCCGACGATTCAATTGGACGCGTAATGCGCCCTATTTATGTATTATTTGAAAGTATTTCGTTAGCAAAAGCATTGGAGTTGATGCTCACTCATCACCATCAATTGGCGATGGTGGTCGACGAATATGGCACCATGCAAGGTGTGATCAGTCTAGAGGATATTTTTGAACACCTTATCGGTGAAGAAATCATTGATGAGGCAGATAAAATTGCCGATCTACAACAAGCAGCCTTTGAACGCTGGGAAAAGTGGAAAGGTCAGCACAGCGTTATTGATAAAAAGGACAATGATTAATTGTCCTTTTGCTGCGCTTTTATCGATAGACTAAAGCGCAGGCTAAAATAAATACAGCACGCTAACGTGGTTGCGAGCTGAAAATAATCAAACCCACTATTTTCAGTTGCTGGGCGATATAGGTGATACCCCAATTCGTGCCCAGATAATGCCACTAATAACATCGTCATAATGCCGTAACCGATGATCTTCATGTCCCCCCCTTATCGCAAGATAAATTGAGTAATAAAAAACGTAGAGCCGCTGCCAATCATCACTCCCATTATCAACGATAACCATGATAATTTTGTCCTGACACTTTCTTGCAGTTGATCATTGGTGGTCTCAACTTCATGAACTGGTGGCTTGGCCTTAATTTCAACAACCGTAATATTAAATGCAGCGCATAACCCTAACGCGGTTTCATTTGAGGCAATTCCATAACGCTCTACACGCTGAACGGTACGCAAGCTGACTTCACACACATCGGCTAAATGTTGCTGTGTCCAACCTTCATTGGTTCGCAGTTGTTTGATTTTTTTAGCATCAACTTCCATTTACTCAAACCTTTCCAGCTACAAAACCAACAATAACAGAGGACACAAAACCAATAACACCACCAACCAGCATCCATATGAAAAAGTCCTTGAAAAAGGATTTCTTAGTCACTTCCTTTTTCATGGCGCGTTGTACTTGCGTTTCAAAATGCACTCCGTTTTCAATCACAGTACATTCAAGCTCACCATTTAGGATACTTTTCATATTGAGCTCAACTTCATAGTGATTACTATCGAGTTCAAAACGATGCACTGACATTCGGGTGATCGAGCGCATTTCGCTAACGACGCTACCATCTACTTTAATAATTTCTTTACCGTTCCAACCTGAGCCCCACACACTGACTTGATGCCCATTAACGTCGAAGTCAAATTGGTAGCCATTCTTTAGCGTATCCAGTCCGTCCATATTTAACCAGTTACTCATGAGTTGTTTTCCGTATGTTATAAAAGTTAATGGCTATTAAATAGCAAAAGACGTATTTGGCTACGTCAGAGATAAGACAGGTCATGACTTTGTCATACGACACTCATGTGACACACATTTAAAATCAATAGGTTAAAACAAAAAGCCGCGAAGCATAACTTCACGGCTTTTTTGATAGCACTACGCAGTTAAAAGCCTGAAAACAACATTAGTGAAAGCCACTGATAAAGGTTTCAGTAAAGGCTTTAAGCTTTTCAGTAATTCTCGGCAAAATGGTTCTTCGTGTTCTAAAGGTCATCTTCTCAGTGGTTAGCTGGGCAATATCGTCAGATTTAAGGCCGTTGATATCGAGACCATTCTCAATGCTGGTGATCATCTCACTCAATTTATCCGAGTCTAACTTTTCCTCGTCAGTGATTTGCCTTATCTCTTTCCGTTTCTGAGCCTCGATATACTCGTCAAATTCATTGCCTTGCACTAAACCCTGCAAACTCTTGTCAATAAAGTCTTCAATAAGCTTACGCTTGCTGTGCAGCGTAGGTTCTGTTGCCAGTAGATTGGCGATAACCTGACGTTTCTTTTCTTTCGCTTCGCCGCTTGGCTCTTCAAGCATGGTTTGCAACAAGTGGCGTATATAGCCCACATTAACGTTATCACGCTGAAGCAGCTCTAATTCGAAATCGATATCGGCAAGAATCGATGCCTTATCATTTGGGTTGCCTTTAAGCTCTCTGGCTAAGTCACCATACTTAGAGGCGTAGTCGACAAACTCTTGCTCAGAGATCCCCAAGGCTTCAATATCAAAGTCAGTAAAGGTTTCAAGCTGATTTTTCAATCGCATCAATATGCGGAACTGCTTAACAAAGTCTGCGCAAGCCTTTTCATCGGGGAGGTCATCAACACTTTGCACATCGGGCGCAATGGCTTTAAGGGCTTCAAGCGCTTTAGCAAAATCCTTTGCTAAGCCATTAATATCTGGCACTTGAATGTGCTCGACAGGTTGCTTATTTGAGAACAAAACAAAGGCGTCATCGGCTTGTGGTTTTAAGTTGCGATAGCACATCACATTACCATGTGACTTCACTGTGCCATTGAGCCTGTTGGTGCGTGAGAATGCTTGCACCAAACCATGATGCTTTAAGTTCTTATCCACATAAATGGTGTTCAGGTTTGGCGCATCAAAGCCAGTAAGGAACATATTGACCACCAGCAATATGTCGATTTCACCGTCTTTAGTGCGCTTGGCAATGTCTTTGTAGTAGTTATAAAAACTGTCGGTATCTTTGGTTGAATAGCTAGTGCCAAACTGCGCGTTGTAATCAGCAATAAATTCATCGAGCTTGTCTCGGCTATGGAGTTTTTTATAGCTTTGCGACACTTCTTTTATCTCGATATCCGTTACATTGCCGTCAAACTCTTCTTCCTCATTGACACCATAGCTAAAGATGGTGCCAATATTGAGCTTATGCTGTCCCTCCGCTTTTAAAGCCTTGAGCGTGTCATAATAAGTAATGAGATCTGGCACACTCGCCACACACAGCATGGCATTGAACTGATGCTTAGTTTTAAACTTATGAATACCAATAATGTGCTCACAAACCTTTCTGATCCGCTTAGGCGAGCTAAAAAACTCACTCACATCAATACTGTTTACATCAACATCCATGCCGTCGTTTTTATGTTTCAGCTTGCCATAGTATTCAATGGCAAAGGGCAGTACGTTATCATCTCTAATGGCATCCACAATCACATAGCTGTGTAGACGTTCACCAAACAAATCTTTGGTGGTTTTCTTTTGTACGCCCTTATTGGCAATCTTTTTAGCACTAGCGTTTTCAGCAAAAATAGGCGTGCCTGTGAAGCCAAACAGTTGTGCTTTCTCGAAGAACTCAATGATGTTCTGGTGGGTTTCACCAAACTGGCTGCGGTGACACTCATCAAAAATAAACACCACTCGCTGTTGGCGTAAGTGCTCGACTTGCTTTTTATAGTGCGCTTTAGTGACAAGGTTATTAAGCTTTTGCAGCGTCGTCACTATCAGTTTCGAGTTTCTATTCTCGTTAACTTTTTTGCCTTTTTCAGCGTTACCAAGGAACTGGTTCAATAGGCTTTTAGTATTATCAGTGCTATCGACACAGCCTTTAAGGAAAGCGTTAAACTCTTTGGCGGTTTGGTAGTCGAGGTCTTTTCTGTCCACCACGAACAGGACTTTATCAACATCATCAAATTGGGTGAGCGTTTGCGCGGTTTTAAAGCTGGTGAGGGTTTTGCCACTGCCTGTGGTGTGCCAAATATAACCGTGTTTATCGCTGGTTTTGACTTGTTTAACTATCGCTTCAACGGCGTAAAATTGATACGGGCGCAGCACCATTAAGAACTTGCCCGTTTCATTTTGTACTATGTACTGGCTGAGCATCTTAGTTAAATGCGCTTGATTTAAAAAGGCATCAGCAAACTGTGGCAGTGCGTTAATCTTGTTGTTGTCTACATCGGTCCAATGGAAGGTCTGCTTAAACGACAACTCACGGTTATTGGAAAAATACTTAGTGTTTACCCCGTTGGAGATAACAAACAGCTGCACATAGTTGAAAAGCCCGCCTTGGGCACCAAAACTATGCTTGTCGTAGCGTTTAATTTGATTAAACGCCTCGGCTATCTCGATGCCACTGCGCTTGAGCTCAATTTGCACCAGCGGCAAACCATTCACCAGCAAAGTGACATCGTAGCGGTTGTCGTAGGTACCTTGAATGGTGATTTGATTGGTGACTTGAAAGTGATTTTTACTGGCATCATCAAACAGCAAGGTCAGGTATTCGGTGCTGCCGTCTTCACGAGTGACATCCACTTTGCCTTTTAAGCGTTTGGATTTATCAAAGATGTTGCCCTTTTCAAGCTTAATGAGCACACTTTCAAACTCACGATCACTTAGGGTTATACCATTGGCCTTTTCAAGTTGCGTTTTGAGGTTGGCTTTTAGCGCTTCGGCATTGCCGATATCAACCGATTTGAAATCGGCAGCAACAAGCTGTGTGATTAGTGCTTTTTCAAGTTGGGCTTCTGATTGGGTCATATTTAGTTGATAGTTGATAGTTGAAAATTGAAAGCTAAAAGCAAAAGCTGAGAGCTAGGAGCAAATCGTTATTTGTTTAAGTTTTGCTTACTCGTTTTTACTATACTAACCAGTAGTTTAAGGATTTCAACACTATCTGGAATAATAGACAGGGCTTGTTTTTGCGAAAGGTACTCAGCGTCCCTTAGCAACTCCAACCAATAAACAGTTTCGTTGGCTTCTTTTAAAGCAATGTTCATTTTATTGATAAAATCCGCTTTTGATTGAGCATGCTCAGCTTCTCGCACTAAGGCTCCGATTGAAGTACCACTTCTAAGTAGTTGCTTCGAAAGCACATATTCTCGCTTTTCACTTTGCAAGAATTGATACAGTTTAATGACTCGCAAAGAGAAGTTGTATGACTTTGTTTTGATTACACCATCCATGGGGAACCTTTATTTAGTTGATAATTGTTTTAGTTGATAGTTGTTTTAGTTGATAGTTGATAGTTGATAGTTGATAGTTGATAGTTGATAGTTGATAGTTGAAGATTGAAAGTTGATAACGCCACTATCAACTATCACTTATCAACTTTCCATTAATTAAACGAACATTTGCTGCAATAAGCCTCGCTTCCACTCTTTGGCTTTTTCAAGAGCAGAAATTGTATGTTGTATCTTCATATCAAGTGAATTGAGTAAAACGGCAATTTTGTTCTGCTCTGCGGTTGAGGGCATACTTACTTTAAACTTTTTCAAATCTGCCCCATTAATTGAGTTTATTGTTGCACCTAAATTTCGATGGACATTTCGCTTATAGGCATCAGTTTTAAAGTAGTGTTGAAGATAAGCTGAATATTTACTTCGATACACTGTCATAAATGCACCGAAAGCCATTCCTTCTGCCTGCACAGTAATTAGTGCATTTTTCCCTATTAAGCTCTTGCTTCCATTACGAACACAAATAAGAATATCTCCCACCATCACAGGATTGAACTTGTCAGCATT
This sequence comes from Parashewanella sp., assembly GCA_049608225.1. GTDB lineage: Bacteria > Pseudomonadota > Gammaproteobacteria > Enterobacterales > Shewanellaceae > Parashewanella. Next base: position 10,269 of record JBMYXI010000069.1, read on the forward strand.
AACATAAACATTATCTCGAAATGACAATTGATCATTCTGAATATTCGATGAGCGCAGTACCAACGTTCCATTTTCAACAACATTATCTGGGCTGTATGTTAATCCATTAACAATACTTCCTACATCACCGAGCACCTTCTCCTCCCAATCAGGAAATTCGCTGCCGTCATCGGCTTTAAAGCGCAGTGTCGGTGGGGTAAAGGTCAACTCTCCACTATCAACTTTCCACTGTCCACTAAACAACTGCTGCATCACTCCGCGTTTGTACTCAATGAGCTTGTCTTTTTTCTCGGTGAGCAGTGCGATCTTCTCATCAACCTTTGATAAGAAAGCCGCAATTTTTTCTTGTTCTGGGAGGATAGTGGTCGAAACTCGATATTCGAACAGATCTACAACAGTGATGTTGGATTGATTTGCATTCCCTCTCTGAATGTTCGTTATATGATTGATGTATCGAGGAGTATTTAATTGGCTAAATATAAACTTAGGTGATTGCTCAACTTTTGTTCTCATTATCAACAAGTTTTGATTCAGATAGCCGTGAGCCTTATTAATGTAGATTGCTCTTCCAACCGCAGATTCTCTCAACTCAGGTTTTGATCCAACTGTTGTAATTAATATGTCGTCGTCTTGAAGTTTGTACCTAGCTGAGGATTCCACAAGCTCTGATGAAAGGAAAACTTTCTGATTATCGAGCTTTACTGAAGCTGAAGATAAGTCTGACACTCGAATTAGTCTCGAATCAGCTTGCCCACTACTCAGGTAGTCTTCCGATTTAAACGCAAAGCCTTTCAAATATGTGGTTACTTCACCAAGCGGTATCGGCTCCCATTGATTATCAAACTCACCAAATCTCAACTTAGGCACATTCTCCTCAATCGAAACACTAGAATCAGCAGTGGACAGCTTTTCACTTTCAACTTTCAACTTTCCACTCTCCACTACTCTTTGCCCTTCACAAACGGCGCTTTAATATTCAACTGCGAATAAAAATCTGCAATTTCCGCATCCACTGAGTGCATCTTGGTTTCCAGTTTCGCAAGTTCAGATGCTACGGCATCTAAATCAACAGGCTCTTCTTCTTCAAAGGTGTCAACGTAACGAGGGATGTTGAGGTTGTAGTCGTTTTCTGCAATTTCTGAGAGCGTGGCAACATAAGCAAACTTATCGGCTTTTTCAGGTTCAAGCTGCTCTCGTTTATTGTATGCCTCAATGATACGGTCAACGTCGCTATCACGTAGGTGGTTTTGCGCTTTACTTTTCTCGAAGTGGTTAGAGGCGTCGATAAACAGCACATTGTCATCATTTTTACGGCTCTTTTTGAGCACTAAAATACAAGTCGGGATACTGGTACCGAAGAAGATACCCGCTGGTAAACCGATAACAGCATCTAGGTAGTTCTTTTTCTCGATAAGGTGCTTACGGATATGACCTTCTGCCGCACCACGGAATAGAATGCCGTGGGGGACGACTACGGCTAGTGTACCTGTTTCATTCAATTGGTGGAGCATGTGAAGTACAAAAGCAAAATCTGCTTTCGATTTAGGGGCAAGTTTACCGTAATCGCTAAAACGGTCATCGTTAAGGTGCAGGTCGTTTGCGCTCCAATTGGCAGAAAATGGCGGGTTAGCCACGACAGCATCAAAGCGTTTATCTAGGTGCATTGGGTGCTCTAGGATGTCTTCGTTTTTAATATCAAACTTGTCGTAACGCACACCGTGCATCAGCATGTTCATGCGTGCTAGGTTGAAGGTGCTTGGGTTTTTCTCTTGTCCATAGAACTTTAGCTGGTGGCTACCTTGTTTACCTGCGCTATCTAGCTCACGAGCAATACGTAACAGCAATGAACCCGAACCACAGGTTGGGTCGTAAACTGCTTTGAAATTACCATTAGCATCACCTAAGGTCACTAACTTAGCGAGGATTTTACTGACCTGTTGCGGGGTGTAGAACTCGCCCGCTTTTTTACCTGCACCTGAGGCAAATTGACCAATCAGGTATTCGTAGGCATCACCCAGCAGATCGATTTCGGTATTTTCCAGTTGAAAGTCAATGTTATCTAGGTGAACCAAAACCTGACTGATGAGCTTGTTACGTGCGTCAGGGTTTTTACCTAACTTGCTTGAGTTAAGATCTAACTCTTCAAACAAGCCATTAAAGTCATCAGCCGAGTCTGCTGCGGTGGTAGATTGTTCAATATCAGCGAGGGTGCGCTCAAGTTCATCGATAATAAACTCTTGTTTTTGACCTCGCCCCGCTAGGCTTGAGAAAAGCTGCGGGGGCGCAATAAAGTAGCCCAAGTTTTCGATACATTCTTCACGCAGATCATTGAGTAACTCTTCATCATCAGCCGCGCCAACAAAGGTAATGCCATCTTCAGCAAGCAGCTCATCACAGTAGCGGTTTAGCTTGTCTGATAGGTACTTGTAGAAGATAAGTCCCAGAATGTAATCACGGAAGTCGTCTGCCGACATATTGCCACGAAGGGTATTGGCGATATTCCAAAGTTGTTTTTTTAATTCTTCCTGATGCTCGCGAACCATAATGCGCCTTTATTGATAAGTGCCTGTCGATTAAGTTCTTTGCAACTTATGATCAGGTACTTTAACTTACTAAATTCAATAGTGGGCATTGTATCAGAAGAAACTCAGGCAGAGTTTGCACTGTGTGGAAATAGGCAATAAAAAAGCTCGTAAACTTTAACGCTACGAGCTTTTTTAGGAAGTATTAGTTATCGAAGAACACAACTGTGCTTAACCAAGCACAGTTGTACTATATCTATAAAGATTATTTCGATGCTGATATCCACTTGCTATGAACAGTTCTTGCAAGGTTTTCATCTTTAAACATTAAAGATTCGGCTCGGTTCGGAGCACCCACATCATGGATAATAGTCACATCAGGGCTTGAAATTGTACGTATAAGCTCGAGGCCACGCTCTCTATCTGAGGCCTTTTTATCTTCAGGAAGAACGATTATCAATTTACCACGTTCAATAAACCAAGTTGTTTCAAAAGACTCTTTACCATCATCTACTGATACTTTGCTTTCAGCGAAGGTGAACGATGCTAAAAATGGCTTTGGTGTTGGATTTAATGAATCATCCCAAAGAGTATAAATAGAATTACCTACAAATTCTTCTTTAGTAAAAGGTTTTACTCTAGTACCGTCTTTAAGTTCAAAATTGTTAGGTGAACTCAATATCAAATCTTTGACGTTTTCTTGTGGTACAGCTAGAGCAATATTGTCACTGGTATAAATGTATTTATCTGATTCATCACCAAATTTTAAAATATCTCCATCTATGGAGTATGAACCTGTTACATTTCCATTTTTAATGATCTTTCCATCTGCAAGAGAAACTTTAAAAACACCCTCGTCTTTTCTGTGATAAGAATTCAGGCTTGCAAAATATAAAGGGCGACCTTCTAGAAAATCCTCTAATTTTGAGATTTTCTTTTCATGTTCTGCTTTACCATTTTCAATCGTGACATTAACTGTATCTAGATCAGTATCGTTGTTTGCCAGTTCAGTGTTAATGTAATCATTGATCACTTTCGCATCTGTGTGTAATTGAGCCACATCATTATCTTTCTCAGATGGCGCTAACTGCTTTGTAAAGCTACGAGCGATAGCGTGGACGTGAGCACTTTTATCCGCTTCAGAAGCAACATAATCTCCTGCTAGTAAATCTTTAGGTAGATCTAAATCAGCTGCAATATCATCCATGCTTTTTTTAGTGTCTAGAGCATCAAGAGTCGTGAATGGCGTAATCACGTTGGGTGTACTTGCCGAAATATCTGCAACCATTTGATAACTGTTACCCACGAAACCAACGATATCTTTATCGGTTGTTTCACCTGCTTTAATGGTGGCAACTAACTGACCTTTTTTATCTGAAGCAATTTTAATTACACCATTTTCGTCAGTTTTCCCAACAAGATTACAGTCTGCGGTTGCCGTTGCTCGAATACAAACCTCAGCATTAGCTAAGTAGCCATCAATTACCTTATATTCAATTTGAGTCACTGGTGGAGGGTTTGTGCCTGATGGTGGTGGAGTGGTGGTAGGTTTGTCATCATTGGAAGATCCACCACAAGCAGTTAATAGGCTGGCAATTGATAGTGAAAGAATAGTGCGATAAAAGTTCATACATCATTCCTTGAATTCTAAGTGAAATCAAAAATAAATCGAGAGTTAAGTAAGTCGTAAGCTACTTGATTCATTTGCGCTTCTGGAGGTACGAAAATTTAGAAAAAAACCACATATTTTTTTATTTATTCTGCAACTATTTCAATATATGCTTGCTCGCTCTCTAGACCAAGAATGGATATCAGGTTGTTTCCAGTGTCGTTATATGAAATTTTTACCAAAGCAATAACCCTTCCGACAGATTCCAGAAAAAAGTTTATACACGATTCCTGCAACGGAGATCAGGAGTTAATAGACGAAGTCAACAAACTTATCGAGAGCGATTTAAACAGTCAGGCCAATTCAAATGATGATTGGACTAAGTTCTTGAATACCAAAATTGAAGAATCTAGTGAGCTAGTGACCGATTTCATAGGAACCACAATTGGTGCTTTCTGTATAGAAAGCAAAATTGGTCAAGGCGGAATGGGAGATGTATATCTTGCCTCCAGATCTGATAAACAGTTTGAACAACAAGTGGCCATTAAGGTAATAGATAAGCGCTTAGAACACGTTTTAGGTAAAGACTCTCTAATACGTGAAGCTGCATTCATGGCGAAGTTAAATCATCCAAATATCGGTAAAGTTTATGATGCAGGTATAACAGATGATGGTTACTCTTTTATCATTATGGAATTTGTGAAAGGGAAGTCTTTTCTCGATGCGATAAAAAAAGAAGGGGTGAACACTAATTTAAACCTCTTTCTTCAACTTTGTTCCGCTGTTCACTATGCACACCAAATGCAAGTTATTCATGCCGACTTGAAACCATCCAACATAATTGTCGAAGACAGTAATCAATTAAAAGTTTTAGATTTCGGCGTAGCGAGAATGTTTAACTCACATGCAGAAGAGTTGACTTTATCGTATACGGGATATGTCAGGGCGCTAACAAGCAATTATTCAAGCCCTGAAGTTTTGAATGGGGATTTACCGAACGTTCTCAGTGATGTGTATTCACTGGGCATGATCCTTAAAGATCTAATAAACTCGTCTCAACTAACTCAGAGCCAAATAAAAGAGTTAAGTGCTATTTATAAAATGGCAACAAGAAATACTAAGGATAGGTATCAATCTGTATTGGAGTTACGCAATGACATTGTTGCCTATCAAAAAGGTTATGTAACTAAAGCCAATGATCTAGGTGCATTACATTCGGTAAAAAAATTCTTCTTTGCACGTCACCCTATATCTTCATTTATTGGTTCATCCATACTGGCTTTGACGATTTACCTTGTCGCGAACCTTTTTTTCCAACATCAAGCTTTGAAGATAGCAAATGCCGAATCAGCCCTTGTTATTAGTAAATTTCGTCAACTGCTTGAGCTTGCTGATTTGAAAAAGACTAATGGTAAAAGCATATCGGCCAAAGACTTACTGAATAACGCTCAAGAATTAGTAGAAGAAGATAAAGTACTAGGTAAAGATTCAATCGCTGTTTTGAAAGTAACACTGGCACATAGCTTTGAGTCAATTGGAGATATCAAAAAAGCAAGTGAATTATATAAATCAGTCGTCCTGAGCGTTGATAACTTAAAGTCTAAGTCAATTGCATTCCAAGCTGGAGCGAATTTAGTCGAGATTTATTTATACTCTAATCAGTTTGCAAAGATACAAAAAGATACTTCAATTTTAGTTGATAAAATTAAATTGGATTATGGAAAAAGAGTGCCTGCGAACATTGATGAAGCGCTTTTTTACCATAAGTATTTAAATGGCGTGAAATACTATTTATATCAAAGTATGCCAAGTGCTATGGGGCAGGAGCACGTAGAGTTATTAAGACGTATAAAGAAAGAATATTGGTCAGAATTAGACGAGAATAAAAAAGGTAATATCCTTGGTGCATTAGGCGGTGCGATTATGAATCAGCTGCCTATTGGAATTGAATTTACTTTTGAGCAAGTTGAGCCAGAGGTATTCAGTACCCAGTACATTCCGTTGTTTAACGAAGCTATTACTTCACTTCAGCAGTCCATTGAGTACTACCGTAAGCAAAATAACCAGATCGAAGTGTTAAAAAAGCAGATTGTAGTCGGCAGGGCTTTCATCGAGCTTGATAACTTTAGAGAAGGGAAAAAGCAGATGGAATCTGCATTATCTCTTCATCAGAAAATCGTTGGTTCTACACATCCCAATAATATTCAATTTTATAGAATGATGGCGGGATTTTATTCCTTTGATAGCCCAACCCAAAGTCTTGAACGCGCTAGGCAAGGGGTTGAACTGGCATTTAGTTCTTCTCAAGTTAATCAAGTACAAAGACTACATGCTCAAGAAGTATTGTTATTTTCGCTATACAACGCAGGGTTACTAACAGAGTATCAGGCAACGGCGCAAAGTATGTTCGAGACTTATCTGTTATTGCCTGAGGACACCCGAAATCAGCAAACGCTTTTAGTTATTGCTAAAACATTAAAAGAATACATCTCTAGGCTAGGTTGGGTGCCAAGAAAATCAGCTTTAGTAGCAAAAAGAATTAAAAAAGATCACTTACTTTTTGTTGCAGGGCAAGATGTGCTGCCAGATAGAGTTAACGAGTTATTTAGCAATGGCTTTCTCAAGCTATTAGAGGTGGTAGAGTTTGAGAGAGCCTCCAAGGAGGCTTTTGTTGAGTTTTTAGTAGCAGAGACTCAAAACTCCGCCAAAACTTCAAGAGAGCGTTATTTTAGCGATAAATCAGCGTTAGATGCCATAGAGCTATCATTGACAGCGAAAATGACTTTGGAGCAGCAGGCTCCTAGCTTTCCATGGGGAAAGAAAGAGATAAAGCAATCGGTAAATCGTCTTGATGCTGTGTTGAAACAAGTAAACATTCTTATTCATCAAAGAAAGATAAAGCAAGCGGCAGAATTATTGAACTCAGTAAATTCTATTATTGAACTCAGAAGAGATATCTCTGATTCAATTTGGCCTGTTTTATTTGATGCAAAGGCCATAGAAATAGAACTTCTACAGAAAAATAAACAAGTAAGCTTAGATGATCTAAATCTTGCAATCTCAAAAATAAAGGATCATTACCCTGATAATTCCTGGTTGATTAAAGAGTAAGTGGATACTAGAGGGCGTTCCCAATTAGATTTTTGATTTGCTGCTGTTAATTTTTTAGGTTA
>JBMYXI010000070.1:0-16984 GCA_049608225.1 Parashewanella sp.
TAGAAGATTTAGCCGAACAAGGCGTAGATGATTTGATCGAAATTGAAGAATTAACAGAAGAAAAGGCTGGTGAGCTGATTATGGCTGCCCGCAACATCTGTTGGTTTGGCGATGAAGAATAAGTCGATCAACAGGGGGAGTTTAACTGATGACAGAAATTACAGTAGAAAAACTGGCGACGGATATCCGCGAGGATAAAAACGTAGATCGGTTGATCGAACAGTTTGCGAAAGCGGGTATCAACAAGCAAAAGTCAGATACCGTAACTGAAGATGAAAAAAATACTTTACTTACGTATTTAAAAAAGCAGCATGGTGGCGATGAGCAACCAACAAAAATGACACTGCAGCGCAAGACGGTCTCGACCTTGAGCGTGTCAAACAGTTCAGGTCAAGCAAAAGACGTTAAAGTTGAAGTGCGTAAAAAGCGTACGTTTGTTAAGCGTGATGCTGCAGAACTAGCTAAGCAAGCTGAGCAAGAAAAACTGGCCGCAGCTGCTAAGGCAGAAGCTGAAGCGGCTGCAAAAGCAAAAGCAGAGCAAGAAGCGAAACAAAAGGCAGAAGCTGAAGCGCAAGCCAAAGCAGAGAAAGCGGCTCAAGCAAAAGCTGAAAAAGAAGCAAAAGCTGCTAAGCAAGCAGCTGAAAGCAAGCCTAAGCAAAGTACCAAAGAAGCAGAAGACGCAAAAAAAGAAGCAGACAAGTTAAAAGCTGCTCAAGAAGAAGCGACCAAAGCGAAACAAGCTGAAGAAGCCGCTGAAGCTGCTGAAAAGGCACGCAAGCTTGCAGAAGAAAATGCTAAGCGTTGGGAAGAAGAAGAGCGTCGCCGTAAAGAAGCAGAAAAAACAGCAGATCACCATATCACGACCTCTCAAGTTGCACGTGCAGCTGAAGATAAGTCTGATGCGGATGATGAGCGTCGTGGACGTCGCAGCCGTAATAAAAAGGCGAAAGGCCGTGGTGGTCGTGACAACAATCGTGGTCGCAGAGGCGCACCGAAAACGACAGCACCAGAATCTATGGCTCACGGCTTTAACAAACCTGTTGCTGCGGTAAACCGTGATATTTCGATTGGTGAAACGGTTTCTGTTGCTGAACTTGCTCAAAAGATGGCCGTAAAAGCTACTGAAATCATTAAGCAAATGATGAAAATGGGCTCAATGGTTACCATCAACCAAGTGCTTGATCAAGAAACTGCACAATTAGTTGCAGAGGAAATGGGCCATAAAGTGGTGCTAACTCGTGAAAACGAACTTGAGCATCAAGTACTGTCTGATCGTGATGGTGAGCAAGCGTTAGAGCCTCGTGCACCTGTTGTTACTATCATGGGCCACGTTGACCATGGTAAAACATCATTACTGGATTATATTCGCCGTGCAAAAGTTGCCTCTGGTGAAGCGGGTGGTATTACTCAGCATATCGGTGCTTATCATGTAGAAACTGAAAATGGCATGATCACTTTCTTAGATACTCCTGGTCACGCCGCGTTTACTTCAATGCGTGCTCGTGGTGCTAAGGCTACGGATATCGTGGTATTGGTTGTTGCCGCTGACGATGGTGTTATGCCTCAAACTATTGAAGCGATTCAGCACGCCAAAGCAGCTGATGTGCCGCTTATTATTGCCGTTAACAAAATTGATAAGCCAGAAGCCGATCCTGATCGTGTTAAGAATGAACTGTCTCAGCATGGCGTTGTGCCTGAAGATTGGGGTGGTGAGCACATGTTTGCACATGTTTCAGCAAAAGCAGGAACAGGTATTGATGAACTACTGGAAGGAATCTTGCTTCAGTCTGAAGTCCTTGAGCTTAAAGCCGTTCCTGAAGGCATGGCGGCAGGTGTTGTTATTGAATCTAAGCTTGATAAAGGCCGTGGTCCAGTAGCGACCGTATTGGTTCAAGAAGGTATGCTATCTCAAGGCGATATCGTTCTTTGTGGTCTTGAATACGGTAAAATCCGTGCAATGAAAGACGAGAACGGTAAACCAATTAAAGAAGCTGGCCCGTCTATTCCAGTTGAAATTTTAGGCCTTTCTGGTGTACCTCAAGCAGGTGATGAAGCAACAGTCGTTCGTGATGAGCGTAAAGCACGTGAAGTTGCTTTATATCGTCAAGGCAAGTTCCGTGATGTTAAGCTTGCTCGTCAGCAAAAAGCGAAGCTTGAAAACATGTTTGCTAACATGGAAGAAGGTGAAGTTTCAGAGCTAAACATCATCCTTAAAGCAGACGTACAAGGTTCTCTTGAAGCGATTGCGGATTCATTGATCAAGCTATCTACTGATGAAGTGAAAGTAAACATCATCGGTCGTGGCGTTGGTGCTTTAACTGAAACAGATGCAACTCTTGCTGCTGCTTCTAATGCAATCATGGTCGGCTTTAACGTTCGTGCTGATGCACAAGCGCGTAAGACTATTGACGCTGAAAGTGTAGATTTACGTTACTACAGCGTGATCTATAACTTGATTGATGAAGTGAAGTCTGCAATGAGCGGCATGCTTGCACCTGAATTCAAACAAGAAATTATCGGTCTTGCTGAAGTTCGTGATGTATTTAAATCACCAAAACTGGGTGCAATTGCGGGTTGTATGGTTACTGAAGGTACCATCAAGCGTAGTGCACCAATCCGTGTATTACGTGAAAACGTAGTTATTTACGAAGGTGAGCTTGAATCATTACGTCGCTTTAAAGATGATGTTCAAGATGTTCGTAACGGCATGGAATGTGGTATTGGTGTGAAGAACTACAATGACGTTAGAGTAGGCGACCAAATCGAAGTCTTCGAGACTATCGAAGTCGCAAGAACACTTTAAGGTTCATTTATAAAAGGGCGGCATTAGCCGCCTTTTTTGCTTTCTAAAGAGAAGTATTAATTATGGCTAAAGAATTCAGTCGTACTCGACGTATTGGTCAACAATTGCAACAAGAGTTAGCAGTGGTTGTACAAAGAGATATGAAAGATCCTCGCATCGGTATGGTTACTGTTAACGATGTTGAAGTGTCTCGTGATCTTAGTTTCGCGCGCGTTTTTGTCACTTTTTTCGATGAAGACCAAGAACAAGTTGAAATGAAAATTGCCGCATTAACAAAAGCTTCAGGTTATATCCGCAGCTTAGTTGCTGGCCGCATGAAGCTTAGGGTTATGCCTGAGCTTAAATTTGTCTATGACAGTTCACTGGTTGAAGGCATGAGAATGTCGAACCTTGTGACCGAGATTGTGATCAAAGACAAAGAAAAAGCCGGTGAAGTCATTGACGGTGATACCAATCAAACTGCTAATGAAGAAACTGAGGAAAAAGCGTAATGGCTCGTCGTTCAAGAGGCCGTGCAGTTAACGGTATTGTCCTGCTTGATAAAGCGACTGGCATGAGTTCAAATTTTGCCCTGCAACGAGTAAAACGTTTATTCAATGCCAATAAAGCTGGGCACACTGGTGCATTAGATCCACTTGCGACAGGTATGTTGCCTGTTTGCCTTGGTGAAGCCACTAAGTTTTCACAGCATTTGTTAGATTCTGATAAACGCTATTTGGTTACTGCTAAATTAGGGCTACGAACAGACACCAGTGATTCCGATGGTGAAATTGTGCAAACTCGTGAGATTAATTTCACCAACGAGCAATTGCAAAGTGCACTGGACACCTTTCGTGGTGACATTGAGCAAGTGCCATCAATGTTTTCAGCGCTTAAGTACCAAGGTCAGCCTTTATATAAATACGCGCGCGAAGGCAAAACGGTACCTCGTGAAGCAAGACCAATCACAGTCTATGATTTACAGTTTATCTCTCTTGAGGGCGATGAGCTAACATTGGACATTCATTGCTCGAAAGGCACTTATATCCGCACAATCATTGATGATCTCGGTGAGCTGTTAGGCTGCGGGGCGCATGTGATCATGTTACGTCGAACCCATGTTGCTGATTACCCTTATGAGAGCATTGTCACACTTGAGCAGTTGCAGCAGATCGCTGAAAAAGCACAAGAGTCTGATGGTGACAAGTTTGCCGCGTTGGATGAGGTTTTGCTGCCAATGGATTCCGCAGTACTTCAATATCCTGAAATAAATCTACCTGAATCGATGTTGATTTACGTAATGCAAGGGCAAGCGATGCAAGCTCCGGGACTGATGCCTGATCAAACCGTGCGTATTACCATTGGTGAGCAAAAGCTATTTGTCGGCATAGGAGCAATGAATGATGACGGATTATTAGCGCCTAAACGTTTGATAGTCTTGCCTGAAGCATAAATTTACGGTAGTATTCGCGCTCCTTGTGCTGAGTTAGTGATCGGCTCAAGTTCTTTTTACATATTATTTTTGGAGATCTTCATGTCACTAAGTGCTGAAGCAAAAGCGAAAATCGTTGCTGAATTTGGTAACGGTACAAACGATACTGGTTCTACTGAAGTACAGGTTGCTCTGTTGACTGCTCAAATCAACCACCTGCAATCTCACTTTAAAGAACACATCCACGATCATCACTCTCGTCGTGGTCTTCTACGTATGGTTAGTTCTCGTCGTAAATTGACTGCTTACCTAAAGCGTAAAGACGTTGCTCGTTATACTGCTCTAATCCAAAAGTTAGGTCTACGTCGTTAATCGATGCTTTAAACTGGATTAATAAAAAGAGGCTTTCTAGCCTCTTTTTTATACATATTTCAAAGCTAACTTCCATGCTTGCGAAGACGTTTTTACTGTTATGAATTTTATAGCTCTAGTCATAACACTTTGCTTGAAAACACTTCTATCATCTGCTTTTGCTTGCGTAACTTCACCTGCTGTTACATCCTGACGAGTGAGAGGACATGAGGTAATATTTGTCCTATTGCCAAACAATAAACTTCTGACACCCACTCTTGATATTAACCAATTTCCATTTGCTTGTGTTGCTAGTTTTACCGTATTCAAAGGCGTTAACTTCACACCTGTCACTGGACAATAATAACTCGGGCTGAAAGGGTTTGTTCTTGATAATTCGTCTGGGAATCGTGCAAACTCAACTCTCTCTAGCTTTGCTATTTGAATGAGATTAGCTTGTCCTATTTCCGTTTTTAAATGTGCAGCCAAAGAAGTGGTCATTGCGTTGCCGACAAACTTTAGAGCTTCATGGTTTTCCTGTGTAGGCAAGGCTGAATGTGTTTGCAATTCTGATGGTTCGATTTTGATGTGAAACCAGTTGTCGTTTTCCTCCTGTGTTAGCTCTCGGCTGACTTGATGATGGTCCACTATTAAATAATCGTTTTCTTCTGCTTCAACTCCCACTCGTTCGCCATTAGTGCAACCACTTTGGGTTTTGAATCCTAGTTCTAACTCTTCGTTTTCTGTATTTTTATATTCTTTGCTTTTGTCAGTGTATTGTTTATTTTCTTTCAATAAAGCTTCTCTATTTATGCTAACAGGGACGACTCCTTCAAGGACAAGTGCTTGTTCTATTTTTTTCTCAACCCCTCCAGTAACAAAATCTTTAAAAGATCCCTGTACTTGAGTGCTGGGTATGGCTCTGACATAAGCAACTTTGTTAGCCGCAGTGTATTTATCAGGAATGACATTTTCTAACCGATAGGAGTTTTTACCAATATGTAGAACTGGAGTGTCGCACCAAAATGCTTGTTGCCATACTTGTTGGGCGACTTGCTCTTGAAAATCAAGATGTTGACTGTTGAGGCTGGGATCATGTTGAGCCTCACTGCAAGTTGGACTTTGCGGCTCTGAGGCAATCCATAGTCCTGGTATAGCATAACAATCATGCACTGTTTGGAGGCTTTGAGTCTCAGTCGAAGTAGAAGCCATATATTAAGGGGATAAATTAAGTGATACGTTAATGTTAGATCTCAGAAAAATAGGATCAAGGATCATTAAGCTAGCTTAATGATCAGTTTATTCCGTAGTAATTTTTAACAAATATCTAGCGTTGTTTGTCTGGGAGATAAATATTGCTCTTCAAAATCTGCTTGATTTAACGGGCGACTAAATAAAAAACCTTGCCCTGTTTGACAATCGTGCTGCTTTAGCCAGTTTAATTGGTTTTTCTCGTCGATCCCTTCCGCAACAATTTCAAAGTTCATCTGTTTTCCAAGCATTAAAATGGTTGAAGCAAGGGCATCATTTTCTGGTAATCCTTCGATAAAAGCGCGATCGATCTTTAATGTATCAACAGGCAATACTTTTAAGTAAGACAGTGATGAGTAACCGGTGCCAAAGTCATCGATAGCTATCCTAAATCCCAGCCTTTTTAGTTGTTCAATTTTATCGATAGCCATTTGAATATCGTCAATAAACGAGCCTTCGGTAATTTCAATTTCCAGTAACTCTGCTGGGATATTGTAGTGAGATATCATGGTTTGAAAGAATGACACCAGCGTGGGATCAATAAATTGTTTTGCGGCGACATTTACAGCGATTCTTGGTACAGTATTGTGCCTTTTTTTCCAAGCTGCTAAGGTTTTGCAGGCTTGTTTGATCACCCATTTGCCGAGATTGATGATAATGCCTGATTCTTCTGCGATTGGGATGAATTTAGCTGGAGAGATTAATTTGCTGCCTTTATGCCAGCGGATCAAGGCTTCACAACTAGAGAGTTCACCCGTTTTTAAGTTTATTTTGGGTTGATAAAACAAAGAAAACTGCTTATGTCTAAGCGCATAATGCAAGTCAGTCTCAATTTTCAGTGTGGTAGTGGCGATTTCGGTCATTTTTTTACTAAAGAACGACCAATTTCCTAGCCCTTTGGCTTTGGCGCTATACATAGCGGTGTCAGCATGATGAATTAAATTTTCTGCCGTACGGCCATCCTCTGGAAATAAAGAAATTCCAACAGAAGCATTGGGGTGCAGTAAGTGTTCATTGAGCTGCAATGGCTTCTTGATTTGTTTAAGTAGTTTATTGGCTAATTCTGCTGCTTGTGTTGGGGTTTGTATGTCGTTTGCTAGGATGACAAATTCATCACCGCCAATGCGGGCGACAGTCCCACGCTCACCTATAAATCGCTTTAGCACGCGAGAAATCCTGATTAAATATCGATCTCCTAAGGTATGACCGAGTGAGTCGTTGACTGTTTTAAAACGGTCTAAATCAATAAATAGAATGGCAAAATTACGACGCTGTGTTCTCGACCTTTGCATTGCTATTGCGATTGATTCGAGTAACAAGGTTCGATTGGGAAGGTTGGTAAGCGGATCTTTAGTCGCCAGTTTGCGCAACTTTACTTGAGTGGTATCAAATTGCAGCAATATTTGGTTGAATTTCGAGACCAAGCCGCCAAGTTCATTTTTTTTATGGTATTGAACGTTTGGCAATAGCTTATCTTTAGGATCGTCTGGATTAATTTCTTCAATTGCTTCGCTGAGTTTTATGATTGGCAATGTAAGAAAATGGTGAAATACATATGATAGGGCTATGGTGAGCACTAACGCACTGAGCATAGTTATTGTAAAAATTCGTTTTAGATGTTGTATCAGTTGTTTTGTAATTAATTGTCTATTGTAGCTAAGACTGAGTCGTGCAAAAGGCGCGACTTGGTTGCTTAAGCTTACTTTTTCCACCGACAAGCCCGAATAACGATAGATTAATTCAGGATCTTCAGGAAGATTCGATAGCAGGAGCAGAGAAAGCTCATCGATGATCTTGTTTGGCTGCTTGTTTGGTTTGCTGGCGCTGATTTGCTGTCCGTTGCTGCTGAGTTCGATGTGCGCCGCGCTGACCCACGCTTGGTTTAATGAACGCTCAATTATGTATTCCGCCCACTGGATATCACTGGTTTGAGCGTGTTCGCTTGCTAAATCTTGAAAGCCATTGATCAGCTGTTTTTTTTGTTGGACTATTTTTTGTTTTTCTGTAATTAAACTCGATATTAGCTCAATACAAAAAATAGTTGTCGCAAAACATAATACTGTAACAAGTACCAAATACGTTTGCTTCCATGTCAGCGAGTGGCGCTTAAGTATCATCCTTAATACTCTATCTTGTTAAATCATTAAGTTTTTGTTCAGGCTGGGATTTAAAGTATAGGTGCTTTATGAAGATGCGATCGAATAATTGAACATTGCGACTTCATGTATGACAGGGATAGGTATATACTATCGCGCGAAATCAAGGTTATTAATTTAAGGAATGGGTCAAGTGAATCCTATTGTAAAGAGTTTTGAATACGGTCAGCATACCGTTACTTTGGAAACTGGCGTAATTGCACGTCAAGCGGACGCTGCAGTGCTAGCAAGCATGGGCGATACCACGGTATTAGTGACTGTTGTGGGTAAAAAAGAAGGCGACCCAAGTCGCGGTTTCTTCCCATTAACGGTTAACTACCAAGAAAAGTCGTATGCTGCGGGTAAAATTCCAGGTGGCTTCTTCAAGCGTGAAGGTCGTCCATCGGAAGACGAAACTCTGATCGCACGTCTTATCGACCGCCCAATTCGTCCATTATTCCCGAATGGCTTCATTAACGAAGTTCAAGTCATTATTACCGTCGTGTCTGTTGACCCACAAATTCAACCAGACATTATTTCAATGATCGGTACTTCTGCTGCATTATCGATTTCAGGTATTCCATTTAACGGTCCACTAGGTGCTGCGCGCGTTGGTTATACGGGTGAAGAGTACATCTTAAACCCAGACGTTGATCAACTACCAGAAAGCCAGCTTGACCTTGTTGTTGCTGGTACGCAGTCTGCAGTGTTAATGGTTGAGTCTGAAGCACAAGCATTGCCTGAAGAAATCATGCTTGGTGCGGTCGTTTATGGTCATGAGCAACAGCAGGTTGTTGTTAATGCCATCAATGAGTTTAAAGCAGAAGTTAACAAGCCTGAGTGGGTTTGGGAAGCACCAGCGAAAGATGAAGATTTGTATGCAAAAATTAAAACCTTTGCTGAAGATGCAATGGGTAAAGCCTACGAAATTACTGCAAAACATGAGCGTCGTGATGCGGTTGCTGAACTGAAAAATAATGCGAAAGAGCAATTGGTTGCTGAAAATGCAGATGTTGATTTAAGTGAAGCTGATAACTTATTAAGCAGTTTAGAAAAGAGTGTTGTTCGTGGTCGTATTATTCGTGGCGAACCTCGTATTGATGGTCGTGAACCTGATATGGTACGCGGTCTAAACGTTCAAGCGGGTGTGCTTCCTCGTACTCACGGTTCAGCTGTGTTTACTCGTGGTGAAACACAGGCATTGGTTGCAGCAACATTAGGCACAGAGCGTGATGCACAAAAGATTGATAGCATCATGGGTGAAAAGACTAGCCGCTTTATGCTGCACTATAATTTCCCGCCATACTCAGTAGGTGAAACGGGTATGGTAGGTTCACCTAAGCGTCGTGAAATTGGTCACGGTAAGCTAGCATGGCGTGGCATTAACGCGGTTATGCCAACCGAAGCTGAATTCCCATATGCAGTACGTGTTGTATCAGAGATCACAGAATCAAATGGTTCGAGCTCAATGGCGTCTGTTTGTGGTACGTCTCTAGCGTTGATGGATGCTGGTGTACCAATTAAATCTTCTGTTGCAGGTATCGCAATGGGTCTGGTTAAAGAAGGCGATGATTTTGTCGTGCTTTCTGACATTCTCGGTGACGAAGATCACTTAGGTGATATGGACTTTAAAGTAGCAGGTACTCGTGATGGTATTACTGCACTGCAAATGGACATTAAGATTGAAGGTATTACCAAAGAGATCATGGATATTGCATTGCAACAAGCAATGGGCGCACGCGTTCATATCTTGAATGTGATGGATGAAGCGATTGGTTCTCACCGTGAAGATATTTCTGATCACGCACCACGTATTACCACTATCAAAATTAACCCAGAGAAAATTCGTGACGTCATTGGTAAAGGTGGCGCGGTTATCCGTCAGCTAACTGAAGAAACCAATACCACAATTGAGCTGGATGATGATGGTACAGTACGTATCGCTTCTTCAAGCGGTGATGATACTCGTGAGGCGATTCGTCGTATTGAAGAATTGACTGCTGAAGTAGAAGTCGGTCGTATCTATAAAGGTAAAGTGATCCGCATTGTTGATTTTGGTGCATTCGTTAACATCTTGCCTGGTAAAGACGGTTTAGTTCACATTTCACAGATCAGTGAAGAGCGTGTTGCTAACGTTGCTGATCATCTACAAATGAACCAAGAAGTGGATGTGAAAGTAATGGAAGTCGACAGACAAGGTCGTGTACGTCTTTCTATTAAAGAAGCGAAACCACAAGCTGAAGCTGATCCAGCAGAATAAGCCCGCTTGGTTATGCAGTAAATAAAAAAAGAGACCTCAGGGTCTCTTTTTTTATGGGGCATTATTAACGCGATAAGGTAACAGAAGCGCTTCTGGAATATAGGGTTGTGAGGCTTTGGGTATAGCTGTTTGTTGGATGACTTGATATGATTCAGAAAAGAGTAATATCAAGGACTTTATCTGAATGAAATCAAACTTGCGTTTTCTGTTAACACTGGGATGTTTGAGTGTGTTAACGGCTTGTACTTCTTTATCTTCATCAAACCAATCTCAATTACTGGTCGCGCCACTAAGTCCTGCTTATCAAACTGAATTAGAAATTGCTAAATCCACTGATATCTTAGCGAGAGCTAAATTGAAGAAAAACGAACGTGCTCGCTTGCACTACGGGCGAGGTGTTTTATATGACAAAGTCGGGTTAAGACTGCTTGCTCGTTACGACTTCAGACAAGCGCTAAAATTCGAGCCTAAATTAGCCGATGCTTATAATTTCTTGGGCATTTATGCCACTATCGAAGGCGATTATGACAGCGCTTATGAAGCGTTTGGCTCTGTGTTAGAGCTCGCCCCTGATTATGATTACGCCTTATTGAACCGAGGTATCGCCGCTTATTATGGGCAGCGTATTAACTTAGCGGTTTCCGATCTGCAACGTTTTTATCTAGTCTCGCCTGAAGATGGCTATCGTTCTTTGTGGTTGTATCTTGCAGAGCAAAAAAATTCGCCAGAGGCTGCGTTAATGACGCTGAATGAACACAGGCAACAACTTGATGACAACGAATGGTCATCAACATTAGTAGATTTTTATCTCGGCAAATACTCAGAGACAGAACTGCTTGAAAAAGCCAAACAAGATTTACCGAATAAACACAGTCAGAAGGTATATACCGAACGTTTATGCGAAGCGTACTTTTACCTTGGTAAGCAAGCACAGTTTTTAGGGAATAACCGACAGGCAGAAAATTGGTTTCGACTCGCCTTAGCCACAGATATTTTTGACTTTATTGAATATCGATTTGCCAGTGTTGAATTAGCAGCACTTGAAAGTCAGAATTAGTTTTTTATAGCAAAACATCAACGCTTATCAACCGTTACTTGGTGCATTCACAATTGTTGTTCTGTTTACGATCAAACATTGTATCTGTACTTTAAATCAGCGAGAATAACGCCCAATTTTGTATCATCATAAAGTTGGGCGTTTTTTCAGCTTTATATTCATAAGAACTAATTTCATGTCGAATTCATTGATCACTGAACAAGTATCAAAGCGTCGCACCTTTGCGATTATTTCGCATCCAGATGCGGGTAAAACAACCATTACTGAAAAGGTATTACTTTTCGGACAAGCGCTGCAAAAAGCAGGTACAGTTAAAGGTAAAAAGTCGGGTCAGCATGCTAAATCTGACTGGATGGAAATGGAAAAAGACCGTGGTATTTCGATCACCACATCAGTTATGCAGTTTCCTTATGCTGATGCGCTAGTGAACCTATTGGATACCCCTGGTCACGAAGACTTCTCGGAAGATACTTACCGAACGCTGACCGCGGTTGATTCTTGTTTAATGGTAATTGACTCAGCGAAAGGTGTAGAGGAACGAACCATTAAATTGATGGATGTTACTCGATTGCGTGATACGCCAATCGTAACCTTCATGAATAAACTCGATCGTGATATTCGTGATCCCATCGAATTGATGGATGAAGTTGAAGAGGTTCTTAAAATTTCATGCTCGCCGATCACTTGGCCAATAGGTTGCGGTAAAGAGTTTAAAGGCGTTTATCATATTTTGCGTGATGAGACGATTCTTTATCAAACGGGAATGGGACATACTATTCAAGATTCGAAAATCATCAAAGGCATAGACAATCCTGAATTAGATGAAGCAATAGGTTCTTATGCTGATGATTTGCGTGAAGAGTTAGAGCTAGTCGTTGGTGCTTGCCCTGAGTTTGATCACGATGCCTTTTTAAAAGGTGAAATGACGCCTGTTTATTTTGGTACAGCATTAGGTAATTTCGGTGTCGATCATGTGCTTGATGGTGTGGTTGAGTGGGCACCGTTACCACAACCTCGTGAAACAGAAACACGTAATGTTGAACCAACGGAAGCAAAATTTTCAGGCTTTGTATTCAAAATTCAAGCGAACATGGATCCGAAGCATCGTGACCGAGTTGCGTTCATGCGTATTTGCTCTGGTGAATACAAACAAGGCATGAAGATGCGTCATGTACGCTTAGGTAAGGATATCAATGTCAGTGATGCGTTGACCTTTATGGCTGGCGATCGTGAACGTGCTGAAACGGCTTATCCTGGCGATATTATTGGCTTGCATAATCATGGCACCATTAAAATCGGTGACACCTTCACTCAAGGTGAAATGGTGCGCTTTACGGGGGTGCCAAACTTTGCGCCAGAATTATTCCGTCGCATCCGTTTACGTGATCCGCTTAAGCAAAAGCAATTGCTTAAGGGCTTAGTGCAATTGTCTGAGGAAGGTGCGGTGCAAGTATTCCGTCCTCTTGATACCAATGATTTGATTGTTGGCGCAGTTGGTGTACTTCAGTTTGAAGTTGTTGTTGGGCGATTGAAAACAGAATACAACGTAGAAGCGATTTACGAATCTATCAGTGTTGCTACCGCGCGTTGGGTTTACTGCAAAGATGAGCGTAAGCTTGAAGAGTTCCGTAAAAAGTGCAGCACTAATTTAGCGCTAGATGGCGGTGACAATTTAACTTACATTGCGCCGACTATGGTGAATTTAAATATTTCGATGGAACGATATCCTGATATCGACTTTGCTAAAACACGAGAACACTAAATTTTGTTTCATCGTGAATAAACCTAGATGCTTCTTAGATTAAATCTGACCGCATTACTTTACCTAAGTATGCGGTCTTTTTTTGGGGGCAATAGGGCGTATAATTTAAGTTATTTTAATGAACGGTATAAGCCATGATGTTAATTGACAGCCATGCTCATTTAGATCTGGAGGAATTTGATCACGATAGAGCTGAACTCTTTACTAAAATGCATCAACATGGCATAACAAAAGTACTTATCCCGGCAATTTCACCTCAACATTGGCAAAAACAAATACGGATTGCCCAGCAATATGATTGTCTATTTTCACTGGGTATTCACCCTTGGTTTGCGACTAATAATAAGTCTGATATTTCAGAACTCGAACACATTGTTAATGCATTTGTTACTGAGGCAAACTTTGTGGCAATAGGGGAATGCGGACTAGATAAGATAAAAAAGCAAAACTGGCAGCAGCAACTTGTGATTTTCGAAGCGCAAATCGTTTTAGCCAATCAGTTTAAAATGCCTCTGATCGTGCATTCAGTAAAATCACATAACGAAGTACAGCTGTTATTAAAAAAGCATCAATTTAAATTCGGTGGGGTGATCCATGGCTTTTATGGTAACATTGACGTTGCAAAAAAATACATAGAACTTGGGTTTAAATTGGGTGTTGGTGGACTGTTATTAAATGAAGGAGTGAATAAACTTGCTCAATGTGTCACGGAATTGTCATTAAATAACTTTATCTTAGAAACTGATTCTCCCTCAATGTTACCGAAAGGTCGACCTGAATCACGAAATACCCCTCTTTTAATCTGTGACTTGGTCACAAAAATGGCAATCCTTACTGAAAAAACACCTGTTCTGATTTCGGAACAAAATGAGAGGTGCTTCTATCAACTTTTTGAAAAATAACAGTAAAACTTTGAACGTTGGTTTGATTTGGTTATTTCCCTCTTAATATTCTAGGTGGTTAGTTCTAAAAATTTGATCAATGCAACGATTTTTCCATTTTGCTCAGGTATAATCTATTCCCGAAATGGGTTGGTTAACAACATAAATATAAAACGTTAACAATTAATTTAGGGTGATGATTCATGGATATTATAATGAGCATAGTAGGCATTTTTGTCCTACTTGGGATAGGCTTCCTCCTATCTAATAATAGAAAAGCGATTTCTACGCGTGCCGTTGGTGGCGCGTTAGCGATTCAAGCTGCGTTTGGTGGTTTTGTACTATACGTACCAGTTGGTAAAGATATTTTGAAAGCCGTTTCTGACGGTGTATCTAGCGTGATTGGTTTCTCACAAAGTGGTATTGGTTTCCTATTCGGTGATCTTGCGAAGTTTAAAGTTGGTTTCATCTTCGCTATCAACGTATTACCAATCATCATTTTCTTCTCATCATTGATTGCGGTTTTATACTACCTAGGCATTATGCAGTGGGTTATCCGTATCATCGGTGGTGGTTTACAAAAAGCATTGGGTACTAGCCGTACAGAGTCAATGTCTGCGACTGCTAACATCTTTGTTGGTCAAACAGAAGCACCATTGATCGTTCGTCCATTTATTCCAACTATGTCTCAGTCTGAGCTATTTGCAATCATGGTTGGTGGCTTAGCTTCAATCGCTGGTTCTGTATTAGCGGGTTACGCGCAAATGGGTGTACCGATTGAATACTTAGTTGCGGCATCGTTCATGGCAGCGCCAGGTGGTCTATTAATGGCTAAGCTGATGCACCCTGAAACTGAAAAAGTTAAAGATGACATGCAAGATCTTCCTGAAGATCCTGACAAGCCAGCTAACGTATTAGACGCTGCAGCTGCAGGTGCTGCTTCAGGTCTACACTTAGCGCTTAACGTTGGTGCAATGTTGATTGCTTTCGTTGGTCTAATTGCAATGATTAACGGTATGTTGGGCGGTATCGGTGGTTGGTTCGGTATTGAAGGTCTTAGCCTTGAGCTCATTCTTGGTTACCTATTCATGCCATTAGCATTCTTAATTGGTGTACCTTGGAACGAAGCATTTGTTGCGGGTTCATTCATCGGTCAAAAGATTGTTGTTAACGAATTTGTTGCTTACTTGAACTTTGCTCCTTATATGCTTGATTCTTCAGCTGAAGGTTTCAAAGCAGTTGCAGAAACTGGTCTAGCAATGACTGATCGTACTAAAGCGATTATCTCTTTCGCTCTATGTGGTTTCGCTAACCTTTCTTCAATCGCAATCTTGTTAGGTGGTTTGGGCGCAATGGCTCCGAACCGTCGTCATGACTTAGCTCGTCTAGGTATGCGCGCGGTAATCGCGGGTTCAATGGCAAACCTTATGAGTGCAACAATTGCAGGTCTATTCCTAGCATTGTAATGCGTAACGCAGCGGCTTCATAAGTCGCTGCGATTCTTTCACTGTTTTTAAACAGTAATCTAGTTCAAAAAACCTGTTAATTAACCATATTTCAACTTTTCACTTTTGTTTATTCAATGGCGTTAAGGGGATAGAACCTCGTTCGGCTGGAGTTCGGTAAACACTGAGCTAACAAGCTGATAACAAACTGAGAATCAAAAGTGCGATTTCGTTCACATTTAAGAATTTTAAGTTTGAATTTGTGCCTTTTCATATTGAGATTTAACGCTGGAAAGGTAAAATGCAAACGCCAAAAACAAGCTGCCATTAAAGGCAGCAATACCATAGAAAATGGGGTTGATGATGAAAAACGTTAAAATGTTAGCTTTAGCTGGTGCAACTGCTGCTGCAATGACTGCGGGTTCTGTTCAAGCAGAACAATATTACGGATTTATGAGTGCGTCAGTTAACTACTTAGATTGGACTGAAAAAGCAGAGTCTCGTACTAACCCTGCTGAAGAAGGTCGTGGTGGTCATAAAGCAGATTTCTTCTATTTAGAGCTTGAAGGCGGTGCAGGTTACGATTGGGGTGATGTGTACGGTTTCGTGGATTTTGAAAACGCACAAAACATCAATACTTCTGAAAGAAAGTTCAAAGGTACTGTACCAAGATCTTTCCGTATTGCTGCTAAAGGTTCTATCGCTTATAACATCGGTAAAACGAACTGGAACGCTTATGGTCACATCTACAGTTTAACCGTAGCTCGTGGTGGTTTCTTCGATCAAAACGTAGTACTTGGTACAAGCTATGACATCAATACTGATTCTGGTTTTTGGATGAAGCCTTTCATCGGTCTTCACTACGAAAACCATCAGTTTGCAGGTTCAGGCTTTAACGGTTATATGGCAGGTTGGGTTTTAGGCTACAACTTCAAAGCAGCTGGTCAAGACTTCATGGTAAGTCAGTGGCATGAAACAGAGTTTGCTCGTGAAGATCAGTTCCGTGGAACTAACGGTAAAAGACGTCTAGACAAAATGGGCCATAACGGTGCGGTTTCACTTTGGTGGAATGCAACTAAGTCATTCACTGCTGGTATCCAATATCGTTATGCTGACCAAAAGCTAGGTACAGCAACATATCACGATGCAGTTATCTTCACTGCTAAATACAACTTCTAATCGAATTCATCTTCGTTGGAACTGTATTGGAGTCGCAATTTGCGGCTCCTTAACTTTTAAGTCTTTATCTTAATTAACGACAACAGTAATAATTAAAATAAAGATTTTCTCGCGCTAAAATGGAATTTTCGCGGAAGTGGAACATCAACTCATTTTCTATGTGTCAAGCTCCTCTCTTCCGGTCTTCAAGGATTCAAGTCGTGACTTAACCGTCAAGATAGTTACTGCTTTGTGAGCAGTAACATTGAATACTTATACTCGTGATATCTGCAGGTGCAGTATTTCAGCGAGAATTAATAGTCATTTAGGTAAGGCACTTGTCCGCAGTAATAGTTGTTCTATTTTAAGAACAAGTAACGCAGCATAAATGACTATTAAACTCGCACTATGTGGGCTTTTCAGCATTGATTCTTCTTTGTTGTGAAAGCTTAAATTAGCCCGCTAGTTCT
>JBMYXI010000071.1:0-15657 GCA_049608225.1 Parashewanella sp.
TTTACAATCAAACCTATTCGATTTCATTTAGCATTGCTATTATGGCTATAACTCGTTCTGATCTATCTAATATGTCCCCTCAGTCAACTGCAACTCCTGAAGCTCACTTGATGGCGTTTCAAGTCGAGCGGCAAAAGTTATTTCAAACTTCTAAGTTTAATGAATTAGCCCAGCATGTAGATAGCGTTAGAAAACTTTCAAAATCACTCATAGACATCCCTCCAGCTCAAGTCGACGCAATGGAAAAAGCAATAAATCAATATGATTTTAATGCGGTAATTTTCATGAGTGAGGGAGCTGAAAATGTTGCAGCTCTGCTCTATTTAGAAGATAAAATCACTTGTCGACAATACATAAATATCTCTGCCTTAATAGCGATAAGAAGAAGTTTTAAAACGGTAATAAACTCAGGGGACACAGCATTTCCTTGTTTAAGTTGGGCTGCTTTAGATTTAAAATCTGATAACAACGCTGGGGAAAGAAAAGCCATCCTTGATGATTGGAGATTATCTTCATGTAAATATAAATTTAAAATGGAGGATGCTCTTGAAGATCCTAAGGTGCAAAGGTTTGATGTAATCGAAGTGGAGCTTATAGAGCCTATCTCAGACAGTATAAATTCCTCTTATGTAAGTGGCGTTGATTTAGAGCGTTATCAGTTTTTACAAAAATTGGAAAAATCTAGATGTTGCTTTATTGTCGAAACTGTTATTTACGATAATAGTGATTATAGAAGTTCGAAGCTCTATATCCTTCTTCCTGAAGCAGTCGAAGCTGTATTGTCATTTGAATGTCATCAAGCTGTCAGCTTAATCCCTTTTCTCGGCAAGGTCACGGCTGAAACTATTGCCCAATGCAGAAAGAATCAACAGCATCCTGTCATCATTTTTAATGATGGTATAACAAACAATGATGACAAAATAAATGGCTTGAATGTAAATGGCTTTTTGATGATTTATGTTGCTATTTATTATCAAGCTAGACTAACGAAGACTGCGCCACCAATAAGGCTTAATCTCTTAGCAATACATGATGCATTAATGAAACTATGTACGACTTCAGTCGAGAGTAGAGAAGCGGTAATCCGCTCTTTGAACAAACCAGAATTAAAAGCCCCACGTTGCGAAACACCACCTGAATTATTTGATGAAAATAACATACGAGCGAGTATGACGGCATTAAACCAATATCTTCATAAGTATGCTAAAGCACAATTAACATCCCGTCAGTTTTTAGATCAATCTTTCTTAGCTAATGACTTACCTTCTTTATACCAGCAGTATTCTGAACATCACAAGTCTCTTTTTTCTTTTTCAAGTAGCGCGTGCTTGTTACGTTATTTTATTATTGATTATTTATGTGAGAACAAACCCGAAGCAATTGAGATGTTCTTGATGATGAGTGAGCATTCTTTGAGTATTCAACAAGGGACTAGCGGAGAAAGTTCATTTGAGTTTTCTGCAAAATTAATTGCTTATATGCAAGAGTTGAAAACCTTACCTTCGTTGTCTCCTTGTTTTAATCGAAGCTTTGTGTAGCTGGATTGTTTTATTATTAAAAGCCCCTCAATTTGAGAGACTTTCACTATACTCGTGATACTTGAAGGTACAACTTTCAGGGCTTATTTAGCGTTGCATTATTCGAGGCGCGAAAGTGCAGAACTAGCGGGCTAATCTAAGCTTTCGCAACAAAGAGTAATCAACGCTGAAATCCTGCACTTTCAGGTTTCACGAGTATATAATTAGTTACCTATCAAATGCCAATCGTTGGCCGATCTGATTGTTAACGAATTTGTCTCCATCAAACACATGGTTGCCATTAACCCAAGTACCTGCAATTTGAGACTGGAAAGTATAACCATCAAACGGTGACCAACCACAGTGATAACGAACGTTTTCCTTATTAACTGTGAAAGGGTTATTTAAATCGATAAGCGTTAAGTCAGCCATATAACCTTCACGTAAATAACCGCGATCTTTTAGTTGGTAGCGCTCAGCAACAGCATGACTGGTTTTTTGGACGATCTTCTCAAGACTGAAGTGACCATTATGATAATGTTCTAATACAGAAACTAATGCATGTTGAACCAATGGTAAACCTGATGGTGCTTTGAAGTAACTCGGTGCTTGTTTCTCATCCCACGTATGCGGCGCGTGATCTGTAGCAATGATGTCAATAACATCGTCTTGTACCGCTTTTATAAGAGCCTGCTGATCAGAGGCTTTCTTCACCGCAGGGTTACACTTGATTAAGCTGCCAAGTTTATCGTAATCGCTATCATTAAAAAATAAGTGGTGAGCACAAACTTCCGCGGTAATATTCGCGCCTTTTAAGTCGGCAAGTTGTTTATTTTTCTCAAAAAGATAAAGCTCATCAGCAGTGGTTAAATGTAAAACATGAAGGCGAGATTTATGTTTTATCGCTAATTCAGTGGCTAAACGAGATGAGGCTAAACAGGCTTCACGTGAGCGAATTTCACCATGAAGGTTCATCGGAATATTATCACCATATTTCGCACGATATTCCGCTTCTTTTGCCTCAATCATAGGAGACGATTCACAGTGCGTAGCAATGACGATTGGCGAAGAAGCAAAAATGCCGTTTAAGGTATCTTCGTTATCAACCAGCATATTGCCTGTTGATGCCCCCATGAAAATCTTGATACCACAAGCACTATTTGGATCGAGTCGTTTGATTTCTTCAAGATTGTCGTTAGTTGCACCAAGATAAAAACTGAAGTTAGCTAGTGAGCTTTGTGACGCACGATCATACTTATCTTCTAATGCGGCTAAGTTGGTTGTTTGTGGATTCACATTCGGCATTTCCATAAAACTGGTGATCCCGCCAGCAACGGCAGCGCGGGATTCGCTAGCAATGGTGCCTTTATTTGGAAAACCTGGCTCCCTGAAGTGAACTTGATCATCAATCATGCCCGGGATGAGGTGCTTCCCTTGTGCATCAACAACTTTTGTATCAGAAGATGCTGAGATTTGACTATCAATTCGGCTGATCCTGCCGTCTTCTATTAACAAATCCTGTGTAGATATCTGGCCTTCGTTTACCAGCTGTGCATTACAGATCAGAGTTTTCATAGGATACCTAAGTGATTAGATTTGAGCGGGAATCCGCTGTTTATTGATAGCTTAATATCTTATCTTATTTTGGCTATTAATGTGAAACAAATCACATTTTTGCCAGATAAAATATTACTCGCTACTACCGTAGAATTTAAGTAAAATTAGCGGTTCGATTTTGTTTTTGGTTTATTGGCTACCGCCGATGGAACCTATATCTGGTGGACTGTTTTTCTGCCTCGGAGTTGTAATGCTGTTATTTGTTAAAGATCTTACTGTCATTGATTTCTCATATTTGTGCGCAACACGAGGTATGGTCGGTGAAAGCTGGATCGTGGACGTGGTACTTGAAGGTGGGCTCGACTCGCAGAGCATGGTGCTGGATTTTGGTAAGGTAAAAAAAGTCATCAAACGCACCATTGACGATATTATTGATCATCGTTTAGTTGTGCCTGTTAAGTCTAATAAGGCTAAGAAGTGGATTGATGGCGAGCGAGTATTGGTGGATTTCGATAGCGAAAAAGGATCTATTCACTTAGCGTGTCCTGAGCAAGCGTTTACCTTTATTGAGTCTGATGACATTAGCTTCGAAAGTGTCATTGAATTCATTAAAGCTGAATTGGCGAAAGTGCTGCCTAACAACGTAGATAATATCGAATTAACGTTACGAACTGAACAATTAGATCGACCTTATTATCATTACAGTCATGGTTTGAAAAAACATGATGGCAATTGTCAGCGTATTGCTCATGGCCATCGCAGCCCTATCAGCATTTTTGAAAATGGCAAAGAATCTTTAGAATGGAACTTATTTTGGGCGCAAAGATGGCAAGACATTTATTTAGTGAGCGCAGAAGATGTCGTCAGCTGTGCTGATTTGAGTTTATCTCAGTCAGCTCAACTCAACGATGATTCACATTTATGTAGCAAGTATCAAGCCCCACAAGGTGAGTTTCAACTGGCAATGCCGAGAGCTCATTGTGAAATCATTCCTCATGACACCACTGTCGAGTTACTCGCGGACTACATTGTTGAGACACTCAGTAATATGCGACAAGAAAATGATTTTAAAGTGGTCGCGTTTGAAGGCGTAGGAAAAGGCGCGATTGCTAGTCGTAAAAAACTTGTTGGCTAAAATTGTTTATTGTTATGATGCGGTTCACATTTTTAAACCGTGAGCCGCTTATGAAGCTTCGATTCTTTTCCTTCTATTTGTTCATTTCACTGATTAGTTTTCATTGCCTTGCAGTTTCAGCGAACGCAAACACTAATGTCATTCGCTTTGATGGCAAGTTTGTTCAAGGGGCATTGATACGCGCTACTGTTCCTGCTAATTCTCAGGTCAAACTTAATGATAAAGATTTGCGAGTTTCTAAGACGGGGCAGTTTGTATTTGGTTTTGGTCGAGATGCTAAAACTAAACATAAATTAGAAGTGATTTATCCAAATGGATTAACCGAAGTTAAATGGCTAAATGTGAAACCTCGGCAATACAAAATTGATCGAGTTAATGGCATCAGCAAGCGCATTATGCAGCCCAACCCGGAAAATATTGCTCGTGCTAAAAAAGACGGTAACCAAGTTCGTAGTGCGAGAAATCAATTTTCTACTCAATCAGCGGTGTTCTCTCAGTTCATTTGGCCTGTAACCGGAAGAATTTCTGGGGTATATGGCAGTCAACGTGTATACAACGGCAAACCGGGGCGTCCACATTTTGGTGTTGATGTAGCTCGAATTACTGGCACGCCAATTGTCGCGCCAGCTGATGGTATAGTGAGCTTAGCGGTTCCCGACATGTTCTATTCTGGTGGTACCTTAATTATCGATCATGGCTTTGGTGTCAGCTCTAGCATGCTGCATTTGAGCAAGCTTTATGTAAAAAAAGGTCAGCATATTAAGCAGGGGCAAGAAATCGCTGAAATTGGTGCAACGGGACGAGTAACAGGGGCACATCTGGATTGGCGACTTAATTGGTTCCAAGCTCGATTGGATCCGACTTCTATCGTTCCTGATATGAAGTCGGTATTGAAATCAAAAAACAAATAATCTTATTCCGGCTTAGCGACAATGGTTTGTCCGATTGGCGCTAAGCTGAGTAAAGCAAGCTTTAAATGTGCGATGCCAAATGGAATACCGATAATGGTAATGAAACACGCAATGGCATGAGTAAGATGGCCGATCGCTAACCAGATCCCGAAAACTAAAAACCATACGACATTGCCGATGGTTCCAAAAATACCAGTGCCAAAATCTTCCCTTCCTCTGGCAACTCTGCGATTCATCTGCTCTTGACCAAAAGGCCAAAACGCCATCTCACCGATCACAAAGCAAGCGCGGCCAAACGGAATTCCTATTATGCTGATAAAGCAGAGAATACCAGCCAACCACCAAGCCAAACCCATTAAAAAACCACCGCAAATAAACCAAGCAATGTTAAAAATTAAACGAAGAACAGACATTTCATCTCCTACATATGTAATATAAATAATTACCCAGCATTATATATGCCAAATCAGTAACTTATTGATTTATATGTGGAGAGTATGTAAAGGGTAAATATTTGATACAATAGCGTATGTTTAAACTGGTAAAAATAACCAATAAGTAATGAAACTCACACAGAGCCCAATTGATAGCATACAGTTTCTTGATAGAACAATTTACGTTAAGCGTGACGAGTTATTACATCCGCAGTTTAGTGGTAATAAAGCGAGGAAGTTTCATTATTTTTTGGAACAAGATTACCCAAGTGTTAATAAGCTTGTCAGCTATGGCTCTTGTCAGGCAAATTCGCTCTATTCTCTTTCTGCATTAGCAAAGATCAGAAATTGGACTCTGGATTACTATGTCGATCGAATTCCTGCTCATGTGAAACAACACCCGATTGGTAATTATCAAGGTGCAATACAAAATGGTGCCAATATTGTTGAATTCAATGCTGATATTATCGGTGATGCCGAGGCAAAACAATCTTGGTTGGAGCAACAGTTTGCGCAGCGCAGTGATACATTGTTTATTCCTGAAGGCGGGCGTTGTGAGTTTGCCCGTTTTGGTGTGCATCAGTTAGGTAAAGAAATTGTCTCTTGGTGTGAGCAGCAAAATTTTCAGCAGCTTAAGGTATTTCTGCCGGCAGGTACTGGCACCACCGCATTGTACTTACAAGAGTACTTTATGTTGACAAGGAAGAATATTCAGGTGTTTACTTGTGCAGTCGTTGGTGATAGTAACTATTTATCCAAGCAATTTAACATGTTGTCAGATAATAAATATCATTATCCACAAATCTTAACCTTAGAAAAAAAATATCACTTTGGGCGACTATATCGAGAGTTTTATGAAATATGGCAAGACTTAAATCGCTGTGATATTGAATTTGACTTGTTGTATGACCCGCTTGGCTTTCTTACTATATTGGCTAATCAAAACGTATTTTCGAGTAAACCATTACTCTATATTCATCAAGGTGGATTAAAGGGAAATGAAACAATGAATGCTCGATATCAACGTAAATTTGGCAAATAATAATGTAATAAAATTACACGAAAAAATGTGGCAATAATATGTGACACTGAGCGCAATTAAGCATGATATGTGGGTTACAGGCAGTTATCCACTAAAACTGTGGATAAGGTTGTGGAATATGTGGGTTAATAAGCTGCAAACCCTTGATGTAACTGGATTGCCTTTAAATTGAACCAATTGTGTCGATCTTTATTAATGTAAATAAAATCAATTGGTTATTAAAATCAATACATATTTTGTTTCACATTCATAAATGTTTAAATTATGTAATAAACGACAGTATTTTTCTGTGTATTATTTCGACACAGATCATAAAAACGATCGATCGGATCTCGCAAATCCACTGTTTATCAGCTATTCAACACGCATTATTGTTTAAATGAGCTTTTAAGAGAGATCTTGTAAACTTTCATGAGTTAAATAAGCGTGTTATAGACAAATTTACTAGTACAAAAAGCGGTATCTGAATTAGAATTGCGGTTTATAGAAGGGGCTGTTTATCTTTGTTCAATGTTTGGCCCATAGGGCAATGGTTATTTTTAACGCTACCTGCATTGTCACTGCGCTCATATAGAGCAATTAAACAAAGCTTACTCCGCTTTACTATCGTTAAAAATAATTAATTGCTGAAAATATCAACAAAAATAAACAGCCCCTAACAAAAGGTGATTAAGTGTCAGAGTCAGTATTCAAGCTTGAATCTAAATTTAAACCAGCGGGTGATCAACCTACAGCGATAAAACAATTAACAGAAGGGCTTGATGCTGGCTTGGCGTGCCAAACTTTGTTAGGAGTAACAGGCTCAGGAAAAACCTATACCATAGCGAATGTGATTGCAAAGCTCGGTCGACCAACTATTATTATGGCGCCGAATAAAACTTTAGCAGCCCAGTTATATGGAGAGATGAAAGAATTTTTTCCCCATAACGCTGTAGAGTATTTCGTTTCTTATTACGATTATTATCAACCTGAAGCTTATGTGCCTGCGTCAAATACTTTCATCGAGAAAGATGCATCGGTGAACGAACATATTGAGCAAATGCGACTTTCTGCGACCAAAGCATTGCTCGAAAGAAAAGATGTGGTGTTGGTGGCTTCGGTTTCGGCAATATATGGCCTTGGCGATCCTGACTCCTATATGAAAATGTTATTGCATTTGCGCCAAGGTGACTTGATGGGGCAAAGGGACATTTTAAAACGCTTGAGTGAACTACAGTACAAACGTAATGATGTGGAATTGTCACGTGGTACATTTCGGGTTAGAGGGGAAGTTATTGATATTTTCCCAGCAGATTCGGATAGAGATGCAGTTAGAGTGGAATTGTTTGATGACGAAATCGATCGCATCTGTGAGTTTGATCCATTAACGGGTAAACAAACACGCACACTCGCTCGAACAACGATTTACCCAAAAACTCATTATGTTACCCCAAGAGAAAAGATTCTCGATGCCACGGATAAAATAAAGGAAGAACTTAAGTGGTACAAAGAACGATTATTAGAGAACAATAAGTTAGTTGAGGCGCAACGTGTTACTGAAAGAACCCAATATGATTTAGAAATGATGGTTGAGCTGGGTTACTGCTCAGGTATTGAAAACTACTCTCGCTATTTATCGGGTCGGGCAGAGGGCGAAGGCCCGCCAACGCTGCTTGATTATCTGCCTGCTGATGGCTTATTGGTCATTGATGAGTCACATGTTACTGTGCCGCAAATTGGCGCTATGTATAAAGGTGATCGTTCTCGTAAAACGACTTTAGTTGAATATGGTTTCAGGTTGCCTTCAGCTTTAGATAATCGACCGTTAAAGTTTGAAGAGTTTGAAGCACTCATGCCGCAAACGATTTATGTTTCAGCGACCCCAAGTGATTATGAAATCGAGAAAAGTGGTGATGAGATTGCTGAGCAAGTTGTCAGACCCACGGGCTTGCTTGATCCTGAAATTGAAGTGAGACCTGTTGCTATTCAAGTGGATGATTTACTTTCTGAGGCCGCAAAGCGTATCGCGGTTAATGAACGGGTATTGGTGACCACCTTAACTAAGCGAATGGCGGAAGATCTCAGTGAATACTTAGATGAGCATGGAATAAAAGTGCGTTATCTTCACTCCGATATTGATACCGTTGAGCGAGTCGAGATTATTCGTGATTTACGTCTTGGGAAATTCGATGTGCTGGTGGGTATTAACTTACTCCGTGAAGGCTTGGATATGCCAGAAGTGTCGTTAGTATGCATTCTAGATGCTGATAAAGAAGGTTTTTTACGCTCTGAACGTTCACTGAT
This sequence comes from Parashewanella sp., assembly GCA_049608225.1. Classification (GTDB taxonomy): domain Bacteria; phylum Pseudomonadota; class Gammaproteobacteria; order Enterobacterales; family Shewanellaceae; genus Parashewanella. The sequence goes on from JBMYXI010000071.1 coordinate 8,880, forward strand.
CCAGACCATTGGACGTGCTGCGCGAAACGTGAATGGCAAGGTGATCTTGTATGCAGACAAAATCACTAAGTCCATGAAAAAAGCCATGGATGAAACTGAGCGCCGTCGTGCGAAACAACATGCATTTAATGTTGAAAACGGCATAACACCAAAAGGCATCGTTAAAAGGATCACCGATGTTATGGATGTGGGCAGTGAAACTGAAGGTCTTGAATCATCGGATTTGAGTCAAGTTGCTGAACCTGTTGCAAGCTATCAGGTGCGCGATATCGCCAAGCTGAGTCAGCAAATTGATCAACTTGAAAAACAAATGCTTCAACATGCGAGAAACCTAGAGTTTGAGCAAGCAGCAGATTTGAGAGATCAGGTGACGAAATTAAGAGAGCAGATGATAGAGGCGAATTAGCCACTATCATTTGATAACATTTCACTTAGGTGGTTTACCTGCAACTAAGGTAACTTGATTACTGTGATAGGTCACTTTAATGGGATACTCAAATCGTTGACCATTTTCAATTTCAAGCATGGCATTTTCTGGCGTGTTACATTTACAATAAATGGTCGCACTTTCTCCATCTTGTAAGGGGATAGCCTGACTCCAATCATAATAGCTTTCTTTATGGGAGGTCCCCATCAAACGAAGGAGATGATAGTTATTTGCCAGCCAACCTGAATGTTCAGCTATATGAATTTCTGCATTTTGTACCACACCACGACGCCATTGAGGTTGAATATGAGGGCTAATGTGAAACTTGCCGATTCTACCTACAGTTGTCATTGATAAGTTGGCCATATTTCCCGAGTATCTTATCTCTCCATCTAATTCTTTTATTTCAATAGGAAGCCCTTGGTAAGACCAAGCTGCACTTAATCTTCGAACGCTCATTTCTGCATCGTTAGGAAGATAGGATAAACAGTCGGGGGACTTATCGGCAGCCCGCTTAGCCTCTAAAGTGTCATACATAATTCCTGCAAACACATCTATCCAAGCATTTGCTGTTTGACTAGTCGGTGTTCCATATTTATCACATTGTGTAACAGTAAAGCATCCTAGAGTCGCACCAAAAAGACTTGTAATTATCGTGTCAAAGTCATTAGCCGTTTTAGGATTAATATTTAATCTATGAGCGGCATCATTTAAGGTACCCAAAGGCAGCACCCCAACTTGAACACTTTGGTTGTTATGAAATGCTTCGATTGTTTCTGAGAAGGTGCCATCGCCCCCAACTGCAAATACTCTTAAAGGATTAGATTGAGAAAAATAGTATCGTTGACAGTTTGCTTTAAACCACGCTGTGGCGACAGTTCCTGCATTTGGCCATTCTTTGGTGGTTTTAATTATCGTGTAAGTTCTCCGAGAACTTAGATTGAGTTCTGAACTTAACCATTGAAACTTTTTTGCACATTGCCAACCATTCGCTGATGGATTAACGACAAGAAGCGTATGAGCAGGATTTACAAGTTGAATGTAATCGTTACTTATCGCCATATACTGCATCTTCGACGAGAGAGGGTATTGAAAAGTTAACTGTTTTTTGAAGTATAGTATTAGATAGATTTGTTATAGGATATCGTTTTGTTGCCCTCTTACAGCTTCATAGGGCAAATTGAAAAGCGTATGTTTATTTTTTAAGTGGTTTAAAAGCAAGAAAGCCTAACGCCGCCAGAAAACCTAAAATCATACCAATGAGATGAGATTCAGTCGCAACTGAGGCATCTATTATGGCTGCGACATCGGCACTGGCACCGTAAATTTGTTCGTAACCCACTTTAGCAATAATGCCCGCCAGTAATAGCCAGCCAAATTGGATTTTTTTAGTGATATCCAGCACAGCACCAAAAGCTATCAATCCATGGAGTACACCAGAAAGTCCAACATAATTAAAAAGCTGAGGATAAAATACATACAGACTCAGCCCTTCGAGTAGACTTAACAAACAAAAGAGTAAGACGAGGCCTTTGTTTGAATAATGCAGATCATGCAGCAACAATATTACCCACAAGCCTGCTAAATTCATCAATAAATGCCAATGATTGGAATGTAGGTAGTTGCCAGTGATTAATTGCCATATATCACCTTGTTGAATAGCAACACGTTGATACATTAAGTATTGGTCAACAATCGGCGTGCTCAAGCCAATAACAAAAATTAAGGCTGAAAGCACAGAAATGCTCAGCCCAAAAATGAGTGTATTCGGTAAATGCTTATTAAGCCAAAAGCTCTGCACGTGTTTTTGATTCCAATGATGTAGTTACTTCTTGTTTGTTATTGAGGTATTCATTTAACCCTTTCGAACGTAAGTCGCAAGCAGGGCAATCGCCGCAACCATCGCCAACGACACCATTGTAACAGGTTAAGGTTTCATTACGCACCAGATCTAATGCTTGATAGCTATCAGCTAGTGCCCAAGTTTCTGCTTTGTTTAACCACATTAATGGAGTCACAATATGTAACTTATAATCCATTCCTAGCTCTAATGCTTGCTGCATGGTTTGAACGAATTCATTTCTGCAATCGGGATAGCCTGAAAAGTCCGTTTCGCAGACGCCAGTGATAATGGCATCAACGCCTAATTGATAGGCATAAATGCCTGCAAGGGTGAGAAATAAGATATTTCTCCCCGGAACAAAGGTATTAGGTAAACCATTTTCCATTAGAGTGTGAGAAACGGGAATGGAATCTCGAGTCAGTGCGGAAATCGCCAATTCATTAAGCAAAGTGACATCCATTACTTTGTGGCTAACTATGTTAAGTTTTACTGCTAATGCCTTGGCGCGCTCAATTTCTTCATCATGGCGCTGACCATAATCAAAAGTGATGGCGTGAACCTCATCATAAGTAGCTAATGCTTGCACTAGACAGGTTGTGGAATCTTGACCGCCGCTGAATACGACTAATGCTTTAGAGGGCGTAGACATTTTTCATCCAAATAAATAACTGAAGTTAGGCCGAGTATTTTATCTTATCCACTTTAATAAATACAAAAGGATTAAACCGCTGCAGTCTCTATTTGGGAGACTTAGCTAAGCTTTATCAGCAATTTTTAGCAAATACGCTTTTGCCTTTTCTAACTCTTTAAACGCTTCATCATCTGCTGTTACTGATTTATCAGGGTGGCATGTTGGTGCAAGTTTACGAAACCGTTTCGATACCATTGAGTCAGTGAGTTTCATATAAAGCGAGAACCGCATGGTTGTGCGTGCATTAGCTTCTTCAACAGATATTGAAATTGAAGGTGTTGCACCAGCAGAGCTGCAGGTTGTTTTCGCAAAATGGGGATAAAATAGCTGACGAGTATATCCTTGGCTTTCAAGTTGTTGCTCATATTCATTAACTTTAATAAACAAAGTGTTAAAAGGTTCTCCTGCTAATGAAAGGGTAAATTGTTTTATGTAAAATTGATTCCCCGTTTCGTATTGTTCATTGCATTTATTTCCAAGATAATAACAGACGACTTCTAATACCTTTATTTTCTGAGCAATGAAAGCTTGTTCAAGGGTTGTGTTGTATAAAGTTGGAGTATTTGGTGAGCAAGAATGCACTAAAACATCATGTTCTTTTGCTTCTTGATAGGCTTGCTCATAAAGAGTGTATGCCTGAATTTGTTTTTGGGCGATAAGCTGTTGAATCGTTTCCAGCTGTGCTGACACTTTTTCGATCATGTAGAGTTGATTGATTTCAAATATCTTGTCTAATATCTCGCTTATTGATTGGTACTGAAGTTGATAAGCGAGATAGGATGGCTCCAGTTCGCAGTAGTCGAAGAAATTCTCTTTTTGCTCCAACTCATCTTGTAGGCTTCGAATGGCTCTTTCTTTGAGCTCAGAGCTGTCTTTGAAGCTCAAGCCGTCTTCAGTTGCTGACGCCTGGTGTTTTGTGACCTTGTTTTGAATCGCTTCGGCTTTTTTAAGGCAGGTGAATACGTGCATGTGATCATTATCAACCATAGCTTGCTCAGCCAAACTAACCAATTGCTGGTGTTCTAGCATCAGTGTTTGTCGTTCTTGCTCACCCAGACTGAACTCTGATCCTATTTGGGTATCGTAAAAAGGAGAAGATTGGGCTGAAGACACAGAAAAGTCGGATGCTGACATCAAGTATGTCCTGTTATTAATAGCAAGAGGTTTACTAAGGGTAATCTATCAATATAAATTTAAGCTGTAGCTAAGATGATATTTTATTCACCGTTGAGCGCAAATGCTAAAACAAAAGTTGCAGCCTAGAATAAAATCCTCTATAACAGCGTCCCTAATTTTCAAAAGAGCTCAGCTATGCAATATCCAGTAAACGAAGTATTTGAAACCATTCAAGGTGAGGGAAGTCATACCGGCGTGCCTGCTATCTTTGTTCGTTTACAAGGGTGCCCAGTGGGTTGCAGCTGGTGTGATACCAAGCAAACTTGGGAATTACTTGAACAAAATAACGTTGAACCTAGCAATGTGATCCAAGTTGATGGCTCAATTGGGCGCTGGGCAAATCATACTGCAGATTCATTAATTGCCGCGTTCGAAAAAAATGGCTTTACCGCTAAGCTGATTGTGATCACAGGCGGTGAGCCTTGCATCTACGATTTAACTGAGCTGACTCAAGGCTTACATCGAGCGGGTTACCAAACACAAATTGAAACCAGTGGCACCTTTGAAGTGAAATGCAGCGACAAAACGTATGTCACCGTTTCGCCGAAAATAAATATGAAAGGCGGTTATCAGGTGTTAGTGCAAGCTCTAAATCGAGCCAATGAAATTAAGCACCCTATTGCTAAACAAAGTCACATTGATGAGCTGGATGAATTGTTGGCAGATATTGACGTTGCAGACAAAACCATTTGCTTGCAACCCATTAGCCAAAAGCCGCGCGCGACTGAACTTGCTATGGCAACGTGCATTTCGCGTAACTGGCGTCTGTCTATTCAAACACACAAGTATTTAGATATTGATTAACCTGTTTTTTTATTAAGAAGACATTGTAGTATTTTTCGAAGTCTCCACAGCTGCATAAATACCTACACTAAGAAAAAGTACGAATGCAATAGCCGCACAGAAAATTAACGAGAGAGTTAAATCTTTAAATTGTTTGTGCTGGTAAATGCGAGTAGGTTTTGTTGACTGTCTTTCTGTGTGCCTATCAGTATTATTGTTAAAGGAAATATGAACAGAACGTGGTGTTGATTGGTTACTTCCGGAGGTTGCTTCAACTCTTGCTCTATCAGAGCCTGAACTGTTTGCATCACGCTGTTGTTGAAAGGTTGAAACTTTATTTGGCTCTAGAGTTGGGATTGAAGCTTGTGCTTGGTAATTTGTGTCGTTAATCGAAACGTTAGGTGGAGTTTCAGCAGCATCTAAGCCAAAACTCTTTGGGTCAGGCTCTGCTTGAAGTTCGATAATCTTTATTGCGACATTGGGTTCTACCGTAGCCATAATTACTCCAACCGTAAATCTTAATTGGATTTTTGATCATCGCGTTGACTTTTGACAGTTAATTTTTATTTATTTAACCGAATTGGTTTAGCCAAGACTTTGCTTCTGATAGATCACCAATGTTATCGTCAACCCACTGCTGGTTATAATAAGTGTCTAAATAGCGCTCTCCTGAGTCGCATAACAAAGTGACGATAGATCCTGTCTCACCTTTTTTTTGCATTTGCTCTGCAAGCTGTAAAGCGCCATAAAGATTGGTACCCGTCGATGCGCCTGCTTTGCGTCCAATTAATTGCTCTAACCACTGAATAGTGGCAATGGAAGCGGCATCGGGCACTTTCATCATTGAATCTACCACACCGGTGATAAATGATGGCTCAACTCTGGGTCGACCAATGCCTTCAATCTTACTGCTTGTATCACAACAAAGTGTGGTGTCTCCTTTGTGGTAATAATCAAAAAATACGGAGTTTTCAGGATCGACAACGCTCAGCTTAGTATCTAAACATTGGTAACGAATATATCTGCCAATGGTCGCCGAAGTGCCACCGGTTCCGGGGCTCATGACAATCCAAGTTGGGATCGGGTGCGGTTCTCGTTGCATTTGCGAGAAAATAGAGTCAGCAATATTGTTATTACCACGCCAGTCGGTTGCACGCTCAGCAAAGGTAAATTGATCCATATAATGACCATTAAGCTCTTTTGCTAGCCGTTCTGATTCAGCATATATCTCACTGGAGTGATCAACGAAATGGCATTGACCGCCATAAAACTCGATTTGTTGGATTTTCTTAGTCGCTGTCGAGCGAGGCATCACCGCAATAAAGGGTAAACCAAGTAAGCGAGCAAAGTAGGCTTCTGATATCGCTGTGCTACCTGAAGATGACTCAATAACGGTTGTTCCTTGTTTTATCCAGCCGTTACATAGCGAGTATAAAAACAAAGAGCGGGCAAGCCGATGTTTTAAGCTACCTGTTGGATGAGTACTTTCATCTTTTAGATAAAGGTCGATACCGTTAAGGTTTGGCACATCGAGTTTGATCAGGTGTGTATCTGCACTTCGTTGAAAATCAGCTTCAATTTTTTGAATCGCCAACTTTATCCAATCATTGCTCATAAGACGATAACTTTGTTTTTAACCTAGTAATAAGCATAAAGAAATTATACGAAGAAAAAAAGAGAAATGGTGGAGGGAGAAGGATTCGAACCTTCGAAGGCGGAGCCGTCAGATTTACAGTCTGATCCCTTTGGCCACTCGGGAACCCCTCCACATTTGGAATTGCAGTGTTACGTCAAAATAAGAATAAATGGTGGAGGGAGAAGGATTCGAACCTTCGAAGGCGGAGCCGTCAGATTTACA
>JBMYXI010000072.1:0-15250 GCA_049608225.1 Parashewanella sp.
GCAATGATGCGTCAAAACTATTCAAAAACCTTTGCAACAGGGATTGTTTGTAGTGCAGGCTGTTTAGGTATTTTGATCCCACCAAGCATTATGTTGGTGATCATGGCCGATCAGTTGGCGTTATCGGTGGGGGATTTATTTACCGCAGCGGTATTCCCTGGCTTAATGTTGGGCGCTGTGTATCTGGTGTACATATTGGGTTTGTCTTTCTTTAAACCAGATGTGGCACCTGCGCCGGAAGATAGAAAACCTTTTGATTGGCATGTGCTTAAAGAGGTGTTCAATGCTATCTTCCCGCCAATCGTACTAATTATAGCGGTATTGGGTTCAATTTTTGCTGGTATTGCAACGCCTACCGAAGCAAGTGGTGTCGGTGCCTTGGGTGCAACCATTCTTGCTGCTGTAAATAAAAAACTCAACTTAAAAGTGTTCCATGAAGTGCTCATGGCATCATTCAAAACTACAGCTTACATTTTTGCGATTTTTATTGGCGCGACCATTTTTTCTTTGGTATTGCGTGAGTTGGGGGGGGATGAATTAATTTCTAGCTTTTTGACAGGCTTACCATTTGGACCTTATGGTGTGCTGCTTATTATTTTAGGCATCGTATTCTTACTGGGCTTCTTGTTGGACTGGATTGAAATTACGCTCATTGTATTGCCGTTGCTTGCGCCTGTTATTGGTGAATTAGATTTTAATATCACTCAAGGGGCAGGACTCGACCAACCTGTGTTAGTTTGGTTTGTGATGCTGATTGCGGTAACGCTGCAAACGTCGTTTTTAACACCGCCAGTTGGTTTTGCCTTGTTCTACTTAAAAGGCGTATGTCCTCCAGAAATCAAACTGACGGATATTTATAAAGGAGTTATTCCATTTATTCTGCTGCAATTGTTAGGTCTTGGGGTGTTAATCCTATTCCCTGATGTTGCACTCTGGCTACCATCTGTGGTTTATGGGAATTAGTTTTTTAGCTTTAATGTGATAACTAAAGCCTGCATCGTTGTGATGTGGGCTTTTTCTTTTTATCTTTTTATCTTCTATCTTCTTATCTTTTTTACGTTTCACACTGGGGAAAATCTATTTAGAATAAGAGCTATCAAGGAGTTAATAAATCATAAAATGAATAGATTTTTTATCGTTGTAATTTCATTAATATTTTTTTACGTAAAAAATGCTTATGCGGCAGAGTTGAGTCTAGATAAACAGACTTTGTTCTTAAAGGGAGAGAGTTATTATTTTGGAGATGGGGAGCCTAAAAATTATAAATTAGCGTTATATTGGTTCACCAAGGCGGCAGAACTCGGGCATGTCGATTCTCAATTTAATTTAGGGGTGATGCACCAATTTGGTCAGGGCACATCTGTTGATTATACTGCTGCATTGGGTTGGTATAAAAAATCGGCAAATAGTGGTAATGCTGAAGCTCAACAAAATATAGGCTCTATGTATAAAAACGGTAAAGGTGTAGAACAAAATTACCGAGAGGCAATATGGTGGTATGAGAAAGCTGCCACTCAAGGGCAATTAACTGCTCAATATAATTTGGGATTAATATATTACAACGGTAATGGTGTTAAAAAAGATTACAGTAAAGCTATAAAGTGGTTTTCGCTATCGGCAAATTCAGGTTATATGGAGGCTCAATACAATCTAGCTCTTATGTATTATAAAGGGGTAGGTGTAAAACGAAATTACCAAGAAGCTGCAAAATGGTTTACTCGATCGGCAGAGCAGGGGTTTGCCAAGGCTCAATTCAATTTAGGGGTTCTATATGAAGAAGGAAAGGGATTTCCTGAAAATAAGAAAACTGCCATTGAGTGGTATTTAAAGGCTGCGGCTCAAGGTCATACTTCATCACAACAGAATTTAGGTGTTATGTATGAATATGGAGAAGGGACACCGATAGATTATGCTTTAGCTTTTAAGTTTTATAGCTTAGCTGCGCAGAAAGGAGAAGGTGAGGCACACTATGGCTTGGGCATTTTGTATGCTAAGGGACAAGGAGTAATAACTAATGATATTTTGTCTTACATGTGGTTTACATTAGCAAAAAAGAATGGGATTCGTAATGCTATAAAAGCCTTGGGTATTCTTGAGCCAATAATGTCCAAAAACCAAATTGAAGAGGCTAACATTTTGGCTGAAAAATGTTTTGAGTCAAACTATCAAAATTGTGAAAATCAGAAGCTATAGCTTCTTGCAAAAAAGTGGGCACATGCCCACTCAACTATGTGTCCAAATGCCTATTTATCCAACCCATAATCAATCGCATATCTCACTAAGCCAATGGTGGTTTCAATTTCCAGTTTTTGTTTTATATTGCGTTTGTGGGTTTCGACGGTTCTCACGCTGACATCGATTTGCTGGGCAATACGTTTGTTACTTAGCCCTTGTGAGATCAGTCTTAATACCAGTTGTTCGCGGCGTGTCAGGATTGCTTTTTGCTCACCGGAAAGTTCATTAGATAAAATTTCGGTCACTTCTGAACTGAAGTAAGATTTGCCTGCAATGACTTTTTTAATTGCGGCAATCAGTTCGTTGCCGGGAACGTCTTTTAAAATATAGCCATTAGCGCCATGGCGCATCGCACCAAGAATGTATTCTTTATCGTCATGCATGCTGAGCATCAATACTTTGCAATCAATATTTTGTTCTTTGATAAGTTCAAGTACATACATGCCATCCATTTCAGGCATATTGATGTCCATTAATACTAAATGGAACTGATTGGCTTGTAATTGCTTTAGGGCTTGTTTGCCATTTTCTGCTTCAGCAGTGATCTCTAAATCATCCTCAAGACTCAGGCGTGAACGTAAGCCTTCTCGAAATAGTGGATGATCATCAACCAATAAAATCTTATACATTGTTCTCATCCTTAAATGGTTTTTCACTGGCATTATTTGCGATGTATCTCAGTTGATCTTGTGGGATGCGAGCGATAATTTGTGTTCCAGTTTCTGTGGATTTGACTTGCAATTGCCCTTGATAGAAACTCAGTCGTTCTTTCATGTTTCTCAACCCGATCCCTTCTGTTCGTTTTTCATTGTTATTTTTAGGAGCATCATATTGTTGGTAATTAAAACCTTGACCATTATCGATGATTTTCAGTGTTAGCCATCCCGGGGTGACTGTTATTGAAATCTGCACTTTGGTCGCATTAGCGTGCTTTTCAATGTTGGTTAATGACTCCTGAGCAATGCGGTATAAGGTCGTTTTTACATTCGGTGACAAGATATTGCGTATCGAAAGTCGCGTGACATTTACTTCAATGTTGGTTCTGGTCGAAAAGTCTCGCCCAAGCTCCTCAATGGCAGCGCCCAGACCATAATCTTCAAGTACTCCGGGATGAAGTTGATGAGAAATATTACGTATGTCGCCCATGATCTGACTTATTAACTCCATTGAGCGCTCTAGCTCTTGCTCCGCTGACATTTCTTTCTGCTGTTTTAATAAGGCGGTTTCTAAAGAAAACTTCGCGGCTGCAATGGTTTGGCTGATGCCATCATGCAGTTCACGAGAAACTCGTTTGCATTCTTCTTCCTGAGTTTGAAAAATGCGTTCGTTGAGTTGTCTCAGCTTTTTATTTGCCAGTTTACGTTCACTAAAACGAATAAACTGACCAGTGATAAAAATGGTGATGATGGAGATCAAGCCAATGACGAGTGTAAAAACTGAAGTGCTCTGAATGTGCTGGCTGATATTGGTATTGAGTGTAGCGACTTCTTGATCGATATCATCGAGGTACACGCCCGTGCCTAACATCCATTGCCACTTGTCGAGTAAAGTTGAGTAAGCCAGCTTTTTACTTACCTCACCATTTTTAGAGGGCTGGTTAAATACGTACTGAATGTAACCGCCTCCTTGTTTTGCTTGATCAATTAAGCCCTTAACGATTTTGACGCCATTTTGATCTTCCATGTCCATCCAGTTTTTTCCCACGCGCCATTGCTGGTTGGGGAGAACGAGGTTGGTGCCATCGAGTTTGTAGGCAAAGTAGTAACCGTCTTCTCCAAATCGCATATCGTTAAGAATTTGTTTTACCAAGTCTTGTGCTTGATTTTCATCAAGGTTGGGATCTTGATAGACGTGACTGATTGCACCTTGTGCTAAGGCGATGTAATTCTTGAGTTCTTCTTTTCGATGTTTGATAACACTCTGCTGATATTCGTTGGTCGTTTGTTCAGAAAGAGATTGGTATTCGACTTGAGTGACGATAAGCACCGCACTGAGGGCTGCGATAAGCGGCAGGATAGTAACCAATTGCAGCTTGAGATTTATATTCATTAACGACCTCACTTACCTAAAAATGTTTTGCCTCCTGCAGTAAAAACACAAAATAGGATTGAATCAAAAATGTGATCCAAATCCCATGATGTAAGACAAAGAAACAACAAAAAATTGGTTAGGTGTTTATTAACAAGACAACCAACTCTTTCGGCCCGTGAGCACCGTAAGCAAGAGTTTGTTGAATATCAGCCGTTTTGGACGGTCCTGAAATAAACACAATGTTGGTGGGCATGTTTTGTTGCCATTGTTGCTGTATCAAAACATCAGAAAAACTCGGATACAGCTTTTGAGCATCCACAATCACAAAGTGTAAAGGCGGTACTAGCGACAGGCTACGAGGCTCATGTTCATCCGGCCACAGCACGATTGTACCTGTCTGAGCAATTGAGCAAAGCGAGGTCGAAAGTGAAGCAGGCACTTCATTGAACAAATACGGTTTATTTTGTTGTAAATTAAAATCGTATTCTTGGACTTCTAGCTGGCCGTCAAACTGATCTTTAAAGTCAGAGTTGGTGCCGACTAACAGCCTGTTTATTTGACGTTTATTCAGTTCTGCAATAACAACTTTGCCAATATCATCCGCCGCAGTTTTAATTATCTGAGCATGGTTTGCTGTCAGGTTTTGGGTAAATAATTCCAATTGTTGCTTATGATTGAGTTCTGGGTATTCATAAGCCGTTTCAACAGGCAATTTACTGTAATCCGCACCTGCTACTTGCGCCTTTAACTTTGCCAAAATGCTTGATTTGGATTGACTGCTGAGCTGTTGTAATTCAGTTTTTATACTCATATTTCTACCCCTATCTCCGTTCTTTCAAGCGTTCATGCAAGGTTTTCGCGGCTGGTTTAGGTGCCGTTCTCACACTCGTCCATCCGCCCAGTTTTTTGGGTATTAAGAATCGAAAGCGTGTGACCATAAACATAGAGAATCGATACAAACTAGGTACTTTATGAACCAGTGACCACGCTTTCCAGATATTCGCTTCTAACGCCTTTCGACCACTTCCTTGGCCTTTCATTATCACAGGTTGTTGCGATGCAGGCTTTACGCTCTCTTTACGCAATCGTAATAACAATTTAGGAATGGGGATTTTAACGGGACAAACTTCACCGCAAGCGCCACATAAACTGGATGCCGTCGGTAAATTGCTGGTGGCTTCAAGTCCGAGCATGTGAGGCGAAACAATTTTACCAATAGGCCCCGGATAAACGGTGCCATAGGCGTGTCCACCAATGCGTGTATAGACAGGGCAGTGGTTCATACATGCACCACAACGGATGCATTGTAAGGTTTGTCTTAATTCATCATCGGCAAACGCTTGGCTGCGGCCATTATCCAGCAAAACAAGATGGACTTCTTCAGGCCCATCTTTTTCTCCTTTTTTACGAGGAGATGAAATCATATTGAAATAAGTCGAAATAATTTGCCCTGTCGCACTTCGGGTCAGCAGGCTTAATAGGGGAGGGACGTCCGCCATATGCTCAACGACTTTTTCGATCCCCGTAATGGCAATGTGTAAATCAGGCACTGTGGTACACATACGACCATTACCTTCATTTTCAACAAGGCAAAGCGTTCCTGTTTCCGCTACCGCGAAGTTTACCCCTGAAATACCCACATCGGCACTACAGAACTTTTCTCGTAAAGTTTTACGACCTTGTTGGATAAGTGCATCCACATCTGTGGTGTGCTCAAAATCTTTAATGTTGCCCGAGAATAAATCAGCGACCTGCTTTTTGTTTTGATGGATGGCAGGCATGATGATGTGGGAAGGGTGTTCTTTGGCAAGCTGAACAATAAACTCTCCCATGTCCGATTCAAGGCATTCAATATCACGTTGCTCAAGGTAATCATTTAACGCGGTTTCTTCTGAAACCATCGACTTACCTTTAACTACGGATTTGCCTTTTTTACTGGCAATCAACTGAGCAATGATTTCATTGGCTTGAGTTGGAGTTTCTGCCCAATGAACATGAATGCCATTTTGGGTGAGATTCTGCTCTAATTCTTCCAGCAAATGTGGCAGTTTAAGTAAGCAGCGTTGCTTGATTAACTGGGCTTGGCGTCTAAGTGTTTCAAGCTCATCTTGCTCAGGAAAAGCGGTTTTACGCTTATCCATCAAGTAGTCCATCGCACCACGAAAGTTGCTACGTAATTCTTGATTGGCTAAATCACGATCCACATTTTGTCTAAATTTTCTGGCAGATGCGGCGTACTTGCTTTCTTGCTCTTGGATATTCAACATTATGAGCCACCTTGTTCTTTCGTTCGTGAAAGCAGGTAGCTGGCAATGTGTTCACCACGAAGAGATTGTTTTTGATACTCTAACGAACCATTGATGTTCATCATGCAACCATGATCCGCACTCACGTATCGTACAACATCAGCATTGAGAAGGTTTTTGGTTTTGTCTGCCACCATTGCAGCCGAAATATCAGCGTGTTTTACCGCAAAGGTGCCACCAAAACCACAACATTCGCTTTCATAATCGTGCTTGATCACTTCAACATTATCTAATTGGCCGAGTAACTGATTACCCGTGATATGTACGCCCATTTCACGCCTTGCAGCACAAGATGTATGTAGTGCAACACGTTCTGGCGAACCTTTATCTTCTAATTTAATGTGCAGTGAATGAACAAGAAATTCCGTAAATTCAAAAATGCGATCACAAAAGCTTTTGATTTCGGGCTCGTCACCCAAAAGCTCTAAATAATGGTGACGCATCATGCCGCCACAGGAACCAGAAATAACGACGATCGGGATTTCCAAAGGAAATTGTTTTATCTGCTGAAGTGCAACCGCTTTTGCTTCATCTTGATAACCAGAGTTATATGCCGGTTGACCACAACAAGTCTGACCTTGAGGGAAGATCACTTCAATGCCTTGGTGCTCAAGAAACTCAATAGCGTCCATGCCTGAGTCGGGGAAAAAGCTATCAACTAAACAGGTGCCATAAAGATAAACTTGTTTTGGATTCTGAGGATAGCGGCGCAAATGCTGACTATTTAGTTGGTTCATAGTTGTATTACCTTAGAGATCTTTCCCCATTTTTTAATTAAATTGGGCGATCATATATTGCTCAGACTAACTTCAAATTATTTTAGTAAGTGAGATCTTATTCACGATTCAGCACAATCTATACCTAAAGACATTGTTAATATATATCGATATAATTAATTTATTAATTCCAAAAGCGACATAATAAAATGGCGAATGCGAGTGAATTAGCTCTGTTTGCATTACTGGTTAATGCAAAATCATTTAAAAAAGCCGCAGAGTTAGCAGGTATGTCTGCGGCAGCGCTCAGTAAAAAAATTGCTCGACTTGAGCACAGTTTAGATGTGCAGTTATTATATCGAACCACCAGACGGTTACGGCTAACGGAAGCTGGTGAGGTGCTTTATCAACATGCAAAAGGGATCAACGAGCAAGTTAATGATGCGATAAGTGCAGTGAGTAATCATAGCGATGAACTCACTGGTAGCATAAAAATGACAGTACCGACGATTTCTGGGGAATTATTATTAGCGGAAACTGTGATGGAATTCTGTCAGCAGCATCCAAACCTAACCGTAGACATGCGCCTTGAAAATGAGTTTGTCGACTTAATTAAAGAAGGGCAAGATCTCGCCATAAGAACAGGTGTGCTGAGTGATTCAAGTTTGATCGCTAAACCAATTATTCGTTCAAATTGGATGGTTTGTTGTTCCCCAAGTTATAAGAAAAAATACGGTATTCCGTATCATCCTGATGAGTTAGAACAACACAATTGTTTAGCTTATACCTATCAAACAGAAGGTGCCTATGAATGGCATTTTTCGCAAGGTATCAAAGAATTTTGCATTAATATATCGGGCAATTTCACCGCCAATAATGCACAAGCGCTGCGAAAAGCCGCCATTGCTGGTCATGGTATTGTATATGTTCCAAAATGCAGTGTTTATGACGATGTACAGCGTGGTGATCTAGTTGAATTATTGACAGATTATCAGCCAAGGTCGCTCGGTGTTTATGCTCTTTATCCGTATACAAAATATCAAGCGCCAAAGGTTAAGTTGCTGATTGAATTCATCATTAAGGCATATCAAAACAAAGCAGAATATTTTTAAGGCATAATATGGTGTTAATGATTCTAAGATAATTCGGGGATAATATTTGATATGGTGAGGTTAACGCGCTTTTAGTAAGAGTTATACCAATTACAGTAATTAACTTATCACTCAGCAAGAGCTAAAGATTTTCGGTACAAAGCACAAGCTCGAAGTACTATTGGGGTAATTCAAGAGCTTGCAATGCAGTAATGGAAATCTTTAGCCTTTTCCTTTGGGAGCTTGTATGCGATCAAATTCCTACTCAAAATTGCTTTAACGTAGTAATGAAATAAAGACTGTCGTTTCGAAGATTGCATTTTGACCGCATACATAGCTCTGATTTGAGCATTTAATTACTGTAATTGGTATTAGTTAGGAGTGAATATAATGTCTTACTCACTCAATCATGCCCAAGTTCAACCGTTTAACCACTCATCTCAATTTGTTTTATTGAAGCCTCTTCTATTTCTTTTGGCACTGTTCTGCATTTTTTGGATTAGCAAGGCTTGTTGTGCGGGTGAACATCACAACACAGGAATAAAAGTTCAGAAATAACTGGTTCAGTCGTCAGAGCAAACTTGCAGTGCTTGTTTAACTGAGCTCAAGGAGCAGCAAGATATTTGTGAAAGCATTTGCCATTGAAGAACATGCTGTGAGTCTTTTTCTTTGAGTTTCGGTTCTGAAAATTAGAGAGCCAGTAGCTAATGAGTCATGATTTTGGTGTTATTTTACTTTTGAATGGTGTTCAACATGGCATAGAGTCTCTACAATCAAGCAACAAACAAATGTCAAAAAGCAATTTATTGAAAAATGAAATCCAAAAGAGGTCGATTAGACCGATTTATTAGTCGTACTCTCCAAATCAACCGCAAGCATGTTCGCAAGATGTTGGCTGAAGGTCGAGTCATTGTTGATGGCGAAACCGCTCGAGATATTGCACTGCCCATTGATGAATTCACAACTGTCCAATGTGATGGAAAATTATTGCAGCAAAATACTCCTATTTATATTTTGCTGAATAAACCGATTGGGGTGGTTAGCGCAACCAAAGATGATCAACATAAAACAGTGATTGATTTGCTTGAACATCCGCAGAAAAATGAGTTACATATTGTTGGGCGACTCGATTTAAATACATCAGGATTATTATTACTCACTAATGATAGCCGCTGGTCATCCAAGCTGATGTTGCCAGAAAATAAGGTAGAGAAGCACTATTTAGTTACCCTTGAAAAGCCCATTTCAAATGAATATATCGAGGCATTTGCTGGTGGGATGCATTTTGAATTTGAAGACATCATCACTAAGCCCGTTAAGCTTGAAATTATGAATGATTTCCAAGCTAAAGTGATATTAACAGAGGGGCGTTATCATCAGATTAAGCGCATGTTTGGGCGATTTCGAAACCCAGTGATTGGCTTACATCGTTATCGCATAGGCGGTTTAGAGTTAGATACTCGAATTGATGTTGGCGAAAGTAGGCTATTGAACCAGGATGAAGTTAACTCTATATAACGTATCGGCCGGTCAAATAGGATCTTTTTCTTGGTGTTTGCTTGAACACAGTTAAATATAAACATATGCCGATAGAGCTTTATTTTTTGTTTCAGTTATACGGTATTACAAAAGATTCTGCTAATTTTTTAGTTGCTTAGCCTACTGTTAAGGACTTTCAATCATTGATTTGAATGTACATTAAAAAAGTTAATGTTTTATGTTTAAAGGGGCTTAATTTAATCGCTACAGCTCGGGTTCAGTATCTATGTTATAAGTTTTAATTATATTTTCCCGTTTCAGTAATAAACTATGGCAGCTGTTGATGCTAATACAGGCATTTCTATAGAAGCTTTTGAAGAGATAGAAGCTAAAGAGCTGACTGATGGGTTTATAATGTATTGCCTAAAAGGGAATATTGAGTCGGTAAAGGCTCATTTTTTACATCATAAACTTGATGAAAGCCGTTGTGATGATAGAGGATACAATTGTCTGCATATTGCGTGTGTTAGGGGAGACACTGTATTAACCAAATTATTATTAAAGCAAGGCGCTCAAATAAATAATAGGGCCACTAGCGAATTCGAACAGACACCGCTTCACTTGGCGGTGATTGAAGAACAGCCTGACATAATTCGTTTATTAATGAGTCGCGGTGCCAATCCATTGTTATCTTGTGGAGAACTAAAGCATCAACCAATTCATAGTGCAGTTTTGTCTAAAAACCTCTCAGTTGTTAAGGCGCTCTTATCTCATGAGACTGCAAAGGGGGCAGAAAAAACTGACTGTTTAGCCCAAGATAGTTCAGGAATGTCTGCGTTTTACTACGCTTGTTTAGCTCAGCAAACTGACATTGTTGATATAATGATGGCGTATATGCTTTCACAGGGGAAATTGTCTGAAGCTCAAAAAATAGAAATAACTCAAGCATTACTTTTACTTTTACCTTTGCCGTCAAGTGCACAAGGCAAATCCTTTCAAAAAGCCATTAATACTAGTTTGCGCCATACTCAAAAGCTATTTTTTTCTGAAGGGAATGAAAGTGTCATCCCTGAAAAATTCAAACAGGTTTATGAGTGTTACAAAGAGCAGCCACTTAATTATGCTGCGTTATGCGGTGATAAAAGGGTTTTTGAAGCGCTTTATAAGTTAGTTGATTCAGATGATTTGACATTCACTTTAGAGATAGCGGTTCGAGCGGGAAGTACTTCAATTGTTGAGTTCATGATAGAGCAAAAAGCTTGTGACATGGACTCAGCTTTTAGTGTGATGGATGAGGGTTTGCCAATTTGCTATATCCCGCTGATAACAAATGCAGCAATGACCAAGATACTATTACCGCACATCAAAAAAGTTAAGGTTTGCGCTGAAAAGTTAGAATATCCCCCTTTAGGTTACGCGGTAGTATCGAAGCAATTGGCCGTGGTAAAACTCCTATTGGCAGAATGTGAAAGTAGACAATATGTTGTAAAAAAAGCAAATAAGCGCCTAACAGCACTCCAGCTAGCGGTGACGATTGAGGATAATTTAGCAATCGTTAGCTTATTATTAGATCACCACTTGGGAACGATTGAGCAGCCTGTATCTTCAGCTGATAAAATGGGTTACTTGGATTCGACTAATCATAATGAGCACACCGCACTCTTTAGTGCGCTGGCGAGAAGGCACTTTAATAGTGCGTCACTGATCCTTGAGCGAATGACGACTAAGGAGTTTGACTTAAATCGACAATATATATTGATTGAGCATCTATTTGATGTAAACCAAGTCGATTCCATCGTTTGGTTATTCAAGCAGCCACAGTTAACTGAAATGCCTGCGGGTAAGAGAGTGTTAACACGACTGTATTTAAAACCAAAGATTGTGGATGCATTGATTGATGAACGAATTAAAGAGAGCTTTCTTACTACTTCTGACTGGCTATCACTGTTTTCTACCTTTTTTGGCCGCAAACAATATGAGCAATGTGAGCACCTTTTAAAAATTGATCGCGTTCATGGTTTTTTTGGTGGTGAGAAGTTCCCCCCAGAGAGTAACTATAAATTGCTTTTTAAAGATATAGATATATTCGGCCTCAGATTTCTGATAGAAAAAGCAGGCTTGAAAGTCGATGCCGTCGATGAAAATGGTTTTACGCCTCTTTTTTATGTGGTTAAGCATTCACTTGAGTGTACGGCTTTTTTATTAAAAGCTAGAGCGAATCCACATCACAAGGCAAAAAACAATTTAACGGCATTAGCTACATTAGAGAAAGGCTTTGTTGGTGACCCAATAGAGCTTTGGCAATTACGGCTTCTATTAGATAGTCCAGCGGTAGCGGGTTACCGCTTACTTTTTAACTTTCCGTTGCAACCATGTCAGATTGTTGAGCCCCCTATTGAACTGTCTAAACAAGAACAAGAAGATGAAAAAGCTTGGTTTCAATTAATAAGAGGTGATGCGACCAAAGAACAACTACAACAGTGGTTGCAACAGCATCCACATTCAAAAAAATGGCTTAATAACTATTTTGGAATAACGGGACAAGCTTCTATTCATATTCTGGTCTTCAAAAAAAAGCTTGATTGCATATCACTTGTTGTTAAACATGGAGCTAATATTTTTTTTCCAACACGGGTGACGAGAAATACCGTGATGCACCAAGCGGCATTGAATAATTATTCGGCTTTAGCAACTATCCTTTGTCAGCAACGCCAACTCTTTGCACTTAAGAATTGTGATAAACGAACCCCCATCATGGAAGCAGTACATTTTCGGCATTTTGGAATCAAGCAGGTACTTGATATTTTATTGAAGCATCGACCTTTAAGCTTCACTGAAAAAATTAGTGATTTAGAACAAGAGCAAAGGAAAAGCCTTGTGAAATTACATCGAAGAATTTGGTGTGATTATCCAATAGAAAAATTACAAGAGTTACTCATGAACCAAGCTATTGTAGCTGTTATTAATAAACGGGATTTTGAACTTGACTACACAGCAGTAGAAATTGCGCTTGTCAGAGCAAGAGCGGCACACTTACAGTTATTATTGAAAAACAATGCAAGGATTGAAGTGACAAATCGTACAGGGCAGAACAACATCTTACATCTTTTATTTCAATATAAGAGCACTACAGAAGAAGATATGCTGGCAACTTGGCAGGTTTTAGAAGCAAAGATAAGTCGATCAACATTACGAAAGCTTTTGCAGCACAAAAATGGCAGTAATTTAACGCCTATTGAACTTGCGAGTCGAAAGCCATTGTTATGCTCAGCCTTTAAAAAATGTCTAAACGAAACTAAAACCTAATGTCGATCAATTGTGTCGTTTAAATTCATCGTATCAGCTCATGACGAAACAAGGATACAACACAATCATCAAAGCGTTTTGATAATTACAGTATCTGATAATAAATATAGCCAGTTTTTAAATTCTTATTGACTACAGCTTTCATCATTATTATTTTTCAGTTTTTAACAACCTAAAAAATAATAATGATAGAGGATCGAATTAATGACTGAGCCTTCGGCATGGAGTCTTATCCCACCTTGTATCGTATTGATTTTAGCTATTTGGTTACGCATGCCAATTTTGGCTTTAATTGTAGGTGCTATTTCAGGGTTAATTATTTTAACCCCAAATCCAGAAACGATATTAACCAACTTTGCTGATATATCACTCAGTGTTATGCAAGATGAAACTATTGGCTGGTTAGTGCTTGTTTGTGGCAGTTTTGGAGCATTAATTGCTTTGCTGGTGCGAACAGGGGGGGCCAGTGCATTTGGGAGAAACGCATTAAAATTGGCTAAAGGCCCCAAGAGCTCATTGTTCATGGCTTTTGTTCTTGGTGTTGTTATTTTTATTGATGACTATTTGAATGCGTTAACGGTTGGCGAGTCCATGAAGCGAGTGACTGATAAGTTCAAAGTGAGTAGAGAGATGTTAGCTTATGTCGTTGACTCAACGGCTGCTCCTATTTGTGTTTTGGTTCCTTTGTCTACTTGGGCTGTTTTTTTCGGTGGCTTACTTGTTGATAATGGGGTCGCAGAAACTGGGCAAGGTATTGCTGTTTATGCTTCTGCAATTCCGTATATGCTTTATGCTTGGTTGTCAGTCGCTGTTGTTTTATTGGTCATTTTGGGCGTATTCCCCGTCTTTGGACCTATGAAAAAAGCAGAGCTAATGGCTAAGCAAGGAAAATCTATTGAGATTGATAACACGGTGGACGTGCACACATCTGACGATTACGCAGTTAAAGCCATAGAAGATGAATTTAGACAGGCAAAGAAAGGGCAATTACATAACTTTTTAGTACCAATCGGATTGTTAGTCGGCTTTACGGTTTATTTTGATATTGATGTATGGAAAGGTTTGCTTGCAACTTTATGTATTACCTTGCCTTATTATGGTGTGCAGAAGTTAATGTCACTTCCTGAAATGTTAGAGCAAATGTTTGATGGCTTTAAAAGTATGCTTCCTGCAATAGGGACCGTGATAGCGGCATTTATTTTTAAGGAAGTTTGTGATCAACTTTTGTTGCCTCAGTTTGTGATTGACTCACTTAGTCCATATATGACAGCAAAATTATTGCCCGCTGTTGTGTTTTTATCTATGGCTATACTTGCGTTTGCGACAGGCTCAAGTTGGGGAATATTTGCGGTATCCATTCCTATCGTTATGCCATTAGCATACTCATTGAATGCAGATATTCCATTAGTTATCGGTGCATTATTGTCAGCGTCTTCATTTGGTAGCCAAGCGTGTTTCTACTCTGACTCGACCGTACTTGCCTCACAAGGCGCTGGGTGCAATTTAATTAGTCATGCTGTCACTCAATTGCCTTACGTGCTAATTGCAGCAACGTGCACGTTTATAGGGTTTATTCTCATTGCGCAATAGCGTTTGCATTAATTAATCGTTCTTATTGAGGTGTCTGAGTAAAGAAAGATAAAGTGCGATGATGAAATATAGTCATACTGAGCAAATGCAACAAAGTTGTTTCATAGCTTAGACTGAGTTGAAGGTACGGTAAATTTACTCAACCGATACTAACCTAATTGCGGGTAATGTTTTTACCCGCCTTTTAGCATTTGTCTTTAGGTTCCAAAATGTGTCGAGTTAGAGCCTTTAAGTCATGTACAAAATCTCTTTTCAACCGTAGAGCTTGAAAAATGTAACATCCGACTTCTACATGACTATCAGTGTTGTTAACAGTGTTACAAAAAACAAGGCGTTAAACGACTTTTTGTCATAATTATTCAGACAATCTTTTTCTTTAAATCGTTGTTTTTAGTGAGATTATAGGTGATTTTGAGAGAGGTTCAGACTTATGCAGAATGAGAAATGGTGGCCCCTCCCAGACTCGAACTGGGGACCTGACGATTATGAGTCGTAT
>JBMYXI010000073.1:0-15192 GCA_049608225.1 Parashewanella sp.
CTGGTCTATTTCGAGCTGTTCTAACACAGAAATACGCATAAGTAGCTGTGCTGTAGAGGTTTGCTTATGCAGAGCTCAGGTAAATTAACTATTGTTAGCAGCCAATACCCTTTCAACCGTTTCGACGATTGTTTGGGTTTGACTGTCTATTTCAATATTAAGTAATGAACCTTTCTGGCAGTTTTTCAGATTAGTTAATCGAAGTGTTTCAGGTATTAAATGGATCAAGAATTGATTTTCATTAACTTCACCTATGGTTAAACTGCAACCATTAATTGCAATGAATCCTTTATATAAAATAAATTTCATCCATTTTTTATCAACTTCTAACTCAATAGTATGATGTTTATCACTACAAGAGATAGAAATAACAGTCGCTTGAGTATGAATATGCCCTGAGAGAATATGACCGCCAATCTCACTGCCGAATGTTAATGAGCGCTCAACATTGACACTATCACTTTGTTTAAGCGTTCTAAGATTAGAAAGTTGCAATGTTTCTTCCATTACGTCAAAAAACACCCTACCATTAACAAGTTGAGTAACTGTAAGGCAGACGCCGTTAATGGCAACGCTTGCACCAATAGCAAGACCGTCAGTTAAATCCGAACCCAGTTCGATAGCTAATTTTTTAATGCCGTTATGTAAATCAACACTGACTACTTCACACGTAGCTTGAACAATCCCAGTAAACATATTTTCTCGTTAAGTATTAGGTAATAAAAAATGAATCAATCTGGCTTTCAAGCCAAACGACTTATCCAACTTGCCCTGCCCGTGTTAATTGCACAAATAACACAAACCATGATGGGGTTTATCGATACTGTCATGGCAGGCAGCGTTAGCGCAACCGATATGGCTGCCGTTGCTGTAGGTACCAGTTTGTGGTTCCCTGCAATTTTATTCGTTCAAGGGTTGTTATTAGCATTCACGCCTTTAGTTTCGCATCATCATGGTGCAGATAATATTAAAGCAATACGCCCGCTTGCCTATCAAAGCGCTTATATTGCACTCATTGGCGCAATATTAGTGATGATGTTACTTGATTCAGCATCTCTTGTCCTACAACGCATGCAATTAGAACCCGATCTAGAGCGATTATCCATTGGTTACTTAGACGGCGTACTCTGGGGCGCACCTGCATTTGTATTATATCAAGTTTTAAGGAGTTGTAGTGAAGGCATCTCATATACATTACCAACAATGATTATCGGCTTTATCGGCTTAGCCATCAATATCCCAGCAAACTATATCTTCATTCACGGATATTTTGGTGTTCCAGCAATGGGTGGTGCCGGCTGTGGCGTCGCAACAGGTATTGTGTTGTGGGGCATGCTAATTGCCATGAGCATATATGTGTGGCTGCACCCCAAATTCAAACCATTAAGTTTATTTCAGCAAATAGACAAGCCAAATTTAAAATCTATGTGGTCAATCACCAAATTGGGGCTACCAATTGCAATGTCATTACTGTTCGAAGTCAGTCTATTTACCGTTGTTGCCTTATTACTTGCACCACATGGTTCTACGGTTGTTGCAGGACACCAAATCGCACTTAACTTTTCTTCCATTCTATTTATGATCCCACTGTCGATTGGCATGGCAGTTTCCATTCGTGTTGGATACTACCTTGGTCGCGAGCAAGCTGAAACATCTGCAACCGTCTCAAAAGTAGGCATTACCTTAGCTTTGTGTTTAGCGGTATTTACTGCAATATGTACCGTAGTATTTCGAGAGCAAATAGCACACCTCTACACACAAGATTCGAAAGTGATCGCTCTAGCAACCACCCTCATGCTGATGGCGGCAATTTACCAAATATCAGATTCGATACAAGTCGTCGCAGCTGGTGCATTAAGAGGATATAAAGACACCAAAAGCGTCTTCTACATTACGTTGGTTTCATACTGGTTTGTTGGACTGACTATTGGCTATATTCTTGGCGATACTGACATGATTGTACCAGCCATGGGCGCCCAAGGTTTCTGGATTGGCTTTATCGCAGGACTTACCACCGCTGCTATTCTATTTGCTGTTAGGCTTATTAAGGTGCAGAAAAATGGTCATTTTATAGAAATTAAATGAAGGCTTTATTATCAATAAGTTGGGGCTACTAATCTAAAATAGTGAGTAAAGGTTCACAATGAATGATAAATGAACTTGAAGAGAAAAAAGACGTTGTTAGGTAATTTCGACCTAACAACGTTACAATATTATTATCTATTTACATAATCATTATGCGTAGCTACATGATAACCAGAGCCACAACGATCTCGAACGTGTAATTTATCTCTATCATTTGCTGCATTTCCCCCCTCTGACGGAGTTGCAATCGTTTTTTTGTAGGACTGTTTGAGTGAAATATTACCGTCACGCTGTTCAATAAGACTCATCTGAAATTCATGAGCTTCTTGATTAAGTGGATTTACAGCTTTAACCATCACTTCATTATTTTCCATAACCCAAGTACCATCAACACTATAAGCAAACACTTCATTGGGTTTTCTTTCTGTCACTTTAACACTACCATCTGCAGAAAAATCCATCCTATAATTCATCTGCCCTTTTTCGTCACTCAAAGTGTATTGCTTATCATCAAGCAATTCTGGAGAAAACACAGGTGCTTTGCCATATAAAAAGCAATTTTCTTTTGTCACTTGATATTGTGCTTGGCTTATCAAGGTCTCAGCAAAAGCTGTACCACTATCGTCACCACGATTTAAATTATCATCATATCGACACACCATAGTTTCATCACCAGTATGGTCGATGTTACTTGGTTGTTTAGTAAAATCTGACGCATTGATTAAATCGTTGATCGCTGCCTGATTGAATGCCAGCTGTGGTTTATATGCAAATTCATTTGCTTTGTTATATTCACCATAACGAATGATCCCATTATGATTAACTAAAAAAGCCGATTTCGGTAAACTGTTATGACGACCGAAGTGCACAACAGCTTCGGGTAAATCCATATGATAAATTTTAACACCATTCACTAGTTTGCTTCGCCATTTGCCTGTTGCAACCAAAGTCACTTTTTTAAATTTACTATCGTCTTCATGATTTAATTCATATTGAACCCGGTAATAGGTAACTTTGCCTTCCATTTCACCGAGCTGCATTTCGGCAACAATATGTCGATATCCATCCCACGAGACAATTGGACCTTTAAGCAATTTAATGTTTCCATTTGATGGACTCGTTAATAAACTATCCACGTCTGCGCCGACTTCCCACGCTTCATCGGCTTTTTGATAAGAAAAGACGTAATTACAAATTTGTTGCTCTGGATCAGCAAACCGTTTAGGCAAGCTATTATCACAATGAAGCTGATTTGATATTTGGTAACTATCATTCAGGCGCTGATAGTTGAGTTCATAGATCTTCGCTGCATCACTAAACACTGCTTCAACGGGTAAAAGCTGCCTCCAAGCTTTGCTATTCTCATCTTGGTCAAGTAAGGCTTTAATATTCATGTTACTTGTTTTGTATTGCTTAAACTGTGGTGAAAACTTGATATTCGAATGTTTATTTTTCAAGATAAGTTGATTATCAGATGTTTTGGTTTTCTGCACTTCCATATTATTTTCAAACGCCTTAACCCATACACCATCATCTAAAACCAACATCGGTGTTCTTGATGCTGACTCAACCACTGAAAACGCATCGCCTTGCAATTTTGATGTGATTTTCCGTGTATCATTGTTGTTACTATCAAACTTAACAGTTTGAAAACCAGGCGTAAGCTGACGTCTTGGCTCATTAAAAGATGTCAGAGTTATAAATCCTGGACTTGCGAATAATAGTGTTGCGTCCACTTTCGTTTTTGCTACTTTAGCATCAAAAACATTCATTTTAGCCTTTAATTGATGCGGCTCTAAGCTGATCGCTTGTGACATTAAAGAGCTAAAATGATCAGGACGATGCGGTGTTGTGGCTGCATGCTGCTGATAATAATTCTGCTCCTTTTTTAATAAGTCCATATTTCGTTCAATGTGATCCAGCTTCAACGCCATGAGTTGAGCAGCATTCATTTTATGCCCAGTTAAAGCGCCTTTAAGTTTATCCCAATCTTTCGCAATTGCACTGGTCATGACTCGCGCCATAATTTGTGCATGACTGAGCTGCGTTTTATTAACACTGGCTTCCACATAATCCAATTTAGGATCAATACTCAATCCGGTCATATTTTGAAAGTGCTCAACGGCATCCGCTTCAGACATGCCTTGTTTCATGCTGTGATGCAGCATTGTCGTCATCGGTGAAATCACAGTTACGCCTGCTGGTGAAGACAGCGAGAAACTCATGCCAATCGGTGCATCAAAAGCAATATCTTTTGCCTCTGGTGAAACTTCTGCAACTAATGGGAACTGGTTGAGATCTGCTTCTGGATGAGAAATAGTAAATTCACCTTTATTGTTACTCATAGCTTGTGGTTCATTGGCTTCACATGCACCATTTTGGTTTTTATCGATGCAAACTTTACCGTTTTCAATGTAATCATCGAGTAACTTACCTTGAGTATTGATCAGTTTAATGGGAGATTGTGTCGGCGTTTTACTTGAAGAAGAATCGCTACCACAGCCAGAGAGCATACTAGTGCAGAATGCAACATAGAAAAGGTACTTAACGTTCATTTGAGAGACTCCATTCAATAACTCTGCTTAGATAAAGTTATTTAAGCGTAGAAAGTGAATGACGAATATACAAATGAGTGACTCAAATACAGATGGTGGTACTGAAAATCAACGCATTAAATTTTAAAGATTAAACGATAAACACAAAAAGCATATAACTTATTAATTGATGTACATAGCAACATCAAATGAAATAGACTAATGATAAAAAGCGCTGCAATACTCTTTATCATTAGCAGGAGTTCATCTTAACTAAGCAGTTAAGGCATTATCAATGATCTCAGCAGCTTGCTCTAACACCGATTCAAGATGTTGTTCAGAAACAAAACTTTCAGCATAAATCTTAAACAGCGCCTCTGTACCAGAAGGACGTGCTGCGAACCAAGCATTTTCAGTCACAACTTTGACCCCACCAATAGCGGCATTATTACCAGGCGCATGTGTCAAAATCTGCTTTATATTTTCGCCTGCAAGAACTACACAATCAAAGGAGCCAGAAGTTAATTGAGAAAACTTCACTTTCTTAGCCGCACTAACTGGGCTATCTACACGTCGATAAAAACTTTTACCAAATTGCAGTTCCAGTTCTTGATAACGCTGCGCAGGAGATTTTCCAGTAACAGCAATCATTTCAGCAGCAAGCAGACCGAGAATAAACCCATCTTTATCAGTACACCAAGTTGAACCATCTCTTTGCAAAAACGCAGCACCTGCACTTTCTTCACCACCAAAAGCAATCGTTGAGTTGGCAAGACCGTCAACAAACCACTTAAAACCGACTGGGACTTCGACGAGTTTACGTTGATGTGCAGCGCAAATTTTATCAATCATTGTACTGGATACTAGCGTTTTACCAATCGCTAATTCTGCCGGCCACTCAAGTCGGTATGTCAGTAAATAATCAATCGCAACCGCCAAATAGTGATTTGGGTTCATCAAACCAAATTGCGGACAAACAATGCCATGGCGATCGTAATCAGGATCGTTGCCAATGCAAACATCAAAATCATCTTGGTAATTGACCAAGCCTTTCATTGCAAAAGGTGATGAACAATCCATTCTGATTTTGCCGTCTTTATCTAACGTCATAAAAGCAAAGCTAGGGTCAATAGTGTCATTGACTAAGGTAATGTCTAAATTATATTTTTCGGCTATAGGTTTCCAATAATGAAGACCAGAACCACCAAGAGGATCAACACCTATTTTAACGTTTGAGTTTGCTATCGCTTTCATATCAATCACGTTTTCAATGTGTTCGATATATGAATCACGAAAATCAACTTGCTTTACAAAGTCAGTCGCTACTGCAACTGAATAATTGAGCGTTTTTACGCCTGCTAAGTTTGCTTTTAAATACTCATTAGCCTTGTTTTCAATCCATGAAGTGATATTAAACTCTGCTGGCCCACCATGAGGCGGATTATATTTAATCCCACCGTCTTGAGGAGGATTATGAGAAGGCGTAATAATTAAGCCATCAACCTGATAACCAAATTGGTTTGACTTGTTTATCGAGACGATTGCTTGAGAAATAACTGGCGTGGGAGTAAAGCCTTCGCCAATTTGAGTAATAACCTGTATTTTATTAGCGACTAAAACCTCAACAACTGACATATAAGCAGCATAAGACAAGGCATGAGTATCCATCCCCAGTAGCATTGGGCCCAAAATTTCATTACGTTCTCGATAATCTGCTACCGCTTGGGCAATGGCCCAAATGTGATGCTGATTAAAGCTCCCAGTTAATGATGTACCTCGGTGACCTGATGTGCCAAAACTCACCTTTTGTTCAAAGTGATTTACATCAGGTTCAACGCGATAATAATGACTCATTAACTTTGGTAAGTTTACTAAGTCCTTTCGCTGTGCAACTTGTCCTGCGCGCTCATGTGTGCCCACAAAAACCTCTACAACTTAAATACTCATTGAAATTGATTTAGCAAGCTCTGCGTCACAACCAAATAACTGCAGCACTTCAGCAAAAATGGTGCGTTTTTTGGCGGTATTGTTATTGGTTGTTACCCAATAATCGCTATCGGCGACCTGTTTAGGATTAGCGGTTTTACTCGCTTTCAATAATGCTTCTTTTGAAGTTGCAAAGTATAAACGACCACGGCCTTGTACTTTTAATACTTGATCGAATTCTTGTGGAAAGGCGTTGGAAACTTGGCTTAGCACGTACAAAAAACGACCTACCGCGCCTTTTTGTTTTTCAATTTCGTCTGAGTCGAATAGCGTTTCGAACTCAATATTGATTCTTTCGTCACTCGAAACCACAGCAGCAGAAGTGTCCATGATAGTTTCAGAGTCTAAACTTGGTTGATAAACAGATACGGGTCTTTCAGTAACATTTTCTTTTACCGACAGGCCTAACTCTCGACGCAAAATGTCCGATGCACTTTCACCAATCTGTTGTGTTTTGCTGGCAATAAAACGATAGAGTTCCTCATCTACCTCAATATATTTCATGTTATTTGATCCTTTTGACGTGCGATCCAAAGATTGTCTGTATCTATTTTAACTCTAAGATACCGATTTTCTGGAGTAACGTCATCCGCAACGAATGAAATAATTGCATTAATCGTCAAAGAAAGTGAAATAAATGCCTCAATGACGAAAGACAAATCAGTGATTGAGATTGAAGTACTTAAAGACGGGAATATGACAGCTAATCTATGGTAAAAAAAGCGCTGAAGTGCGCTTTTGCTAAAATAAAGATTACCAATTTGTCGTTCGTTTTTGCTTACTGTCAATGTAAGCTAAAATACCAAATGCGATAAACAGTGCCACATATGTGCCGCCATGAACATATATGAATAAATCCATCATCTTCCCTCTCCTTAGCTGGTATAACGAGTATTAATTTGTCTCCATGGTCAAAGTATAGTCAAAATTGTGTAATTATTTATCGACACACAATTAACACTTGTCATGCTTATGTTTTATGCCGCACAATTTAATAAATTTTTGATTAATTAATTTTACCTATGAATTTTGTAGTTTCTGGACATGGCACAGCTGTTTTTTTACTTCACGGTCTATTCGGCAATTTAGACAATCTCAAAAATCTTTCGAACGAGCTAGAAAGTGAATATCAAGTGATCCGTGTCGATTTACCGAATCATGGGCAAAGTCAACATACTCAACATATGTCATTTGAATTAATTACTGACCAACTTAATGATCTGATGGAGAGGCTCAACATTAATCAAGCGCATTTTATTGGGCATTCTATGGGCGGAAAAGCGGCACTCGCATTTGCACTCACTCATCCACAGAAATGTCTCGCTGTCGTCGCCGCAGATATTGCTCCAGCAGCATATCCTCGAAGACATGACAGCGTATTTAGTGCCTTAAATAGTTTGCCATTAAACCAAACAACCGATCGCAGACATGCATTAACGCACTTAGTTAATGAAGGCATTGATAATGCCACTGCTCAATTTTTATTAAAAAACCTACAACGCACAGAAAAAGGATTTGAGTGGAAAATGAACTTGTCAGGTTTATTTAGCAGTTATGACACACTCATTGATTGGCCATACCAAAACCACACTTATGCAGGCCCGTGTTTGTTCATTCGCGGTGGCGAATCCAATTACATTACTGAGCAACATCGATCAGCTATTTTATCCCAGTTTCCCAAAACTCAAGCAAAAACAATCAATGGCACAGGACACTGGCTGCATGCTCAAAAACCAGCCATTTTTAATCGAATTGTTAAAGACTTCATCGACCAGCAGAATTGACCCTCATACCATTTCATAAACAATGTGGTTATGATATATTCTCGCCCCACTAAAATAGTATCGAACGATTTATACTAATCCTGCGAAACAGCAGGAAAGCGAGAGAGTATGTTGACTCAATACATGGATCAAATTGAGGCCGTTGGGCTTAACTTTTTCTTTGCTGCCATATTTTTCTTTATTGGCATGGCCATTCATGATGTGCTAAAGCAAGGACAAGTGCCTAAATTCGGTCGCTATATTGTTTGGTTAGTATTATTTCTTGGCTGTGCCGGATTTATCGCTAAAGGCATTATTCAATTTTCTTGGGAATCCTCTGGAATTGGTTAACAATGGCTAAAGAACACGCAGACAGAACGACGATTGATCTTTTTGCAAATGAGAAGCGCCTAGGTAGACCAAGAAGCAATCCTCTGCCCCGTGCTCAGCAATTAAAGATTAATAAGAGGAATCAAACCCTCAGGGATAAAGCAAAGGGTCTTAAACGAATCGAACTGAAAGTAACCCAAGAGCTATTTGATGCGCTAAATGATTGTGCAATCGAGAATAATATGAGTCGTAGTCAATTGATTGAATCAATTTTAATGACTCAAATCAAAGGGTAAAATCGGTTTTATTGGCAAGATCATAAAATCGTAAGATAGAGACAAAGGAAATAAAATGGCAACTGTAGGTCTATTTTTCGGCAGTGACACAGGTAACACTGAAGCTGTAGCAAAAATGATTCAAAAGAAATTAGGCAAGCAAATGGTCGATGTGAAAGACATCGCCAAGAGCACTAAAGAAGAAATTGCCGATTTTGATTTGCTCCTGTTTGGGATCCCAACATGGTATTACGGTGAAGCACAATGTGATTGGGATGATTTTTTTCCAGAACTTGAGCAAATCGATTTTGAGGATAAATTAGTTGCTATCTTCGGCTGTGGTGATCAGGAGGATTATGCTGAATACTTCTTAGATGCCATGGGCATGGTAAGCGATATCGTCAGTGAACGTGGTGGCATTATTGTTGGTCACTGGCCAACTGAAGGTTACGATTTTGAGGAATCAAAAGGGTTAGCCGATGAAAATCACTTTGTCGGTTTAGGTATTGATGAAGATCGCCAACCAGAATTAACTGAGCAACGCGTAGATCAGTGGGTTAAGCAAATTCACGAAGAAATGTGTTTAGCCGAACTAAGTTAACTTACTGACTAACTTAGTTATTCACTAATCAAAGCAATAAGCGGCATTATCTATCTCTTTTAAGACTTTTAAGAGAAAGGTAAACAATGCCGCTTTTTTATTTATGAATAAACAAAATCAACATTGGGATATTTTTTGCGAAGTCATCGATAATTATGGTGATATTGGCGTGACATGGCGCCTAGCAAAACAACTCGCCAAAGAGTACCAACTTCACATTAAACTCTGGGTCGATGATTTATCCAGTTTTGGTTGTATTCTGCCTGAGCTTAACCCTGAGCTTACTTCACAACATCATAGTGATGTCGAGATATTGCTTTGGTCTGATGAAAATATTAAAGACTGGTCGGCAGGTAAGGTTATTATCGAAGCATTTGCTTGTGAATTACCCACTAAAATAGCCGATGAAATCTGCACATTAGCCATGTCTGCACCATTTTGGATAAACCTTGAGTATTTGAGCGCGGAAAAATGGGTCGATGATCTACATGGGCTGCCTTCTTTTCAATTAAATGGCGCTAAAAAGTACTTTTATTTCCCTGGTTTTACTGACAAAACGGGTGGATTGATCTATGAAAATGATCTCATCGACTTACAGACGCATTGGATTGACAAGCAGAGTAAACAAGCTTTTTTCGATAAATTTAATATCAATATTAAAACAAAATCCACGATCATCCTGAGCATTTTTAGCTATGAAACTCCCGCTCTAGAAGCGTTATCTAATGAGTGGATAAATGGGGATATTGAAATCCATGCTCTAGTGCCGACAGGCAGAGCCTTGAACAGTATTTTGCCTTCCATGCAACTTTCTGCGGATGAAATTACTCTCGGTAGAACCTATTCGAAAGGCAACTTACAGCTTCATGTTCTACCCATGACAGATCAGCAAGGTTATGATGAGTTACTGTGGAGTTGTGATATCAATATCGTTCGTGGTGAAGATTCATTTTTACGCGCTCAGTGGGCTAAAAAGCCCTTCATTTGGCATATCTATCCGCAAGACGAACAGGCACATATCGAGAAATTAAATGTGTTTTTAGACAGATACTGTGAAACATTGCCAAATGATTTAAGCAAAATACAACGCAAGATCAATTTAAGTTTCAACTCGAATTACCTTCACTCAAAAGATCAAGCATCCATTATTCAACAATGGATGGATTTCGTGTCACAATACCAAAAATTAAAAACACATGCAGAAAATTGGCCTAATCGCGCATTATCAGGCTCAGATTTAGCAACTCGACTGGTAGATTTTGTAAAAAATCGCTAAGATCGCATCTTAAAGAAAATAGAAAAATAGGAACATAAATAATGAAAACAGCTCAGGAAATTCGAACTGGTAACGTGATCATGGTTGATGGCCATCCAATGGTTGTTTTAAAAACTGAATTTCACAAATCTGGTCGTAGCGCTGCCGTAGTAAAAATGAAACTTAAAAACCTTTTACAAGGCACTGGCACTGAGACTGCCTTTAAAGCTGAAGATAAAATTGAAGATATCATTTTAGACCGATTAGATTGTACTTATTCTTACTTTGCCGATCCTATGTTTGTATTCATGGATGAAGAATATAACCAATATGATGTTGAAGCAGAGAACCTAGGTGATGCTGCTCCATACATTGTTGATGGCATGGAAGAAGTTTGTCAGGTGACTTTCTACGAAGGAAAAGCGATTTCAGTTGAATTACCTACATCTGTCGTACGTGAAGTCATTTACACAGAGCCTGCAGCTCGCGGTGATACTTCAGGAAAAGTAATGAAACCAGCAACCATTACTGGCGGTGGAACAGTGACTGTGGCTGAATTTGTAAAAACCGGTGACATGATTGAAATTGATACCCGTACCAACGAGTTTAAAAAGCGCGTTTAATATAAACATATAATGTTAGTGAAATAATCATAATCTGGCATATATTTATTGTGCCAGATTATCTTTTAAATTAAGTGACTTATCACACTTCTGCAATCCCTTTTATCCTTTACACATAAAATCATCTTTTATTACAAATAACTAAAACAGCTAATTAAGATACATTTATTTTGCTAGAATTGCTCACACAATACCACCTTGTGCACATTGCATGTCACAACCTATCTCCCTTTCTTCTGATGAACAGATTATTCCTTGGCACTTTTGGAACCAGCAAAGTGGCCAAAATAGATCAATAACCTTAACCAATGGCACATCATTCAGTGTACGAGTTAATTCCGATAATAGCCTAGCGTTAGAGCACGATGATGTTACCACTTGCTTGCAGTATTACCATAAAAGCTGCCTCGGCTATTTCACATCCTGTTTCAACTGGTTTTTTTCAGCAGGAGAATCTACCGATATAATAAAATTGGAGCACATATATTCAACTTCGACCCGTAACGCAACAGTAATCAAAACAAACGTTTCACAGCTTCAAGCATCTGATGATCCCCAGATGAAACAAGCAAGCAAAATTGCTTTAGAGACATTCACTGTTCCACTATGTGCAGCTGACGTTAGTTTTAATTCTTGGTTCAATTTAGATTACGGTAAGTGCTGGCTTTCATTAGAAGCATTAACACATGGAAATGCCATTTCTCTATCTTTGCTCGGTAAAAACTACAATGTCACGCGAAGATCGATCAGAGTATTAATGTTAAATTATTGGCAACAATTCAATGAGTCAAACTTAAAAGTGCAATTTGATCATTTTAAAGCAAACCAATTGACACTAGATGATTTTCAACTGTCACAGCTTACCCGTTCCAATTTTGCCAAATAAGACCTCATTCCCATCATAAAATAAGGATTAATCAACACTCAGTTCTGAATAAGGAGATCTGATTTGCTCTATTATGAGTACATGATTTTCCTTTCATCAATTTGGCGTTTTCTGTGTAGTAACGCAATAAATTTTAGTCTATTATCAAACCTTAGACATAATATGTCCTAGTGTAGGAGTAAATGAAATTGATAAAAACTCAGGATAATCGCTCTTTTATTATTAACTTTTTTAAATTGGAATCTGCAGGTGGAATATTACTATTTATTGCTGCCTGTTTAGCAATTGTTATCTCAAACACCGAGTTAGAGCAATATTATAAAATACTACTTTCTACGGCTGTCGAAATCCGCATCGGCAACTTCGAAATCGCCAAGCCAATGCTGTTATGGATCAACGATGGATTAATGGCGGTTTTTTTCTTTCTCGTTGGTTTAGAGCTAAAACGAGAACTGCTTGAGGGAGAGCTTTCGGATAAACGAAACATTATCCTCCCTGCCATCGGCGCGATTGGTGGTATGCTATTCCCTGCACTTATCTATGTATTCTTTAATCAAGATCCTGTCGCAATCAAGGGTTGGGCTATTCCAGCCGCAACAGATATTGCATTTGCGCTTGGGGCATTGGCATTAATTGGTTCGCGAGTACCAATTTCAATCAAAATTTTTCTTACATCCTTAGCCATTTTTGATGATATCGGTGCAATTATTATTATTGCATTATTCTACACATCAAAAATCTCCTTAACCGCGCTATTGGTCGTTGCCATTGGAACCATCGTTTTGTTTATTATGAATCGACGAAACCTTTATTCAAAAAGTGCCTACATTCTAGTTGGGATCATCATTTGGTGTGCAACCTTAAAGTCTGGCGTGCACGCAACACTCGCGGGGGTTTTGGTGGCAATGTTCATTCCGATGAAATCAGTGAAAGACGCCAATTGTTCGCCACTAAAAGAGCTTGAACATGATCTTCATGCGGTTGTGGCTTTCTTCATCCTACCGGTTTTTGCTTTTGCAAATGCTGGCATTAACTTTACCAATGTATCTATGGAGCAAGCACTTCATGGTGTTCCAGTTGGTATTGCATTAGGGTTATTTTTCGGTAAACAAATAGGTATTTTTGGTTTGTGCTGGTTGGCTGTGAAAGCTAAGATAACTCAGTTACCTGCGGGTATGAACTGGAAGAGTTTATACGGTACTTCTGCACTTTGTGGAATTGGATTCACTATGAGCTTATTTATTGGATCGCTCGCGTTTGAGGAAACTGGCGTGAATTTATTATTTGACGAACGACTAGGAATTATTGTCGGCTCTTTGCTTTCAGGAATTGTTGGGTATCTGATTTTAAAGTCATCATTCAAAGAGAAAATAAGCTAAATAACGATTTCAATCTGTGTAGGCTTTATCACAAAATAAAGCCTACTGTTTTGGCAATATAAATATCTATCAAACTCAACTACAACGACTAACCTTTTTTGAAAAGTAGTGAGCCATTAGTGCCACCGAAGCCAAAAGAGTTACAAAGTGCATAATTCAACTGTACGTCTCTGGCTGTGTGTGGCACAAAATCCAAATCACACCCTTCATCAGGATTATCTAAATTAATCGTTGGCGGAACCGCCTGCTCTTTTAACGCAAGTATCGTAAAAATGGCTTCAATCGCGCCAGCAGCACCAAGCAGGTGCCCAGTCATCGACTTAGTCGAGCTTACCATCACTTTTTGAGCCTGTGCACCGAATATGGTTTTGACCGCTGTTGCTTCAGCAATGTCACCTGCAGGAGTTGAAGTACCATGAGCATTAATGTAGCCGATATTATCAACAGCAATATTTGCGTCATTAATCGCATTAACCATAGCAGAAGCCGCACCTTCGCCATTCGCTGGCGGAGACGTCATATGAAATGCATCACCGCTCATGCCAAAACCAACCAGTTCAGCATAAATTTTGGCACCACGGGCTTTAGCATGTTCATATTCTTCCATAACAATCATGCCAGCACCGTCACCAATAACAAAACCATCTCGATCTTTATCCCACGGACGACTCGCTTTTGTTGGTTCATCATTACGAGTTGATAGCGCCTTAGCCGCCGCAAAGCCACCGACACCCATCGGGCTAGTGACATCTTCTGCGCCACCAGCGACCATAACATCAGCATCACCATAGGCAATGGTTCGAGCCGCAAAGCCAATATTATGTACACCTGTGGTACAAGCGGTTGTTACTGCGAAATTTGGCCCTTTCATGCCATATTTAATTGATACATGGCCTGCAATCATATTGATAATGGTACTGGGTACGAAGAACGGAGAAATTTTACGAACGCCACCCTTCATATAAGCCGAATGATTCTGCTCAATCAGCGGCATCCCGCCCATGCCAGCACCAATAGCCGTTCCAACTCTTGCAGGGTTCTCTTGGCTCATATCCAAACCAGAATCTTCAATCGCTTGAATACTGGCAGCCATACCATACTGAATGAACTTATCCATTTTTCGAGCATCTTTTTTAGGAAGATACTGTTCAACATCAAAGTTCTTAACGGAACCACTGAAACGAGTGCTGAATTCACTCGCATCAAACGATGTAATAGGTGCAATACCACTGGTGCCACTTAAAAGAGCTTGCCAAGTGCTTTCAACAGTATTGCCAACTGGGGTAATTAACCCTAATCCTGTAATCACGACACGACGTTTAGACACACTAAATACCTTTTTAAAAATGATGAAAATAAAATTACTTTACCGCAAAAACAAAACAGGCGGCATAAATGCCGCCTGTCTCATAGAAATCTGGATTACTGATTGTTAGAAACGTAATCGATCGCTGCTTGAACAGTAGTGATCTTTT
>JBMYXI010000074.1:0-14788 GCA_049608225.1 Parashewanella sp.
CTAAAAGTGTTTTAAGCGGTTAAATACGCTGCGATACGTACAAAAAAGAGGCTTTGCGGCCTCTTTTTTCATCAAATTTAATATTTAATCATGTGATTACTTAGAATTAGATTGTTTTTGCTGCTCCACTTTCAATAGCTCTGCAATTTGCTGTTGCTCGCTTTCATCCAGCTCAACCGAATTACTCTTTTGTGTTCTTTGCTGGCGAATAAATAGTGCACCAATAATGCCGCCAATTATAAGTAACACAAATGGTCCTAACCACAGGATATAAGTTTTATTTTCAACCTTTGGCTTATATAAAACAAACTCACCATATCGTTGCGTCATATACGCGATGATTTCATCGTCTGACTTACCCGCTTCCACCATCTTGTATACACGCATTCGCAGATCACGTGCGACGTTCGAATTTGAATCCACTAAATCTTGATTCTGACACTGTGGACAACGTAAGGTGCGAGCTAACGCTATCGCGCGAACTTGATCTGCTTCGGTCTTGAATTCATAGGTATCAACAGGTGATGCTGCAACTTGTTCAATAACTCCAATCGCGAGCATAAAAATACAAACATACAACCACTTCATTATGATGCTACCTCATTTTTTTGAGCTTCTTTCTTTAGCTTATTGATAATCGGTAGCAACTCTTCTTTCCATGCAACATCATCAATCGGCCCCGCAAAGCGATGACGAATAATGCCTTTATGATCGATAATATAAGTCTCAGGAGCACCGTATACTCCCAGGTCAACCCCAAGACGCCCCATATGATCAAATAAGTTCAGTGCATATGGATCACCCATCGTCTTTAGTTCTTCTAACGCATCTTCTCGCTCATCACGATAATTAATCCCATAAATGGGAACAATATTCTGCTTAGCTAACTTCATTAGGTAAGGATGTTCAAATTTACAAGACGGACACCAAGTTCCCCAAACATTTAACATCGCGACTTTGCCAATGAGGTCTTTATTCGTCAGCGTTACATTAGCGTCTTCCAATTTCTCAAGCTTAAAAAATGGGATTGGCTTACCTTCAAGGGCTGAATCTAACTTTTGTGGATTCAAAAATAGCCCTTGATATAAAAAGAAGCCCAGTACTGCAAATATGATTAATGGTACAAATAAAATAACTTTCTTCATTTTGCCCTCCATCTCGTCCTATTTATTATTCCGTTATTAACTGGTTAGGTGCTTTACCACTGTCTTTGGATTTAACTTTAGCCGTCACTTTAGCGCGGTAACGTTTATCCGAGGCAGATAATAAGCCACCTATCATCATAATGATTGCGCCGATCCATAACCAGCGCACGAAAGGTTTATAATTCAAACGGACGGCAAAATCACTATCACTGACAGGATCCCCCATAGTGATGTAAAGATCACGGAAGAAACCCCAATCAATACCTGCTTCAGTCATATCCATTACTTGCACGGTATATTGGCGACGATCAGGTGTCAGTGTTGCAACATGCTGATTATCTTTAGTGATTTCAATTTCACTTTGCAATGCCGTGTAGTTTGGACCTTGAACTGTTTTTACGCCTTTAAAAGCAAAAGTGTAACCAGCAAGATTTTGACTGATCCCTGGCCCCATTCTGACACTTTTCTCAACAGCATAGTTTGACACCATGGTGGCGCCAATAACGGTAACGGCAACACCTATGTGAGCAACCACCATGCCCCATTGGCTGCGTTCCATGCGAGACCACACTTTTTTACCATCAGCCGTAGTTATGTTTTTTTGAATCGCCTTCAAGCTCGATAACACAATCCAAATTGAGGCCGCACCAGCTGCAGCAACCCAAAAGTTAAATTCACCACCAGCAATAAAGGGAATAAAGAAACCCAACACTAGTGAAATTATCGCCGGAATAAGCAGACGTTTTTTAATTTCACCCGCCTTAGCTTTTTTCCAACGAATGTTTGGTCCAATACCCATAAACACAAATGCAATTAAACACAAAGGAACAAATACGGCGTTGAAATATGGAGGCCCCACTGAAATTTTACCCATGCCTAACGCATCAATAAGAAGCGGATACAGGGTGCCCAATAATACCGTTGCTGCTGCGACAACCAATAGTAAGTTACACACTAACAACATGGTTTCTTTTGATTTAAAGTCGAACCTTGCTGGACTCGACATTTGACTGGCTCTAAAGCCGAATAAAGTGAGCGAGCCACCAATGGTGATAGCCAATAACAATAAAATGAAGGCACCACGGCTTGGGTCGGATGCAAATGAATGAACTGAGGTCAACACGCCTGAACGTACAATGAAAGTACCTAATAAGCTTAAACTAAATGCAAAAATAGCTAGTAATACTGTCCAGTTACGGAACGTACCGCGTTTTTCCGTTACCACTAGTGAATGCAACAAGGCAGTACCAACAAGCCACGGCATAAATGAGGCATTTTCAACTGGGTCCCAGAACCACCAGCCACCCCAACCTAGTTCGTAATATGCCCACCATGAGCCTAACGCAATACCTCCGGTTAGAAATACCCATGCCGCTAAAGTCCATGGTCTGCTCCAACGAGCCCAAGCAGAGTCAAGGCGACCACTTAATAATGCAGCAATAGCAAAAGCAAAACTGACAGAAAAGCCAACATAACCTATGTATAACATCGGCGGATGAAAAATCAGCCCCACATCTTGCAGCATCGGGTTTAAATCTCGACCTTCCATTGGAATAGGAAACAATCGATCAAATGGATTTGATGTCAGCAACATAAAGAAGCTAAAACCACACACAATAATACCAAGGATGGCTAATACCCTTGCAGTAAAACGAATGTCGAGCTGCTTACTGAACATGGCAACAGCAGCCGTCCAGATAGACAGCGAAAAAACCCAGAACAATAGCGAACCTTCGTGTCCTCCCCAAACTGCGGCAAGTTTAAAAAACTCAGGCAGCTTAGAGTTCGAATGATGGGCGACATAAGCAACCGAGAAATCATCGATAGCAAAGCTATAGCCGAGAATGAGAATCGAAACAGTGATAAAGAAGAACATGCCATAAGACAATGGCCACGCATAACGGATCAGATACTCATTGTTGCGTCCAACACCAACCAAAGGCACAACCGCAAGCAACAAAGCAAAAGCGAGGCCGAGTACCAGAGCAAAATGTCCAAGTTCTGGGATCATGAGGAATTCCTGCATTTATTGATATTATTGATTTGAACCAAGAGCTCAATCAAATATTGTTCAAAAACTGGGTCATTTTAGAATGTAACTCAGGTAAAGTCTGCCTATTTCCATTAATTTTAATAAAGAACTGCATCGATATTGATGGAAATCTAGTTCATGCATAGAAGTTGCCGTATAATCAAGCAACTTAATAAATGGTCAAACTCTTGCTATCTTTTATGACCACTTATTGTGACTATGTTTAGATAAAGAGATAAATAATTCATTATGATGACCACTTTTTGGATTTTTACGACAATCTTTATTGTCATTAGCTTCGGTTTGATCTGGTTACCTTTCTTAAAGAAATCGTCACACAATACGCTCGATATTGACTTGCGACATCAAGCAAACCTTGATTTGTTCAAAGAAAAATTGGCAATACTTGAACAAGAGCAACGAAATCGCGTTATTGATGAGCAAGAATTTACAACGCTAAAAAAAGAGCTCGAAATCACTCTATTGCAAGACGTTAAACAAGGTGAGTCTGCTCTCAATACCAATGCCACCAGCCATCATAAAAAAAATCCATTATGGCCGATGTTAATGAGCCTAACTGTGCTGAGCTTATGTGGTTACTTGTATAACAAGCTTGGTGCTTACGAAATATTGAGCCAAACACCCGTTCTCGCACAAGGTCATGAAAATATGACTAAAGAGCAAATAATTGCTCAAGAATTATTGATGATGGAACAGCAAGTTAAAACCAACCCTAAAGATAGTGAAACTTGGTTTAGCCTCGGGCATGCTTATATGTCTTTAGGTCGTTATGATGATTCGATTCATGCGTTTGATCAAGCTATTAGCGTCGATGGTAATAAAGCGGAGTTACTCGGCCCCAAAGCAACCGCAATGTTTTATAGAGCTGGCCAGCAAATGTCTCCAGCGATTCAAACTTTAATCGATCAAGCACTAAAACAAGATCCTAATGATCCCGCTACATTATTATTGGTTGGTATGAATGCATTTTTTGATGCTAAGTATCAAAATGCAATCAATGCATGGAAAAAGATCCTGGCTAACGACGCCCAAGGAATCGATCGAGAAGCAGTACTTAACGCTATCGCTGAAGCCAAAAAACGTATGGAAGAAAACGTTCAACCAACAAAATCTTTAGGGGTTGAAGTGGAAATTAATATTGCACCTGAGTTTAAGTCTCAAATCAGTAAAAATGAAACCTTATTTGTTTTCGCTAGAACCAGTGGTGACAAGGTGGTACCGATTGCTGCAACCAAACTTGTCGGTGACAGTTTTCCGCTATTAGTGAAGCTTGATCAACACAATGAACTCGGCACAGGTGTAAGCTTCGCCGACGTAAAGCAAGTCAACATTATTGCTCTCTTGTCTAAATCTGGAAAATTGAAAGCACAGAAAGGCGATCTGCAAGGACGTATTGCTAATATCAAAGTTGGTGGTAAAGCGAACTTAATGATCAATAAACAGATAGATTAACTTCCCTTTACTCACTTCAATAAAAAAACCGGCAAATTGCCGGTTTTTTTATCTTTCACAAAAATTATTTTGCTTTAGACATGAACTCAATCGCAGCTTTAAAATCTGCATCGGTACAATCCATACATGTACCTTTAGGTGGCATTGCGCCTTTACCTGTATGAACTACTTTTATTAAAGCATCCATACCAAGCTTTAAACGTGGAGCCCATGCAGCAGTATCATGTACTTTCGGTGCGCCAGCTAAGCCGATTGAATGACATACATGACAAGCTTTATCGTAAACAGCTTTACCATCTTGTGCCATTACGTTAGCTGATAAGCTTAATGCAGCTACCGCCGCCATTGCT
The DNA here is from genome assembly GCA_049608225.1 of Parashewanella sp. Classification (GTDB taxonomy): domain Bacteria; phylum Pseudomonadota; class Gammaproteobacteria; order Enterobacterales; family Shewanellaceae; genus Parashewanella. The sequence goes on from JBMYXI010000074.1 coordinate 5,001, forward strand.
AACAGTTTTTTCATATTTAATGTTCCTAATGCAATTACAATAAGTGCTCAACGCTGCCTTTATTCATAACTCACTGGCAGACTTATATTAGAAAACCAATTTTACATCAAAATATAGCAAAACTCACCTTTTGCTGATAAATGCGCCATAGCTCATGTTTTTACATACAAAACTTTAGTTAGATTTGCTGTAAATCAATTTGATACAACTTAAAAATCAACCAAAGTAAATCTATTGTACGCTTTATGCTAATATGCGAAACATTGTCCATACAGGCACGAACAGAAGTAGAGTAAACTGTGACCAACTTGAACACTTCAATACCACTATTATCAGCACATGAGCTCACTTGTATCCGCGAGGATCGAATTTTATTTGATGAATTAAGTTTTGATATCTTCGCCGGTGATATTGTGCAAATTGAAGGAGCGAATGGCGCAGGAAAAACCAGTCTATTACGAATACTAACCGGACTTTCAAGGCCTTATGACGGCTATGTACTATTCAATAATACGAAAATACAACAATGCAATGAAGAGTTTCACCAAGATTTGCTGTATCTAGGCCATAAACCTGGAATTAAGTCAGAATTAACCGCACAAGAAAATCTCGATATTAACCTGATTTTGAACGGCTACCAAGATGCCGACCCAACGAAGATTTTGTCTCACGTTAATTTAACCGGATTTGAAGATGCACTCGCGGGTCATTTATCTGCGGGCCAGCACCGTCGAACCTCATTGGCTCGCCTTTGGCATACCAACACTAAAATATGGCTATTAGACGAACCTTTTACTGCTATTGATAAAAAAGGGGTTGTACAGTTGGAACAGCGCTTCCTAAAGCATGCAGAGCAAGGAGGTTGTGTTGTGCTAACCAGCCATCAAGACTTAACGCTTATCCCAGATGAAAAGCTTCGCCGTATTAACTTGAGCTACCAAGGAGACTGATCCACTATGCAAGCACGTATCAGTTATAGCCAAGGTTTTTTTACTATTTTAAAACGCGACCTTGCCATCGCCATTCGCCATCGCAGCGATATGTTCAATCCCATCTTGTTCTTTATTATGGTGATCACCTTATTTCCTTTAGGTGTGGGTCCAGAGCCTAATGTTTTAGCGCGCATTGCTCCTGGAATCATCTGGGTCGCAGCCTTATTGTCCGCAATGCTCTCATTAGAGCGACTGTTTAAAGCCGATTATAACGATGGCACTTTAGAGCAAATGCTATTAAGTCCCCAACCTGTCACCATACTTGTGTTAGCCAAAGTATTCGCCCATTGGTTATTAACAGGTTTGCCGTTAGTGATCATTGCCCCACTGCTGGCTTTATTATTAAATATGGAGCCTCAAGCATACTCGGCACTAGTTGCAACACTGGCATTAGGCACACCGGTTTTAAGCTTACTCGGTGCCATTGGTGTGGCGTTAACTGTTGGCTTAAATAAGGGCGGTGTATTATTGAGTTTACTTATTTTACCCTTGTACATTCCTGTACTTATCTTTGCTACAAGCGCCATTGATGCGGCAGGAATGCATTTACCCTATGATGGACAATTAGCTATAATAGCCGCCATGCTTATTGGCTCGTTAACCATGGCGCCCTTCGCAATTGGCGCTGCTTTAAAAGTGAGTACAAATTAAATGTGGAAATGGTTACACCCTTATGCCTCGCCTGAAAAGGCTTATCAATTATCAAACAAGCTGCTTCCTTGGTTTGCCAGCTTAGGTTTTTTGCTGGTATTAACTGGTACGGTGTGGGGCTTAGTCTTTGCGCCTACTGACTATCAACAAGGCGATAGCTACCGAATTATTTTTATTCATGTTCCTGCAGCCTCGATGTCAATGTCTGTATATGTTGGTATGGCCATCGCCTCATTTGTGGGTCTCGTGTGGCAGCTTAAAATGGCCGATTGGACCGCTGCGGCTATGGCGCCAGTTGGTGCAGTGATGACCTTTATCGCTCTGATCACTGGATCTTTCTGGGGTAAACCTATGTGGGGAACATGGTGGGTATGGGATGCACGCTTAACCTCTGAGCTATTGCAGTTATTTTTATATCTAGGTGTTATTGCCTTGTATGCCTCGTTCGAAGATAAAGTGGTTGCAGCAAGAGCAGCGGGCATATTAACAATTGTTGGCGTCATCAATATTCCCATCATCAAGTATTCTGTTGAATGGTGGAGCTCACTGCACCAAGGCTCAACCATTAAGATCACTGAAGAGTCAGCGATGCCAACAGATATGCTGTATCCATTATTAATTAATATTCTAGGTTTTGGCTTGATGATTGGCGCAATCGTCATTATTCGCTTTAAAGCTGAAGTTATTGCTCGATGCAGCATGAGACCTTGGGTTAAAGAAATGGCACTGAAGCAGGAGAGTAAGTAATGCAGTTTGATTCATTACAAGACTTTTTCAATATGGGCGGTTATGCCTTTTTTGTTTGGTGTTCTTACGGGATCAGTTTAACAAGTTTATTCATTTTAATTTTTATGAGTTGTAAGAAAGAAGGTAAACTTCTAAAACAATTAAAACAAAAACTCGAACGTGAGCAAAGATTGAAACAGGTACGGAGTAAACAGCATGAATCCAAGACGTAAAAAGCGACTGACATTGGCAGTAGCACTCATTATTGGTGTAGCAGGCGCCGTATCTTTATTACTGTATGCATTAAATTCTAATCTTAATTTATTCTTTACACCTTCTGAGGTAATTGCAGGCAAGCATGACACGGGAATTAAGCCAACTATAGGTCAACGCATTAGAATAGGCGGTATGGTAACCAACGGCTCTCTTAAACGCGATCCAAGCAGTTTAGAAGTCGAATTTGCAGTACACGATGCCACAGGTCAGCAAGTCATCGTGACTTACGACAACCTCTTGCCAGACTTATTCCGTGAAGGGCAAGGCATTGTGGCACAAGGAATACTCGTTGCACCAAACAAACTTCAGGCTACCGAAGTTCTAGCTAAGCATGACGAAAACTATATGCCGCCTGAAGTTGCCGAAGCGATGGGTAAGAATCATAAAAAACTTGAGTATAGTAAATAGAGATAACGGTCATTAGCTGTATCAGTAGAAGATACAGCTAAGCAAGTTTATCTACAGATACACAAGAACTATTTGCTTGGGATGAAAAAGTAGCTTTGAGCTTTAAATGTATGACATCTCTTTCTGGAATAAAATGATCACCTCCAGAAAAGACTTGCAATCCCGATTTTAAACAAACAATTTGTCCAGTTGGGGTTATCATCCAATAAGCTCTGAACGCGCTCACGGAGTCACTATCATAATCTAATGCGTTAAATCGAATTTTGGGGTTAATGCAGTTTGCCCTTAGAGAATAAACATGTTTATTTACCCGCTCAGCAGTAGTTGCAGCCTTCAAAGCCTCAAAGTCGTTCAACGCTGCCTCAGGGTCTAAAAAACAATCTGAAACTAATTGAAAAGCTTCAAAATATCTTGCCTCTGTGAGTCTTTTTTTTTCTACTCTCTGCATTAATTTTGATTGTAATTCACGAGCGTTCTCCTCAAAGTTTTTTGACGGAACACTTGCTAACTGTCGAGTCTTAAGAACTTCATTTTCATAAAACCTTAAAGTAAAACATTCATGTTCAATACCATCTATCACCTCATGGTGGACAGTTATGCTAGGGTTCCAAACTCTATCAAAGGCTGAAAATACCTTATTAAATTGCTCCATTGCTTCACGACAAGCGCGCAAGTCACCTGACTCGCCATCTGAGTGTAAAATGGTCATAACAGGCATCAACACTTTACGCGTATGAATACCACTAAAATAATTAATTATCCTGCGAACAACCCCCTCAATGTCGAGTAAAGTCTTACCCGAAGCAGAAGGACTTTTTAACTTGTCGAGTTTAGCTTGACTAAACCCGTTATATTGGGGTCTAAATAACCTAAAATTTGATGCAGCAATACTGGACATAAAAACCTCAAAGACGCGTTGCTGAATTCTTGATAAAAAAAACCAATGACGAATTAGAAGTAGAATTTACCGTGCTTCTAAATATCGCTATATGCAAGAACAGATTTGTATTGGTTAGAGTGTAAGTTAACATTTAAAGTTTCGAATGATAAATTAACCTTAATTAACCTTACAGAAGACGTTATAAGCAATTCTAAATAATAGAAAAATAAATAAATCCGTTGTAACTTAATGTATATATTTAAGATTCAGATCATTGGAGCGAAAAATGTATAAGTGGATATCAAAAGCAATTGTATTATTTATTTTGGCTGTATCTCTTTTGCTCCTCTCGGTCTATATAATTTTATTCTTAAGTAAGCCGATATTAACTGGTGCAATTTCATTTCCAGAATTAGCCAACCCCGTAACCATTAACAGAGATGCGCAAGGTGTTCCCAGTATTTCAGGAAAAAATCGAGCAGACGTTGCCTTTGCTACCGGTTTTTTACACGCACAAGAACGATTCTTTCAAATGGACTTAACAAGACGAAACTCCGCTGGGGAATTATCGGCGCTATTTGGACGACCCGCATTAGAACTAGATAAAAAGCACAGGAAACATCAATTCAGAAAAATAGCCATTGAAGCGATCAGACTGCTTCCTGAAAAGCAAAAAAAGGTGCTTACCGCTTATACAAAAGGTGTAAATGCAGGGCTTTCACGACTATCAACCAAGCCATTTGAATATTGGTTACTCGGCGCAGAGCCAAAACCTTGGCATCGAGCAGATAGCCTTCTGGTTATCTACAGCATGTATTTAGATTTAAATGACCCCAACGATAAAATAGAGTCAACCAGAGGGTTCATTGCAACGATAAGCTCAGATAAGATCCTCAACTTTCTCTCTCCAGCCAACACACGCTGGGATGCACCACTTCAACAAAGTAACTACCAAAAATTGCCCATCCCCAATGAAAAAGACATTAACTTAAGAAAAATAGATGCTTCACAGTATGCCAATTTAACAGGTGAAGTAACACCTGACGGATTTATTGGTAGTAATAACTGGGCCGTATCAGGAAAGCTAACCAAAACCGGCGCAGCAATAATCGAAAATGACATGCATTTAAACCTAAGAGTACCGAATATCTGGTATCGCGCTCAATTGATTTATCCAAATGACGGCAGTAAAAATAATATCCAGGTAACAGGCATAACATTACCTGGCTTGCCAAGTATTGTTGTTGGTAGTAATCAACACGTCGCATGGGGCTTTACTAACAGTTATGGCGATTGGATTGACTTAATTAAACTCAAAACCAAAGGTAACCGTTACTTTACGCCGCAAGGTGAGCTGCCGTTTCATACCTGGTTTGATACCATAGAAATTAAAGATGAACCGCCGTTGGAAGTACAGTATAAAACGACTCGTTGGGGTCCGATCCTCGAATCTCCGTTTGATCATTCAAAATTTGCCGTTACCTGGACAGCATATAAACCTAGCTCGACTAACTTGACATTAATGGAACTTGAAACGGCAAAAAATGTGACACAAGCAATGGATATAGCCAACCGCAGCGGTGTTCCGCAGCAAAACTTCACCGTCGGTGATAAGTACGGCAATATCGGTTGGACGATTGCAGGCAAAATACCGAAAAGATTAATTCCCAATACCGGTAAACCGATTTCTTGGCTAGTCGCTGGCAAACATTGGCATGATTGGTTAGCTCCAGCGGAATACCCAAGACTAACGAATCCAAAGACTCTTCGTATTTGGACTGCAAACGCACGCATAGCATCAGGTGAAAACTTAAGAAAAATAGGTGATGGCGGTTATGCGCTTGGACCGAGACAACAACAAATCAAAGATGATCTATTTCGACTGAAAACAGCCAACGAAAAACAAATGCTAAATATCGCCACGGATAACCGAGCATTATATTTAAAAAATTGGCGCAAGATTATTTTAAAGACATTAACTGAGCAAACATTAACGAACCACCCTGAAAGGCAACTGTTTAAAAACTACGTTAAACAATGGGCAGGCAGAGCAAACGTAGATGATGTGGGTTACCGATTAGTGAGAGAATTTCATGATGCGTTGAATAAAGAGATGCTCCAAAACATCAGTCGTTACTTACTTAAAACAGCTAGACACAAGCATCATCGATTAGAAGATAATTGGATCCAGAGTATCAATCATGAACGTGAGGCATTGTTACGATTATTCGAAGAACAACCTATGAATTGGCTAAACCCAAACTACAATAGTTGGGATGAGATGTATTTATCAAACATCGACAAGGTGATAGACATGCTCACCAACGACTGCAATTGTGAAAAAACGACAGCAATCACCAATGCGACTTGGGGGCAACGAAACAAAGCAGCCATAAAGCACCCATTGAGCAGTGCACTACCCATGATTAGTGAATTATTGAATATGCCTGAAGTTGCACTCGATGGCGACTTATGGATGCCCAACGTACTCAGACCCAATGCTGGTGCATCAGAAAGAATGATAGTATCTCCAAGCCATGAAGAAGACGGAATTTTTCACATGCCTGGCGGGCAAAGTGGTCATCCACTATCCGAATATTATCAGGGAACTTTTAAGCAATGGCAAAAAGGCGAGACAAGTCCTTTCTTACCTCAATCAACTAAGTATAAATTAATCTTGCAGAATAAATAATGTGTAAGGAAGAAAAGCTAGATTCAGAAAACAAAAAAACCGAGCATATAGCTCGGTTTTTTATGAGTAAATTTAATTACTCAGCTGAATCAGCTTCTACAGCTTCAGCAGCTTCTGGACGGTCTACCAGTTCAATGAACGCCATAGGCGCTTTATCACCAGTACGAAGACCGCACTTTAGAATACGGGTGTAACCACCAGGACGCTCCTGATAGCGTGGACCCAATTCTGTAAATAACTTACCAACAACTTCAGCGTCGCGAGTACGAGCAAATGCCAAACGGCGATTTGCAACACTGTCACTTTTAGCAAGTGTAATCAGGGGCTCAACTACGCGGCGCAGTTCTTTCGCTTTAACGGTAGTCGTCTTGATGATCTCATGACGAACCAGCGACGCTGCCATGTTCGAGAACATAGCTTTGCGGTGACTGCTGTTGCGGTTAAGTTGACGTCCACTCTTACGATGGCGCATGACTTAATCCTTATACCTAAATCTGTACAAACCTGGGACTTATAGGTCGTCGGCTAAACTAGCTGGAGGCCAGTTTTCCAAACGCATACCTAACGACAGTCCGCGAGACGCTAACACGTCCTTAATTTCAGTAAGAGATTTCTTACCTAAATTAGGCGTCTTAAGCAACTCAACTTCAGTGCGTTGTACCAGATCACCGATGTAATGAATCGCTTCGGCTTTCAAACAGTTAGCCGAACGTACAGTTAACTCTAGATCGTCGACAGGACGCAATAATATCGGATCGAACTCTGGCTTCTCTTCTTTCTGCTCTGGCTCAGACACATCACGAAGTTCAACAAACGCATCTAGCTGTTCAGCTAGAATCGTTGCTGAGCGACGGATCGCTTCTTCAGGATCGATAGTACCGTTAGTGGTCATATCGATGATTAGCTTGTCTAAATCAGTACGCTGTTCAACACGAGCTGCTTCAACATTGTAAGCAATACGTGCAACAGGAGAGAACGAAGCGTCAACTAATAAGCGGCCGATTGGACGCTCATCGTCTTCGGTTTGTGCACGAGCAGAAGCTGGTACATAACCACGGCCACGTTCAACACGAATACGCATGCTGATGTCATTGTTACCTGTCAGATGACAGATAACGTGATCTGGATTCATGATAGCAACGTCGCCATCATGAGTGATATCTGCTGCGGTAACAGGGCCTGCGCCTGTCTTACTCAAAGTAAGCATGGCTTCATCTTTACCCTCGACGGTTACTGCTAGACCTTTTAAGTTAAGCAATATCTCAAGGATATCTTCTTGCACGCCTTCCTTGCTGCTGTATTCATGCAGTACGCCGTCAATTTCGACCTCTGTGACTGCACAGCCAGGCATAGACGACAATAGGATGCGACGCAACGCGTTACCTAAAGTGTGACCAAAGCCACGTTCTAACGGCTCCAATACAACCTTGGCACGTGTTGTGTTAACCTGCTCGATATCAACGAGACGCGGTTTAAGAAATTCTTTAACAGAACCCTGCATTGTGTCCTCTCTTGTTTATTAGCTTTACTTAGAGTAAAGCTCGACGATCAGCTGTTCATTAATGTCCGCAGACAGGTCGCTACGCTCAGGTAGACGCTTGAAAGCACCTTCCATCTTAGCATTGTCTACTTCAACCCATGTAGGCTTCTCACGTTGACCAGCCACTTCTAAAGCAGCTTGAATACGAGCTTGCTTACGTGACTTCTCGCGGATGCTTACTACATCATTCGCAGACACTTTGAATGATGGGATGTTAACAACACGACCGTTTACCATAACAGACTTATGGCTAACCAGCTGACGTGCTTCTGCACGAGTTGCACCAAAGCCCATACGATAAACTACGTTATCTAAACGGGTTTCTAAAAGTTGCAACAGGTTTTCACCAGTGTTGCCTTTAACACGTGCAGCATCTTTATAGTAGTTACGGAATTGCTTTTCTAGCACACCGTAAATACGACGAACTTTTTGTTTCTCACGTAACTGAACACCATACTCAGATAAACGCGGCTTACGAGCACCGTGTTGACCTGGAGCTTGTTCCAGCTTACATTTTGAATCGATTGCTCTCACGCCGCTTTTTAGGAAAAGGTCTGTACCTTCTCTGCGACTGAGCTTGAGCTTGGGACCCAAGTATCTTGCCATGATCTTTCTCCAACTGTCCTAATGTGACGTGTTATACACGACGCTTTTTAGGAGGACGACAACCGTTATGTGGGATTGGCGTCACATCGGTAATATTGGTTATTTTATAACCAACAGCGTTCAGCGCACGAATGGCTGACTCACGACCTGGACCAGGACCCTTAACGAAAACTTCAAGGTTTTTCACGCCATAATCTTGCGCGGCATTACCTGCACGCTCTGCAGCAACCTGTGCAGCGAACGGAGTAGATTTACGTGAACCACGGAAACCACTGCCACCTGCTGTTGCCCATGCTAGAGCATTACCTTGACGATCGGTAATAGTAACAATTGTGTTATTGAAAGACGCATGGATATGAGCCATACCATCTGCAATCTGTTTACGTACACGCTTGCGCGGTGAACGTGACGGACTTTTAGCCATTGCTTAACCCCTTCCCGTTACTTTCTAATTGGCTTACGTGGACCTTTACGCGTACGCGCATTGGTCTTTGTACGTTGCCCACGGAGAGGCAGGCTACGACGATGGCGGAGACCACGATAACAACCAAGATCCATAAGACGCTTGATGTTCATTGAAATCTCACGACGTAAGTCACCTTCTACTGTGTATTTGGCAACTTCTTCGCGTAGGGTGTCTATTTGAGCTTCGCTCAATTCCTTGATCTTAGCGTCTTCAGCAATAGAAGTAGCAGAACAAATTGCCTTAGCAGTTGTTTTGCCGATGCCGAAGATTGCAGTCAATGCAATGACTGTATGCTTCTGATCAGGAATGTTAATGCCAGCGATACGGGCCACTATGCACTCCTCAAGTTAAAGGTCATCTGCGAAAAGCCCGAAAGGATACTCGACAGACGACATCTTTGCAATTAATTTTTGACCAGCTGAACACTTTTTATCCAAACTGGTCAAAACACTTTTTTTAGCCTTGACGCTGTTTGTGTTTAGGTTCAACACAGATAACGCGTACAACGCCACTACGCTTGATGATCTTGCAGTTACGGCAGATCTTCTTCA
>JBMYXI010000075.1:0-13875 GCA_049608225.1 Parashewanella sp.
GTTTGGTAGTAATGCACCTGGTGATGTAACGTTGGCAAGAGGGTTAACTGGCAAATACGCAAATAAACTGGCTGCGATTATTGGTGGACACTCGCAAAATTTAACCTGTACCAATGACTACACACCAGGCGGAGCGTGCACTCCGGATAGACAAAATAATACCTATATATTTCAAGCGGGTGATTGGGGGAAATACGTAGGAAGAGCCGACTTTGAGTATTTTAATAATACCTTACGAATGGTCAATTATCGTTTAATTCCTGTTAATTTAGAAGTTGATAATAAAGTCGTAGGCGATCCAGTCACGCCTGATGTCACCACGCAAGAACTGCTTCGTCCTTATCAAACCAGAGGGCAAAATGAGTTGAACCGTCCGATAGCGACAACCACAGTTGCATTGCAAGGGGATCGAACCCCTGTTCGCAGTCAGCAAACCAATTTGGGTAAATTTATTGCAGCGGCTCAGCGGCAATCACAACGAGCTAATTTCGCGGTGATGAATTCTGGTGGAGTTCGAGCCTCTATTGCTGCGGGTCAGGTGACTACTCGCGATGTTCGCACTGTGCAACCGTTCGAAAATGAAGTGTATAAAGTGACAATGACGGGAGCTGACATCAAAAGATATTTAGGTACCGTTGCAAGTATTCAAGCAGGTTCGGGAGGTTACCCACAGTTTTATGGTCTTAAAATGACCATAAATTGCACCTCTCGCAGTGTGGACAATGTGCAGATCAGAAATGCTGGTGATGATGACACATATCAAAATCTTGTCGACGCGACACAGTACACCTTTACTGTTCCAAGTTTTAGCGCGTCAGGCGGTGACAGTTATCCGAGACTCACAGGCAGTAATGCCGTATTCCCGAATGCTGAGGTTGATACTTCTCAAGGTATTATTGATTGGGTTGCCTTGTCCGATTTCTTTAAATCAGAAGCGGCAAAAAACAATGGCACTGTAAATCTTTCTCCATTCGCGCCTGTTGATAGTGATTTAGTTTATGAACAAAGCAGTTCAGATCAGGCTTGTGTTGTGCCCAGTTAATAGCTGATGACATACTATTGTCAATCTCGAGGCTTTTCTATTATGAAAGGCCTTTTTAATGATTTTGATAATGGAAAGGCTTTTTCTTTAGTCAATCAATTGTTGCGATTTTGCTCTTTGCTGATAAAGTGTCGACCTCGCAGCAAATAAGACTGTGATATTCGTCACGAATACAACAAAAATGAGAAGGTCGGCAAGTATGAGCGTGAACTTAGTGAGAGGATTTCTTGGATTATCCTTTTTATTTTCGGTGATATTTTTAAGCTACAAACATTATCAAGTACGGGATGTTCCCCAATGTGAAGACTTCGGTACAGAATGTTTAAAGTTTACCATTATCCACACCAATGATAATCACGGTCGTTTTTGGCATAACAAGCATAAAGAGTATGGTATGCCTGCCAGAGCAACCTTGATCAAATCAATTCGCAAAGAAGTGGAAGCGCAAGGTAATAAAGTCATTTTGTTATCGGGTGGAGACATTAACACAGGTGTGCCAGAGTCTGATCTGCAAGATGCAGTGCCAGATTTTATTGGCATGAATATGATGAACTATAGTGCCATGGCTGTGGGTAATCATGAATTTGATAACGAGCTAAGTGTACTTGAAATGCAACGTAACTTGGCTAAGTTTCCAATGCTGTCTGCTAATATCTATAAAACAATCGCTACAGAAGATGGCGAAAAACTGGTTCGGTATTTTGAGCCATATAAAGTGTTTAACGCTGGAAAACTGCGAATTGCCGTTATTGGCCTAACCACTAAAGATACCGCTAAATTAGGTAATCCACAGTACATTAGTGGCCTCACATTCACCGATCCTTTGGTAGAAATTAAGAAAGTTATTAAACAAATCAAAACCAATAATGAAGCGGATTTAATCATGGCGGTAACGCATATGGGACACTTTATTATTGGAAAACATGGCAGTAATGCGCCAGGCGATGTCAGTTTAGCCCGTGGTTTACCAAAAGGGGATCTGCAAGCCATTATTGGTGGTCACTCTCAAAACCCTGTTTGTGTAGAGCCATTTTCGAACCGCTATTCAAATTTCAAAGCGGGTAAAAAGTGTGATCCAGATATTCAAAACGGCACCTTTATTATGCAAGCCCATGAATGGGGTAAGTATGTTGGTCGTGCGGATTTTGAATATTTTAACGGTAAACTTCATCTTGCTGAATATCAACTTATTCCAGTAAACATGACAGAGTTTAGCTCACTAGGTGAGCGTAAATTTGTTGATGATGTTATCGAAGCAGATCCTGAGTTAACCGCTCGTCTAAAACCTTACCAAGATAAAGGCCAAGAGAAGCTGGATGTGCATATTGCGAAAATCAATGGCAAATTAGAAGGTGACCGCAAAGTCGTTCGTTTTCAACAAACCAATTTAGGTCATCTTATTGCGACAGCGCAAAAACAAGCTCATGCTGCGGATTTTGCAATAATGAACTCCGGTGGCGTTCGAGATTCCATTGATGAAGGAAACGTTGCATACCGAGACATTTTAACGGTTCAGCCTTTTGGTAATGAAGTGTATAAAATCACTATGAATGGAACCGATCTTACTGAATACTTAGGATTAGTTGCTTCTAATACCATAGCGTCAGGCGCTTATGCTCAAATTATTGATGTGAATATGAGTGTGAATTGTCGTACTCGTAAAGCGAAAATAAGCCAAATCAATGGGATGTCATTTGATAAGCAAGGAACCTATACTTTCACCATTCCTGGTTTTAATGCCGCTGGTGGTGATGGTTTCCCAATCCTAACGGGGACATCGAATCAATTCCCTGATGCGAAAGTGATAGATAACTCGGGCTTAACCGATGAGAAAGTGCTTTATCAATTTTTCAAAGATAAGTCTGACAACAATACCAAAGTCATTGATGTCAGTGAATTTGAACCTCTAGTAGGTCAAATTGAATATAAACATAGTCGCGACGTTCGAGGCTGTAAAGCTGGATTTTAAGCGAACGGGTAGATGAAAGGTTTTCATCTACCCAAAAATAACTGTCTAGCGTTCCTTGCTCACTCTTACTTGCCAATATTGCAAAATCGCCACAGAAGTAATAGTGAGTAACATTAATACTGAGAAAGGCACCGCAGTTCCGGTATAAAATAAAGCAAGTATTGGCCCAGCTAACGCACCACAGCCGAAACGTAACGTCCCAATCACTGCCGTTGCGGTACCTGTTTCTTGTTTAAACTTTAACAATACAATGGCATCACAGCTGACAGACATAATCCCCATTGATGCCATTAGTGGCATAAGAAACATCATAGTGTAGCCATAGCTTAAGCCAAAATAGTTCACGAAAACCAAGCCTAAAGCAGTAATCATCGCGATGGCGGTTGCAGCATAAAGCATACGTTTAGCACCAAACTTAGGTGATAAGCGAGTATTGATGATATTGGCTGCCATCAAGGAACCCACATTGAGACTGAATACGATGGCGAATAAACTTTTGCTTAAGCCGAACACTTCCATAAATACAAATGATGACGCAGTTAAGTAGCTGAAAAAGGCGAATGATGTCAGTACCCCACTGAAAATGTACGCTTTTACGCCTGTTTGAGTGAAAACGGTTTTATAAGCACCGAAAAACGATTTTTGAGTTCTAACCGTTTTATCTTTGTCGGTCGACATCTTTAACTGCCAAAACACCAGAACGAGCATCACTAATGCATAAATACTGAGTAGACGAAAGATCCAGTGCCAATCACTTACTCCCAATACTAGCGTCCCTAATGTTGGTGCGATCAAGGGTGCAATCATCATGATCAAACTGACATAGGACATACCTTTTGAGGTATTTTCTTTATAGACTTCTTTGATATAACCGGGCACAACAACGGTTGCCGCTGAGCCAATAAACGCTTGTAAAAACCGTAAAATAAAAAAACTCTCAACAGATTCACAAACGCTGAGCCAAAAGCTAATAATAGTAAACCCTGTTAATCCAAAAATAACTAAAGGTCGTCTTCCTAGCCTGTCTGCTAAATAACCAAAACACATCATGCCTAAACCATAACCGGCTAAGTAGGTACTCAGAGATTGCTGGATGATGGTAACGTCGGTCGAAAAATACCGTGCAATGTCTTCCAATGCAGGAAGATACATATCAATAGCAAGTGGCGTGATAGCAACAATTGCGGCTAACATTGGCACCAATATGTTTTTTGGCAATTGGGTTTCAGGCAAAGTTTGTTTCATTCATTTCTCAAAGATAACAGCTGTTTCAGGAAGGCGTGGTATAACTATTTAACTACTTGGTAATAAAAAAGAAAGTGCTGAGCACTAATACATCAATACCAAGGCTTAGTATTATATACCTGTCAATTTCAAAAAAGCGTAATTATTCAAACTGTTTTAAAAAATTTATTTATGTCGTGAGCGCAATATCAATGACTGCTATTCAGTATTAAGCAAGCCGGTTTAATTTATCATCTTATTGTTATTATTTTGATTATTAAGAGTTATGAGCCAAACTTGTGATAAAGTAAATGCATCGGTGTTGTACAGTGAGCGATATAGAGAACAACCTAATTTACTACAAGAAAAAGAAAAGAAGTGTCATGATATCGAGTTATTAATTGCAGGCTCATCGGAATATAAATTAAGGAATAAACAAGCTCAATGCGGCAAATCTCAATGGCATCATGGTCAAGCATCAGTAAAAGCTGATAAGTCACATCAAAAAGCAATACCTCAAAGAAAAGCGCAAGTAAGACGGCAACCAGAACTACGGAAACTCGTAGACTTTTTCCCGACAATTCCTGCAAAAATAAAACAAGGTACACCTGAGCCTTGCAAAGTTGATGTTTTAGAGTCTGCTCGTCACGATTATTTTCTAGTGCCCGCACAAACTATGATCCGTCAATTAATGACTGTGGCTGATACTGGTATTAAAGATGAATGCATCACCAAGCTGTCCCAAGATATTTTAGGTTTATTTGAACTATATAATCAAGACGATAAAAATGGGGAGACAAAATGGAGAGACCAGCGTAGACAATATATTATTGCTAACGTCATACCGGCTTATGTTGTAATGTTAAATCGATTCTATAAAGATTTTAACTCGCAACATACTTCATTGTTCATATCGGTGGATTGTCTTAATAAGATATTTTGTTTCGTCGAATTTTTAGATGAATTAGATCCTTCTCATCAAGAGCTCTTAAGAAAAACCAAGCTACTTTATACAAGAAAAAGAAATGCATTATTGGAGTTAGCTTGTTTGTACTTTCGAACGAATAATGATCGCTCCTATCATGATGTCACCAGAGAATTGAGGAGTTTTTTTAAATCCACACCGAGTCGCAATCATTTTTTTTGTGATGCAGAGTTAACTGAATTAACGCACTTTAATCGCAGCAGGAAATCTGTTGAATCTCATGTTTTTTGTGCTGAAAAATATCCAAATATAACAGCTAAAAGCAGCTATTTTTCATTAATCGTAAATGGAAAATATACGGAACTGGACAAATATTGCTTTACTCAGCAAGGCGGTGTTGATCAAGTTTACCTGCATTACTTGGTTCATCAAGCTAAGGTGGAATTGAAGTGGTACCTAAATGATATCTCTGTTGTCTCCTGCTGTTCGAGTCTTCATGCGTTAACGACGGTTCAAACGTTACGCACAGTCATTTCCAGTCGTCCTAATACGATTCTGCATCATCCGTCGTTGCTCCAAAGTTATAAGGAAGCAGTGTCTAATGCCATGCTCGCCTGTTTACTGAGAGTAGACGTTTGCACTAGGGCTGCCGTTGTTCGAGATTTACAACAAATTCTATGCCTATCACAATTCGATAAGTTTGCTACTGCTGAGTGTCATCAACTGCTTGAAACAATGAGTCGCTCAGAGGAAATGAGTTTAGGCTGTCAAACGAAATTATCGTTAAGTTCGCAGTTACAAAGACTATTTGATCAATTTTTTGTGTTAATAAAAGCACGAGATGGGGAGCAAGCTATGATACTGGCAGTGCTATTATCTCGGCGTCGTCATCAATTCTCAGATACGATTGATCCGCAATATTTTGAACGGCTTTTTTGCCTGATTACTGAAGGGATCAGCCGGCTGTTTTTTAATAATATCATCGATGGATATAATCTCACGCCTCATTGCAATCATGACGATAAGCGCAGACTGGTTGAGTTTTACAAAGAATTTCAACCACTTTTTATGTCGCTTGCTCAACTTCGTGGATTATATGACAAAGCGACGCGATTTAAATTAGAGAAACTGGATAGTATTTTTTGTATGGCGTGGGAAATGGATTTAGCGGCCAGTTCCAGTTTGCACGCTTCGGTGCAAAGTGTAGAAAAAATATTGCAGTTACAGCAATTGATGCCTGTTGAGCATCTACGAGTTCACACTGTTAATGTTTTGCATACACGACTGATAACTATTTTTGAAGAGCAACAATGCGGTAAGCAGACATTGCCGCAAGCGACGTTGCAATTGTTACTTAAGTTTGCTGATGATTTATTGGACTTATCTAATGAAAAAAGTACCGTTCCCCCTACTTGCAAGCAACAATTAAAGCAAGTCGCAGCAAGTATAAAAATAGATTTTTCACTCAAGGCTGAAACGGACCTTACTCGATTTCGAGAGCAGATTTTGGGGGGGCTTTGTCAGCCACGAGTTGCATATCTACTGAACTATTTTCCGGAACATCGAATTATTAAGCCACAAAGAGATTGTTTTCATGAAGTCGAGCGATTGCTTGGCTCTAATGATTTAGAGCAAGCGTTTCAGTGTTGGTGTCGATTAGAAACAATGGATGTACGTTTGACGCCTTGCTTTGAAACTACCGAAAGAGGTGAACTCAGAGTTTTATTTAATCGTCATGGGCAACAACTGTATCAGCAATTGTTAAAACCGTTGATGAACAAACTCAAGAGAAACGTGGCTAAAAAAAATGTGAGTGAGCAATCACAGCAAGAAAGGGCAGAGTTAAAAAAACAATTGTTGCGCTATCAACCGTTGCTACCGTTTGCTACACCGAGTCAACAAACCGCCGTTGGCAAACATTGTTGTCTGTTATACCAACCCGATCTATTGGCATTATCTAACTTTCAGATAACGGAACAGAATATTGCTGAGCTGCTCTCTTTTAAACAGCTGGTGTTTGATACTCATCCTAAATTTATCACCGAACCAGTTGTTAATGCATTGCACGCTATTGCAGTGTTTTCATTTCAACATGATAAAAAAGAATGGTCTATTTCACTAACGGCATTAAATCAATGGGCAAGATTTCTGGCTTATCAACCGGAATACATTGACTTACCCTGCAATATCACAATAAAACTTTATGGTGCTATTAACTGGTTAAGCTATTTTGACTTATTGGCGTCACCACCGTTTTTAATGCCTTGTGCTACTCGGGTACTGCGCGTAAAGGATTTGATGGCATTGCAACATCATAAGCCGCAGCAAGCACAAAGTGAACTGCCGCCTGTCATTGAGCCACTAGATGATAAAGATGATGACTTTCGTTCGGTGAGATCTGAACTCGATTTCGGTATTGAAACTCATACCGTGGCTACTAATATCACGACCACTGTAACGAGTAAGGAAAAAGTTGAAATATGGCAGCAACAGATAGAAGCAGACAGATCATATGAACAAGAGTTACCCATGGAAATGAACTCATTAATCAGTGAGTCAAATGAACATAATAGTGAGCTTAATTCACAATCTGAAGAGGATAGATCCTATTCAGACGATGGTGATATAGCGGATGAAGCAGAAGCCTGCACTGTTGATAAAAAAAACGAGTTGAAAGCTCAATCAATAGTGCTATCAGAGACGGAATCTGAACAGCCTAAGCAATCAGCAGAACCTATCTTAGCTGTACCTGTGGTAGAAAAAACAGCTGATATTGAGATTGCACCTAAGGTTGAAATGACACAAAGACCGGTAAAAAAAACATTGCTTCCAACGCCAAAATTATACTATCCCATACAACAAGTGCCCAAACGTTTTACTACGTTAAGCTTAATACCAATCAACAAAAAAGGCAGAATGCTAGAATATAGAATAGAGAGCTCAAGGCAATATGAACTGCAAAAGCTTTTTACTAAAAACAGTCAAATACTCGATCAGTTAGATAAGGTGCTTGACTCCGATACTTTAAATGTAAACTCATCTCAGATACAAAATGTCGACAGAAAAAATCTTATCGATTTACTAAGCCAGTTAGCCTGCTACTTCCCTAGCCCCCAAAGTTCAGAACATTTTATTTTACAGGGGTTAATAAAGACGTTTCTGGACAAAAGTAAATCTCAGATTTTATCCAAAGATAGTGGGGCTTGGAAAAGTTTAGATCAGGCTTTAGATTTTGCAGCATCCTACCAAATACGACAAAAAAATTGGTTTTATTGTCACTCACTTTTATATATTAAAAACATGATGTTCATGAGAACTCTGTAGCAAAGAGCAACGCATTCGTTGCTCTTTGTTTTATAGATATTAAGAGCAAGAACCGCAGCAAAAACTCGGTGACTCCTTTTTCTCGGTTTGAGTGTCTGTCTGCTCAGTTGCTGCTTGTTCGAGTTCAGCTTGTGACGCTGTTTCTTGTTGTTGCATCTCTTGATCTGATTGCTGAGTCATAATCATTCTCTTCAGGGTATTGATTGAGGGTTTCGGTTAACGCAACCGATATTATTAATCCCGACTGACTTGGTCAATTACTTTGATATGGATAAGCGTGATCTGTTTAACAGATTGAATTTATTTATAAAAGCTATTAAATCTTATTGTTTAATTGACCTGTTGTTTGTTGTGGTTTTGGTGGCTTGAGTGTCAACGCAACAATGAGGGCTGGGAGGATAGCTTTAAAAATTAATTATTATTAATTTTAGTCATGGGATTATATGCAGTGTATTTTGTTAGAGGCTATCAATTATTAATCTCCTATATAACCGTATGATATATATAACTAATATACTTAGCTGATTTTAGTTTTAGTTTGTGAAGATAAATTAAAAATTAGAATCAGTTTGATCGTTTTTTCACCCAGCTTGAATAAGTAATTTATTAGCATATCATCCTTGAATATTTTTCTGGATCCGGTATGTCAATGCTTTCAAGTAGACGAGTCATGGATATAAGGCTCACGGATGAAATAACGCAGAATGTTTCAGCGAGTTACAGAGCGCGGCAAGCTCAAAGTTTGGAAAAAGGAACACAATCTTTTCAACAAATGACAATTGGTCGATATACTTATTGTCTAGAGTTTGATGGCAACGATATTGTTGATGCGACACCTGAAGAAAGTACGGGTTGTGGGTGTTTTGCGCTTTTAAATACCTATAGTAGAGAACAAGTTACAGTTTCAAATCAAATACTGTCTTGTTGGCATCAACAGCAACAGAAAACTCACTGTGAGCAAGAAACAACAGTAGAAAAGGTAGCGAGTAATAGGATTGATGCCGACCCTATGTCTGAATCAAAAAAATCGGAACCGAAAGAGCTCGCTTTCGTGTATCTGTATTTAACTGATGAAAATAAGCTGTTAGAGTTTCATTGTCAGGGAGGAAGGGTCGTTTCAAGTATTGCTGAGCGTCATGAACTCTGTGAGGTTAAAGAGCACTATATTTTTTGTACCGTGCCTTACCCTAAACCTAAATTAAATATGGCGTTAAGGCGATTGAGTTTAGAGCAATCTGGAGAAGTTTATAAAAAAGGCGAACTGGAAGATGCTGTCACCGTATCATCTTTTAAACACCAAGCCATGAGTCATATAGCACTTAATGATTTACCTGCTCCGCAAGAACGGCAAGAGCTCCAAAAATCTCTAGAAGCCGTAAATGGTCCTCAAGTTGGGGCGACTCCATTTCCTCCTTTTTCTACAAGTCCACTTGAAGCTAGCGTTGAACCACCTAAACACAGCAGATCAAATTTCTACCGCGCTGACAGACGTTACTCCAGTGACCGCAACTTTAAGAAATCACCTTTAGTTCAGTCTCACCAGTATTCATCATTTAGACAGCCGAGCTATTCATCTCGGTTTACTGCTAATAACTTAGCAACCGTAGCCGAAGTTGATCTTCACTCTAGTGAAAGACAGCCAAAACCATTAGCAAGTAGAGCTGAAGCGAACCCGCTTAAGCCTGACAATTATAGAGATAATCGTTACTTGCAAAGAGGAATTAGAGAGAATCAATCCATGAGAATGAGCCATAGACCTTTTATTCGTGGAGAAGACAAAACAAGATCGCTGCCTCTGGCATCGAGGCGCGAAAAGGATAGGAAGATGCTCGCAGAATGGATGCATAGAACACTTGAAAAGAAAGAAATATCGGGGTCATTGAACAAAGGGAGAGGCGATGGAACTTTCGTCTAGTTTGCCATTACTTGCTTACTTATTTATGGATCACGAATTAAATTGTGCGTTTAACTGATTTATTTAGTAATACGTCATCTAAGTGTAAACACGTAGAAATAATGCGTGCATTCGCCGATTATTGTTAACCGAATATTTCTTTATTGTAGTCACCGTTAATAAACGAAATATGCCTGAGAAAACTTTTTAAGCAAACAAGGCTAATTTCAACAACTACAGGTGACCAATATGAAAACAATAATAAGATCAGGGTTGGTGTTGTCGGCTTTATTCTCGGCTTCCTCTTTCGCAGATTATACCTTTAAGTTAAATGAACAACAGTCATTGTCTTTTGGCGGCTATTTTAAAGCTGACTTGCGTGCCGTTAGTGGTGATCTTGCTTACCGCGACTTTTGGATTGCAAACAACGCAGTAAAAAAAGACACTCAAGAAACACGACTGAATATCCGCGAATCGCGTTTTAATATCAAATATAATTACAATGACTTTAAAGCCGTTTTAGAGTGGGATTTTTACGACGATCAACAACCAACTGGAGCTACCGAAACTGTAACGGGCGGTCATTCATTACGACTTCGTCATGCTTATGTACAACATAAAGAATGGTTAGTTGGTCAAACATGGTCAACCTTTATGCCATTGGTTTCCATTGCTGAAGCATTGGATTTTGGTGGTGCACATGTTGCACAAGTTTTTGTACGTCAAACTCAGGTTCGTTACACTAATGGTGGTTTAGAACTAGCATTAGAAAACCCTTCTACACAAGATGGTACCAGCCAAAAAATTCCTGATGCAGTGGCACGTTATACCTTTAAAGGTGACTGGGGCCAAGTTGCCGTTGCAGGCTTAGTACGTAATTTAGATAACGGTGGCGATGCAACGAAAGCCGATGGCGCCCAAGTTGCCTATAACATCAGTGGCCGTATCAAAACCTTCGGCAAAGACGATGTGCGCTTCTCATATAACGGTGGTCGCCCGGGACGTTATACAGGTCCTGCTGCCAATATTGCTGATAAAGGCATAGATGGCAAAATTTATGATGTTCAAGCCTACACGGTTGCTTACCGCCACTTCTGGAATGACAGTTACCGTTCAAATATTTACTTCGGTGCATTAAAAATCGACGACCAAATTGGCAAAGATGGCAAATCAACTGATCGTCAACACATCGCGATAAACCTTCTAAAAAGCATTAACCCAAAAACCACCGTGGGTATCGAAGTCGGTCAATATAAAACCGAATCAGCCGATTCAAACTACCTTCAACTTTCTTATAAATACTCACTGTAATGTGAAGGCTCTGAGGAATTAATTATGAAAAAGCTACCATTAATGATATTAACAGCCTTAGCTGCAGCGAGTATTTCAACTGCGGCCAATGCAGAAAAGAAAATCATGTTAAAAACCCCAGTGTATTACAACACAGTATTGCCGGGGTTAGGTTCGCCAATTAAATACGTTGCCGACAATATCAAAACATTAAGTGGCAACAGCCTACGAATGAAGATTTATGAGCCGAATAAGCTGGTAAATCCAAAAGAAATTCTTGGTGCAGTTTCAACTGGAAAGGTACAAGCAGGTTTCGCGACAGCCGGAAATTGGAGTGGCAAAATCCCAGCGGCTCGACTGTTCTCTGCAATTCCATTTGGACCAGAAGCGCCTGAATACCTTGCATGGTTTTATCAGGGTAACGGCAACAAACTGCATCAAGAACTCTATGACAAAAACAACCTGAATGTAAAAGTACAAATCTGTGGTGTTTTGCCACCAGAAACATCAGGTTGGTTTAAAAAAGAAATCAATAAGCCTGAAGATTTACAAGGTTTAAAAATGCGTTTCTTTGGTTTAGGTGCTTTGGTGATGGAAAAGCTTGGCGTGAGCACCGTCGGTCTACCCGGTGGCGAAATTTTCCCTGCCATTGAAAAAGGCGTGATTGATGCCACTGAATTCTCAATGCCAATTGTTGATAAACGAATAGGTCTTAAAAAAGTACTTAAATATAACTACTTCCCTGGTTGGCATCAACAAGCCACTATGATGGAGCTTATCATCAACAAGAAAGTGTGGAATAAGATGAGTAAGCATCAGCAATCCGTGGTGAATCACTTATGTAAGTCAGCAACCTTAGATGCATTGGCTTATGGTGAAGCTATTCAAGCACCGGTTATCAAAGAAAACGTCAACAGTGGTGTGGTCAACAAATACTGGTCACCAGAAATGCTTAATACCTTTAAGACTAAATGGCAAGAAGTGGTTGCTGAGCAGTCTAAGGCCGATCCTGAGTTTAAACGTATCTACGCTGATTTAGAGAAATTTAGACAAGACTATGACCTGTGGGAAGCCAACGCCTTCTTACCGAGAGTTAAACCAAGTTTATAACTTTTCCTCTTCGCGCTGCTTTACATGAAAAGCAGCGCACTCCATAAATTGAATTAGGAGGTTGTATGACTAATTCAACCACATCCAATGTCAGCTCAGTACGTGCTAGTTTTATCAAGCTTGCCGATATTTTGGAGCAAATTGTATTAAAAGTTTCAGCTATTTGTTGTTGGTCTTCAGCGCTACTCATTGTTGTTATTATTTGTAACGTTATGATGCGCTATGGGTTCAATAACGGCTTAATCGTGTTTGAAGAAATTCAATGGCACTTATACGCCATCGGCATTATGTTTGGTCTTGCTTATGCGGAAATCACTAACTCGCAAGTACGGGTTGATGTGGTTGCCTCCATGTTAAAACCTAAAACGGTTATTCGCTGGGAAATCTTCGGCACATTATTTTTCGTATTTCCAACTATTTTTGTAATTTTATTCAATAGCTTTGACTATGTTAGTGATTCTTTTGCGCTTGCTGAACGTTCATCGTCACCTTTGGGTTTACCTTTTCGTTGGTTAATTAAAGCTGCCATTCCTGCGAGTTTTATTTTATTAGCATTAGCGGTCACAAGTCGTTTGATCCGCAATTTCATTTTACTTACTGAGAAGGAGGCATAGCCATGGAATTCAATGAAATCCTCGTCATAGGCATGTTTCTGACATTTATCGCATTTTTATTTACTGGTATCCCGATTGCTTACGTACTGGCTGGTGTAGGCATCCTTTATGGTGTGCTGGGCTATTGGTCCGACATTTACATGGATACCTTTACTGGACTCGACTTAAATGTCCTTGGGCTTAGCGTATCGCGAATATTTTCCTTAATGGAAAACTGGGTGCTGGTGGCGCTACCCATGTTCATTTTTATGGGCTTGATGTTGGACAAATCTGGCGTTGCCGAACGCATGATGATGGCAATGCAGCAACTATTTGGTCGAGTTCGCGGTGGTTTAGGTATCACAGTTACACTTATCGGAATTATTCTTGCCGCATCAACAGGCATTATCGGTGCGTCAGTGGTTTTACTTGGTTTGCTATCTATTCCGGCAATGATGCGTCAAAACTATTCAAAAACCTTTGCAACAGGGATTGTTTGTAGTG
>JBMYXI010000076.1:0-13699 GCA_049608225.1 Parashewanella sp.
GCCTAACGGCTATGGGTAGACCGATAACAGAGCAAGGGCTAAAGAATAAGATTAGCCAATGCTCACACCAGACAACGTGGTACTTTGATTTAATGAAAGCCATTAAAGGCGAGTGTTAAAACGCTTGTTCAGCTATCCAAGACATATCAACGGGGTCAGTTGATAATAGCTTTTTAGTTGTTTCAACTGTCTTATTTCCCAACATCGCATGTATATGTGATTCGTCAAAACCTTTTCTCTGCAAGTTAATAGCGTAAGTTCTTCGGCCACTGAGTATGCTTGGTTCTTCTATGCCGCCGTCCTGTAATAACTTCTTAATGTGTCGATTAAGCGCATCACAGCTATAAGTATCATTGCCTTGTAAGGTTTTCTTGTGAACGATTGAGAAAGGGTGAGCATCTTTAGTCAGAAATACGCACTCGTCAAGGTCTAAACCAAGATACTGATCAGGGTTGTCACCTAAGCAAAGCTTGTGCTTAGCCCTCCAATATAAATAAGCTTTAAGAGCTGGCTTCATTCGCTTGGTGATATACGCAGTTCGTGACATTTCGCCTTTAACTTCAAACTTCTTTCTTACTTCACCATTTTTATACAGAACGTCTTTTATCTGAATGCGGTTTATCTCAAGTGTTGTAAGAGCTGAAGCAAAGAAGAAAGTGATCAGACAAGTATCACGCTCTGAGAATTGATTGATTTTCTGAATTACTTTGATAATCCATCTTATATCTTTTGATTCAACAAAAGCGGGTAAGGCCATGTAAGCATATTCCTTTGAAAAGCAAATAAACCGACATAGTAAGAGCTGAATGCTTAATTATTGGTGAACGGGTGTTGTTAAATTAAGCATTCCACGGAAATTGCAAAGGACGATAAACATGGTTCAAAAGCAGTTCATTCTGCATTAAACTTAACCTGTTGCTACTGGGTTATTTTTTGGGGTTAAGATGCGAGTGATTTGTAAAGAGTGCGGTGAAAAAGCAGTGATTCGAAAAACGAACACCATCAGTGTTGAATATGTTGATTTATATTGTGCTTGCACTGATCCAGAGTGTGGTCATACTTTTGTTTCTAACTTAAGTTATGCGCGGCCATTAAGCCCAAGTGCAAAAACAACTAGTGATGTTGTTATGTCATTATTTAAGGCGTTGCCACCAGAACAACGCCAAGCAATTCAACAAGAACTAGCCCTCGTTTAACTCCTGTTTTCTTTGTTCAACGATTATTGCCATTAGTGTTAAAGCGCAATCCTTTTCAGCGGCGGTTGGGTTTACTTCAACCGCTTTCAATACCAAATCCATCTGCGCCAGTAATGTGTGCATAATAACTCCTTCATATTTATGCGTTTTCCTTTAGTGCGTTAATTCTAAATAAAAATTAATCTTGAAAACGGCAAAATCCTGCTACTTTGGTGATAATAATCAGCAAAATGATGCTTGTTTAAGGATAAATTAAAATTATGTCGATTAGTCTGGCTAAAGTCGGACAAAGGATTGTTAGATATAGAAAAAATAAAGGTATAAAACAAGTTCAGCTAGCAGAAGCTGTTGGTATCAGCAAGCGAACATTGAGCAAAATTGAAAACGGTCATGATTCACAACTATCTGTGTTAATGGCAATTGCCGATGCGCTTGAAATCGATATATCTCAGATCACAAGCGGACTTGAACGTAAACCACATGTTGATCCAAATTATGTATCGGTTATCGAACATTATTTGGAATCAATAGAAAATCAGTTAGGTTTGATAAGAAAACTAATAAATAGCTGAATTACACAAAACGTGTAATTTTTGCACGTTTCGTGAAAATAGGCATCGTAACAGCAAAAACTTACTTTTTTTATATCACATAAGTGATATTTATTTTTGTTTTTCCAAGTCTAGCTCTTTAATTTCTTCAACGATACTCGCAACAGACTCTAGACGCTTCTTACTTCTTGCAAAGTTTGGTTGATCAACTTGTTGGCTAACGTATGCCATTCTTGCTGGTACACCGTCAACAAAATGAGAAATTAACGATTTTTTAATTGCTTTACTGCGAATGTTGGTTAACTTGAGCAATAATTCAATGCGCTCTTTAGATTCATGCCCTTGAGTTAGATACTTCATGTAATAGTTTATTGCTCTTTGGTATGTTGTTTTTATAGTGAGAGAAGTTAAGCGGCTCTGGTATGTTTTACCCAGATCCAGATAAACATTGACCTTTATATTTCATTTTCCGCTTTCTCCCTTTTTTCAGTTCTTATTTTCAATAAATTGTTTAACACCACTTTGCATAGCTCGCGTTCTGCACTGTCCAACCCATTCAACCAATCAACGATTTGATCGCGGCTGAGTCGTTTAAACTTATCTTTACAGCGGTTGTATCTGTTCAAATGGCTGGTTTTACTTGCAGCAAGTTCATTAAGTTGCTGTCGCTTTGAACTGCTGATCACGTTAGAAAAGCTCATAGTTTGAATAGTCCTTATCGCTGTTTTGCAAAGTGGTATTAGGTAGTCCCTGACCGTCTACGCATTCCCAATCCAGTTCCGTCTTTTTGTCTGTTTCGCGCCAGTTTGGAAATGCGTATTTCTCGCGTTTATGGAGCTCAATAATTTCTTCGAACTGTTTTAATGCGGGTTTTATTTGCTCTGGTGCTAACTGGCTTAACCAAAGCTCAATATCTTGATTAGTTTCAAACACTCGCCACGCTTGAGCTCGTAGCTGTTTTTCAATACTGGCGACATAAGCGTTGTCGATAGCATCAATGGTGCTATTTAGTGCGCTGTCTTC
Organism: Parashewanella sp.; assembly: GCA_049608225.1. Taxonomy (GTDB): domain Bacteria; phylum Pseudomonadota; class Gammaproteobacteria; order Enterobacterales; family Shewanellaceae; genus Parashewanella. The sequence continues at coordinate 2,771 of JBMYXI010000076.1, forward strand.
GAAGTCATTACGGTTATCAAATGGCTTTTTGCTTACTAATAGCATGCCGTCTCGCAAGCGAATGAACTGATCATGTCCATTAACCACGTTATTAATAACAGCGCCCGCACGTAGGCGAGTTGCAAAAAACTCGTCTAAGCCCAGTTTTTTACATTCACGTACTAACTGTTGGTCTGAAAACGATAAATTTTGATCTCTTTTTTGATCTTTGATCGTTTCCGTACAGTTATTGTAAGTACTCCAAGGTGCGCGGTTGTCACCGCTTTTAGAAGCAAGAGCAACAGCAAAAGCCGCATCTTCTGGACTTGGCTGTGGTTGCTGGCTTGGACAGTTTGATGGAGTTCGGATTTCCCATCCTTCAAGACGAGTTTTTGCAGTCGCGGTTGCCATTACGCCCATGATTTTGGTGATGTCTTCGCCGTATTGGTTGGCAGCTTCATTAACTAACTTAGCAAGTTGCACTGGTCGGTCAGCACGTTTACAAAAAGTGCCGCCCATTGCTTCGGTGTAACTTTCCCAATTTGCAGCATCGGCAGACTTGCGGGCGCGTTCGAGTGTTTCGTCATTCACTACCGCTTGCTTTAGTCGGCGTAGTTCACGCCAGACACTTACTGAAGCACCACCGATTTGCTGAAACTGGCGAATGTTCCAAGTACTTGCCCAAGCTGCGACACCTTCAGCACCATGTTTACCACCGCATTCGGCTTCGTAATCATCAGCCACATAAGCGCCATCAATATTTTTTGCGATGTATTTAGCAATGTAACCTGTTGCGCTGCCTTTTTCTGGGTCAATGGTTTTGAAGTCAAAACGAGGGCGGTAGCCTTGATGATTTGGACTTTTCTTTCCTTTGGCTGGGGCTAAATCATGCTTGTCATGCTGTAATGCATATTTGCGCATGATTGAACGTGCTTCACGTACTTGCTCTGGTTTAAAGAATAAAAGTAAATGCCAGTGGGGTGTGCCGTCATGATGTGGCTCAACAACACGAAAACCGAACAGCTCGACTCCTTGCCTTGCTAGTTTTGCTCGTGCTTTCGCCCATTGTTTACATAAGTACGCTTGGGTGTTTCTTGGATTAGCGCCTTGGTACTTTTTATTTGAATACGGCTTACCTGTTTTTGATTTTTTCCAGCTGTGAAATTTACTTGGGGCTGTCCATGTGTAGAACTCACCGACATAGCCGTTTTTATTTGCCATGTCTTCAAAGCCGCGCATCCTTACCATTAACTCAGTTCTGCGAATAACAGGATTAGAGACAGAAGAAGCAACCGCATCGGCTAGGCTGAGTTCAAAACCGTGTTGCTCATTGACAATGAGCATTGATTTAAGCCAAAGGCTGTTGGCTTTTTTTCGTGATTGATAATCAAGTAAGGTTTTGTTTGATACGTAAGGCGAAACACCCGCGCGAACTTTACCAATGATGATGGCCGCGTGTTCTTTATATTGGCGGAATGACTTTTCTAATTGTCGCGCCCACCATTGATCATCAACTAAACGCGCAATGGCACCACAAATTAAGTTATACATCGTTGGGTTTTTATCAAACACGCCCATTGATTTGTTTAACTGGTAGTCGTCAAAACTTGGTAATGCGGGGCAAAAGTCCCATTGGTCGGCTGGCTCTTTTACTGCGGTAAGCAGTTCTAAGGCATCAACTTGTTTGTTGCCGAACTCAGTCATGTTATTAAGCACTGAGTTGCAACGGTCTGCCCATTCTTTGGCGACATTGGCGCGTTTAACTTCGTTATTAATTAGTATGATTGGCAGCGGAAACTGCTTAACCATTTTATGCAGAGCCTCAACTCTGCGGCGCAACCAAATGTTTGCACTTCGACCTGTGTTTTTGCCCTTGCGTTTATAGATATATTGGTTTTGTAAGGTGGCGGCTACGTCATCAGGTAGCTTGTCCAGTTGCAGCTGCATCCACTTAACATCAGCTTTTAGATTATCGGTTTTCACTTTAAAGCTATGCATCAAAGTTTTTGCTTTGGTTTGTGAACTGCCTTGGTAGTTTTTTGCTAATTCACAAAGCAAAACAGCCGCCAATTCATTTGGCAGCTTATTAAGTTGATGTTGTGCAAATTCGAGATCCGCTGGATTTTGCGAAAAAATAGCCGAGAAGTTAATCCCGGCTTTTTTGCCTAGTTTGTTTAAATCCATTAGGCGGCTTTCCTCGCCTTAGGAAGATCTGCACTGATTAAGTGGCTCATGCCTTGTGGTAAGTTTGGAAAGCGGTTGCCTTTGTCGTAAATAAACCAGCAATATTCGCAAGAATCACTGCCGCCACCAACGAACCGAGGGCGAGGAACGATAACAGGTGTTTTATTTGGAAAGCCGATTTCAGCCCAAAACGGAACACGCTTTTTAGAGCCTAAAAAGTTTACTCGTTGCAGATAAGCCAGCGTTCCATCTGGCGACAGTTCTTCAAGTGACTTTTTCAGGAATGCTTCAGTCAGTGAAAACGGTGGATTAGTGATGATCACATCCATGTTCTCGAACGTTTCTTCTAAATAGTCACGGCCTGCGGTAATCTCTGCCCAGTCTTTTTGAAGTTCTGGCAACTGAATTTTGTCATAGATAGCACCGCTGCCTTTGCATGGTTCTAAAAAGAAATCAGTTTCACGCAATTGCAGTTGAGCCAATAAGGCATCAACTACATTATCTGGTGTTGGGTAAAACTCATTAGGACGGACATTGCCGTTAGTGCTGCTCATTGGATGATTCCTAAAATGGGATGTAATCTGAATTAAATTCAATTTCATGAATTTTGTTGGAGATGTTTTCAGGCAGTTTCACCTGAGCTTTTTCGAAGATCTCAGGTAAAGACAAAAGAATGTCGTGAAGCTCACTGACCTCGTTGTTAGTATGTTCTATCAGAGCTTTGTGCCGTTCTAACGGAACTGAAATACGCTTTGTCTTTGATATAAATTCAGCTTTAATTTCAACATTCGGGTCAGCGAATGTGTTTGTTATCCAATAACCAGCGCGGCGTTCAAAAAAAATGCTTAACCTGTCGGCTTTGTTAGTGCGTTTAATGTCATCTTTTTCAAGATATTTCATCATTAACCCGCGAGCACGTAGAGCAAGGTTTGAGTTTTTTTGGCTCTCTTCGAGATGGAGTTGAGTAAAGTTAATAAGCTCTGTCATTTTCTACTCCCTAAACTCTTAAACGGCTTTCGGCATCTTTGGCGAAAGCTTCTGCATCTTTGCGAGTGAAGTTTTGAATATCTTCAACTCGAATTCTTTTAACCAAAGACCAACCACCTAAGTCTTTCGGTTTGTATTGCAACTCGGCTGTCAAAAGGCGGATTTCTCCTTTTACATCTCTGCCCTTTAACTTTTCTTTCAGCAATACGAATGCATGTTTAAATTCAAAAGTTTTCAAGCTCATACCAACTCTCCCAATTAACGTTCAAGTGCACGGCGTTCTTTTATCGCTTCAATATCGCGGCGAACACTGCAACGTTTTTGGCGTTTCTCACCAAGGTTGTTTTGAACCAATGGCATGCCGTTGTGACTAACAGATGGGCGATAACCTAATTCGCTTAAAATTTGTCGCTGAGTATTCATGCTGCTCTCCTTACTGACTCGGCAAACTCGACACTATTCATGTGGTTAAACATGTGATCGCAAGCACTAGATGCGTAATAGTCTTTCAAAACTTCTGTGCACAATCGCGCCATACCAGAAACCATATGTTTAAACATTGTTGCTCGTTCAAAATCACCGACTTGCAGGCTAAGCGCATGCTTTGAAAACAACTCTGCAAGTAGTCGACGCAAATTAACATGGTGTGGATTAGTCATATCTAACTTCATGATCAGTACGTCCTTGTTGGAATTTGAATGGCTTGAATGTTGTTGCGAACCGCAATAATGCGTAACCAGATATCACGACCCAGTGAACTTTTGGGAAATATTGCTTCAGCCACGGTTTTTAATGATTCGAGTACGCCTTCAACCGCAGTTCGGTCAGCTGGCGTTTCATAGTTGAGGGATTTGATAACGCGATTCGCTTCATTGCGTATCGCGTCTTGTGCTGTTACACTTTCATTTAGCATCTTTAAACGTCTCCACATGTTTGTTGATGGAAAAGTCACTAAGCTGCACACTTAGTGGCTTTTTGTTTTATTGCATTTGATTTTTTATTTGTTTGCGATCTGTTTCTAACTCTGCAATTAAGTGATTCATTTGTTTCAACTCATCTTTTACTTCTGCTACTACGATTTGATTTGTACCTGAACTTTCAATGCGCTTAACCAATTGCGGTTTTGCTGGTTTGAACTGGTCTTTATCTAGCGACACATTCATAAACTTTTTGCTTAAATCACACAGCGCAATCAGCGACATGCGTATTTGCTCACGTTCTTCATGACTGAAAGATTCAAATCGCTTGTGTAAATGCTCCGCAGGTTTTAAACGAGCACCAAATAAAATCATGGATTTTTGCTGGTCGTTTAAACTTGCGTAACGACTTGCGGCACTGCTGCGACCAAGCATAGAGCGCATAGCGCTGATAGCTCTGTCACCCGCTGGCAATTGTGGGTTCTCATTAGCAGCTAACTGATTAGTTGCTGCGGTTTGTAATGCTGTTGATACTGGCATAGTGATTTCCTTATTTATGACAAACCCGCAAATGGCAAAGCATCGGCGGCAATAGATAAAACGGGAACGGCTTGGAATTTGGCTTCAACTTCATGTGCAAAAAGTAATAATTCACCCATTACACGTTGAGTTCGATTAATAACTTCGTGGCGCATACGTTCAGTCACGCGCTTTTGAACTTTGATATCCAAAGCAAGTGAGCTGAGTTTTCCGACATTGGCTGAAATATCTAATGCGCGTTCGATTAGCGTGGCTTGCTCTGCGTTTTGCAGTTCAGCGATGGATACAGAAACATTGCAATCAAGCTCTAACAGCACACCATCAATAATGCAGCGGTTGCCGCTGGCTTTGGTGATGCTGATCAGTTCTTCAACTGTTAGCTTGTGCGGTTGTTCTAAACAAAGTTTGTTACGCAACATTTGCGGGCGATGGAACTCGGCAATTTTTGCCACTTCTTCTAAGTTCTCTGCTTCTGCAAACTGTCGATATGCTCCATTCAAATGAGCATGTTTAACCTTCTTCACTGTATACATAGCCGCAAATCTCCTTTTCGCTAAACTTTCATTTGAATAGTAAAAATACTCAAATGATCAACATGCTCTTTAAGCGGCTGGCGATAAGTCCGCAGCCTCTTTCATAAGAGCTAACACATTGATTAATGGCTTTTCTTTGGCTTTATTTTTGGGGCGGATAGGAATGCGACCATCGCCAATCATAGTGTCAAGGGTTCGCTTTGGAATGCCCGACATACGGGAATATTCATCAACTGTGACGAAAGGTGATGCAATTTGTATCGCAATATGACTCATTTGAAGGTATCCTTACTGGTTGCGCCCTGCGTTCTGTATGTTGCCGCATATCTCGCAGGGTTACTCTATTATCTGATTAGGATTATTGATCAAAGTATGAGTTACGTCAATATAAAGAATGCTAAATTTATGATAAATCTTGATCAACCGCTAGATTGCGATGGTGGGAAAGTGGTAGTTGATCGGTTGATTAGATTATTTGGGCTACGCAGTATGCTTGAGCTAGCAGAAGTTCTTGGGATGAATCCCGGCTCTTTTTCGACGTGGAAAACACGCAACACAATTCCACATGAAATTCTTATGCGAGTTCATTTAGCAACTGGTGTTTCAATGGAGTATTTGTGTTTTGGTAAAGGTGAAGGTGTTCCAGATGTAATGCAGTTCGCCAAGAACACCGTTCCTGAATATGTGGATGGCAAAGTCATTACTGAAAAAACATTTAGAGAAAATGAACAAACTGAATCATTACCTTCAGTCGATGTTTATGACATTCAAAACGGTGACTTAATCAAAACTGATTCATTTCAATTTGATGAGAAATTTAAAGCAAATTCAGGCATTGGCTCTGATGATTTTGTTTTAAAGCAAGAAAGCCAATATCTATTTATCAATCACACCATGACAACACCAAATCAAGGCAAATACCTGTTTAGTGTGAATGGTACATATCAAATCGGCGAACTCCGTTTATTGCCTGATGGTCAAGTGTATTTAATGCTTGAAGGTGACAAGTTCCCAATCAATAACGACACAACAAAAATCCACGGTAAAGTGGTTTCTGTTTTAGAAAATAAGTAATAAGGAAGTTGTATGCCAGAGGGATTATTGGAAGGTTCAAAAGTTATTTGGAATGGTGATTCTAAAACTGTTGAATTTAGTTATGAAAATTACGAAGGCAATAGAACGAGACGTAAAGTTGATGTTCATCAAGTGCAATATAATGAAGTAAAGGACATTTATCATTTATATGGTCATTGCCACTTGCGTAATGAAATGCGCCATTTCAGAACGCTTAACATCACTAGTATGATCAAATATAAAAGTAAACGTTTTGACTTTTACGATGCACTTGAAGATATATTCGGGTTAACCGAACACCATAATGATGTTGTTGAAGTATCGACTAATAAACCTGAAAAGCTCTCATTTGAACAAAGGATGGAAAAAAAGCTAGATGAAGTAAAGGCACAGAAAAAAGCTCCTTCAGTTCAATTTGCCGAAAAATCAAAAAACATTAGAAATGTCGTTCTTGGGTTGTGTGCTTTATTTCTGGCTGTTGGCTTACTCGTTGATGACAAAAAAGACATACAAAATACGACTAAATCAGTCAATAAATTTGAACAGCTTAAAGAGTATTCAGATTGTAAATTGGCGTTAATGATATCAAATGATTACATAACAATCATGAATCAATGGGCGACTGTGTTAGATACTTCAAATAGCATAACTTATCAGCAAGCATTGAATTGGAAACAATCTAAACAATTTGATCAGCGTCTTGATGAAATAGCCAGTAAATACCCTTCTACTTATCCTGCTAACTTAAATAATTCCAGAATTGCTTCAGGCTTTGGCTTTCGTATTGGCCAATGGTGGCGTGATGTATTTAATAGCTTGAAACAATCAAACAACCAAAGCCGAGGAATCAGCAAACAGTTAACGTTAATTCACCAAGAATATAACGAAATTAAAAAGCAGTGTCCGAATGAGTTTAATCAGTAATGTCTGTTCGTAACTTAAAAGACGGAAGCAAAAAACCTTGGATTTGTGAATGCTATCCAAACGGGCGCGAAGGTAAGCGCGTTCGTAAACGCTTTGCAACTAAAGGTGAAGCAAACGCGTTTGAACTTCATACCCTCAAGAACGTAGACAATAAACCTTGGTTGGGTGAAAAGGTGGATAACCGCCGCTTATCTGAAATTATCCAGCTTTGGTATGACTTACATGGTCGATTACTGACAAGGCACAAAGTGTGCCTTACTCGGTTAACGTTCATTTGTGAACACTTAGGTAATCCTATTGCCAGCAAACTGACCATTAATGCTTTTGCTAAATTTAGGCAAAAAAGGTTAAACGGTGAAATTGAAAACGGTAAGCCAAAAAAAGCCGCAGTTAAACCCGTTACTATTAACCATGATCAAAAACTTCTAATTAGCGTTTACAACGAACTTAAAAAGCTTGGGGAAATTGACTACCCTAACCCGCTTGCTGGGTTAAAGTTATTCAAAATTGAAGATAATGAACTGTCTTTTTTATCACATGCAGAAATTCCAATTATTCTAGATGCATGTCGAGCTAATAGCTTCGATTTATACATGATAGCGAAAATCTGTTTAGCAACGGGTTGCCGCTGGTCAGAAGCTGAGAACTTGAAGAATACTCAAATAGCGAGTGATCGAATCACTTTTATTAAAACCAAAGGCAAGAAAAACCGAACCATCCCTGTTTCACCTGAACTTATTAATGAATTACCCAAAGTAAAAGGCCGACTTTTTTCAGCTTGTGGTGGTAATTTTAGATATGCAGTAAAAAGAGCAGGACTTGATTTAGCTGAAGGTCAAATGACACATGTATTGCGCCATACTTTCGCCAGTCATTTTATGATGAATGGCGGCAATATTCTTGTGTTACAAAATATCTTAGGCCATGCTGATATTCAAATGACTATGCGCTACGCTCACTTTGCCCCATCACATTTAGAAGATGCTGTGACCAAAAACCCATTGGCGACACTCTCAAAAAGTGGCGACAAAATGGCGACATTTATCTGAAACATTGCGTAATCATGCGTAACGGTGCGACTAACAAACCTTGTGATTACTGCAAACCCTTGCTGTGACTACCTATAACTTAGAACTATATGTTATAAGCAAATACAAGTGTTTATTTAAACTGCCGGTCTATAAAATTAATAAAACACTTTTATCTTTGTATTAAATAAAGCTACAGTGTAACCCAATGACATTGTTACATTTAAGTAACAACAAGAATTCTATTTAAATACTGGAAAGTCTATGTTAATCGATACATTGAAACGCATTCCATTTTGGCAAAAAGTGCTCGCCGGTTTTTTCTTTGGCACACTTCTAGGCATCATACTTGGAGAACAAGCAACCATTTTAAAGCCGCTTGGTGATTTATTCATTAGTGCAATCAAGATGCTGGTCGCGCCACTTATTTTCTGCGCCATTGTATCAGCAATTACTTCTTATGATTCAGATACGAGCTTTAAACGCCTTGCCATGAAAACATTCCTTATGTTCATGTTAACTGGCACGATTGCGTCACTTATCGGTTTAGGCATTGGTTCAATAATTGATATGGGTGGCACCATGCAATTAGCAGCAACCGAAGTAAGAGAACGAAATATTCCAGGGTTTACTCAAGTATTACTCGATATGATCCCAACAAATCCATTTGCATCATTAGCCGAAGGCAATGTTTTGCAGATAATTGTTTTCGCCGTACTCATTGGTATTGCCATAAATCAAATTGGAGAAAAAGCATTACCTCTTAAAAAAGTCATCGATTCTGGCGCAGAAGTCATGTTTAAACTCACTAGCCTTGTCCTTAAGCTTACTCCGATTGGCGTATTCGGTTTAATGGCATGGGTGGTTGGCAAGTACGGTTTGAGTACTATGTTACCGCTTGGTAAGTTTATTTTAGCCATATACCTTGCTGCTTTTATTCATATTATTTTTGTTTATGGTGGTATGGTCACTTTTGTTGCAAAGTTGAGTCCTCTTCAATTTTTCCGTAAAGCATTGCCAGCTCAATTAGTTGCATTCACTACCGCGTCCAGCTTTGGTACATTACCCGCCAGTACTCGAAGTGTTGAATCTATGGGGGTAACTAAAGGGTTTCGCTCATTCGTTTTGCCGTTAGGCGCGACAATGAACATGGACGGGTGCGGCGGTATCTACCCTGCGATTGCTGCTATTTTTATCGCTCAAATATATGGTATTCCCCTTGATGCAACCGACTACGTATTAATTGCTGTAACCGCAACAGTGGCATCAATTGGTACCGCAGGTGTCCCAGGTAGCGCCATGGTTATGCTCACCGTCACCTTAAATGTTATTGGATTACCGCTAGAAGGAATTGCCTTTATCGCGGCAATTGATCGTGTTATCGATATGATCCGCACCGCAACCAATGTTACTGGTGACATGATGACCGCCGTTGTTGTTGGGAAATCTGAAGGACAACTGAACACTGAGCAATTTTATTCTAATGCTGCAATCAGTGACGCTGTCCCTGAAACAGTTAAAAACTAAGCCACACACACTAAAATAGAGCTAGATCATACTGATTTAGCTTTATTTTTTATTAATATATTTTTTATTTTCTACTTTCTTCTCTATAAAACCTTAATATTTATAAGCTTTTCAAAGGTTAACAAAGATTAAGCTGATTATTCCCCATTCTCTTTCTATAATTTGGCTACAGCTAAACGATTATGTTCATAACAGCAAAACAAGTTGAGTTCTTTGCTTATAAACTTGAACCTTAACCTTGCGCGCTGTTATGTTAATTCAAATAAGGTAATAACATTATGGCCACTACTTTAAGTCCAGTTAATCAAATGCCTGCAAGTCACCCTGCTAGTGCAACTGAGTCTTATACAACGCCAGCTCAGATCCAAGAGGCGTTTATTAATCTATTATTTGGTGCTGAAGGCATATTTGGCTCTCAAATATCATCCACTCAACAAGACAAAACTAGAACCAGTATCATATCATTAACTAGAGAAAACAATGTTGGTAAAGCGATGTCATTAGCTGATGAAATTAACGACTTGTTAGAACAAATGAAACAGAACAGTGGCGTAGAAATTCAATCAAGACGATATGATGAAGCTCAAGGTAAATCGCCTGATACGACACCAGTAATGTTCATAGCTAAAATGGCAAATCAAGGAATTATCGACTTAAACCGTATTGATGCTGATACCTCAACACTTTCACCTGAAGCTCTTAAACTTGAGCAATATGATGACACCCAAAAGTACGTAGCAGGGTTTACAAGCAAGTACCGTGAGGAGGCAGCACACTTTCAGCCAAGGTATTCGAGCACGACACCACTTGCAGATGATAATGGTCAAACACAAGTAAGCGAGCAACAACAAGCAGCGGTAACTTCCTCGGAAAGTGGAGTTAAGCAAGCAGAAAAAGGAATTAAGGAGCTAGAAGTTAGTAAGCAGCAATTAAAAAATAGTATAGATCAAGCTAGACAAGCTGAGAATAGAAGAGAGTAATCTGAACACTGCTTATCATCAGATAACTTTAAAAGCCTAGTATTCATTTGCTGGGCTTTTTTGTTCTTTTCGATAAAACAGTAAATAAAAAGATAAAAAAGAATGGCGGAGAAGGAGGGATTCGAACCCTCGATGGGAGATAAAGCCCATACTCCCTTAGCAGGGGAGCGCCTTCGGCCACTCGGCCACCTCTCCGGGAATTGGTACGCGTGAGAGGATTCGAACCTCTGACCGCCTGGTTCGTAGCCAGGTACTC
>JBMYXI010000077.1:0-13622 GCA_049608225.1 Parashewanella sp.
TGGATAGAGCATCCGCCTTCTAAGCGGATGGTCGCAGGTTCGAATCCTGCCGGGCGTACCATTCCTTAGTTAAAAATAGTTATGTAAAGATTCAACGGTGATTGTAGCTCAGTTGGTAGAGTCCCGGATTGTGATTCCGGTTGTCGTGGGTTCGAACCCCATCAGTCACCCCACTTATTCTTCTGTTATAGAATGCAAATAAGCGACCATGAGTCGCTTTTTTTGTGCCTAAATATCAGTACGACAATTCCCTCTCGACTCTTACCATTACCATGGCTATAATGTCGCGTCTTAGTATAAGCATACTGGTCTCTTATCAACTCCTGAAGAGTTAACTTTTTATAGAGCAGTGTCAAAACCAAGAACCGAATACTTAACTTAGTTGCTTAAAATATCAAGTGGCTGAGGGAAAAGGACGTTATACAAATTTCGAGGTAAAATAATGCAAGTTTCAGTAGAAACAACTCAAGGCCTAGAGCGTCGCATGACAATTTCTGTGCCTGCAGCTGATTTAGAAAAAATCGTTAAAAGCGCAATGTTAAACGAAGCAAAACGTGCTCGTATTCCTGGATTCCGTCCTGGTAAAGTACCAATGAGTGTCATTGAAAAGCGTTATGGTGCTGCAATTCGTCAAGACATTATGGGCGAATTCATGCAACGCAATTTCTACACTGCAATTATCGAAGAGAAGATCACTCCAGCAGGTGCACCATCGTTTGAAATGGGCAAAGTTGAAGGCGAGAATTTCGTATTTGTAGCAACTTTCGAAGTTTACCCAGAAGTAGAGTTGAAAAACTTAGACTCTATTACAGTAGAAAAGCCAATTGCAGAAGTGAACGAAGATGATGTGAACAACATGATCGAAACTCTACGTAAGCAGCATGCTACTTATGAAGTCGTAGAGCGCGCTGCTGAAAATGATGATAAAGTAAAAATGAACTTCCTAGGCACAGTTGATGGTGAAGAGTTCGAAGGCGGCAAAGCCGAAGATTTTGAGCTTCAACTCGGTAGCGGCCGTATGATCCCAGGATTTGAAGACGGTATCTTAGGCAAGAAAGTCGGTGAAGAGTTTGATATCGATGTTACATTCCCTGAAGACTACCACGCAGAAAACTTAAAAGGTAAAGCAGCTAAATTCGCTGTGACCTTAAACGAAGTTTCTGCAGCAAACCTACCTGAAGTGAATGATGAGTTCGCGACCTTGTTTGCGATTACTGAAGGTGGTGTTGATGCACTTAAAGCTGAAATTCGCAAAAACATGACTCGTGAACTTGAGCAAGCACTTAAAGCCAATGTAAAAGAGCAAGTGATTGCAGGTCTTGTTGATAATAACGACATTGAATTACCAAAAGCATTAATCGACGGTGAGGTGAATGCACTTCGTCAACAAGCATTACAACGTTTTGGTGATCAAGCTTCTAATAACATGCCAGATCTGCCTGCTGAGTTATTTACTGAGCAAGCGGAGCGTCGCGTTAAAGTTGGTCTGCTTTTAGGTGAAGTGATCAAAACCAACGAGCTGAAAGCAGATGATGCACGCGTAACAAGCTTGATTGAATCGATGGCTTCTGCGTACGAAGATCCTTCTGAAGTTGTTGAATACTACAACAAGAATGAAGAAATGATGCAAAACATTCGTAACGTAGCACTTGAAGAACAAGCAGTTGAAGAATTGCTTAAAGCTGCTACAGTAACGGATAAAGAAGTTAAGTTTGAAGAGTTTATGAACAAAGCGACTGCGCAAGCATAAGCTAAAACTTGACTTAACTGGCACTTAGCCTTTTATAATGGCTCGTATGAGGCTCCTCGTGCGAGCCATTTTTATTTAAGGAAAAAATAATGCATAAAGCACCTGAGTCTGTTTTAAATTCATTAGTTCCTATGGTTGTTGAGCAAACGGCTAAAGGCGAGCGTTCATACGATATTTACTCTCGTTTGTTAAAAGAGCGCATTATCTTTTTGGTTGGCCAAGTCGAAGAACACATGGCGAATCTGATTGTTGCTCAATTGCTGTTCTTAGAAGCAGAGAGTCCAGATAAAGATATTTATCTTTACATTAATTCTCCTGGTGGCTCGGTGACAGCTGGCATGGCGATCTACGATACCATGAATTTCATTAAGCCAAACGTAAGCACAGTATGTATGGGCCAAGCAGCCAGCATGGGTGCATTTTTATTGGCCGCAGGTGAGAAAGGTAAGCGTCACTGTTTGCCAAACTCTCGAGTGATGATCCATCAACCTCTTGGTGGTTTTCAGGGTCAGGCTTCTGATATTGCTATTCATGCTCAAGAGATCTTAGGCATTAAAGATAAATTAAATAAAGTTTTGGCTGAACACACAGGTCAACCCCTAGAAGTTATTGAAAAAGATACAGATCGTGATAATTTCATGAGTGCAGAAGAAGCTGTAGAATATGGCTTAGTTGATTCTGTACATACTCACCGTAGCTGATTTTTATCAGCTTCTGGGTTATGCTCTGAAATAGAGACTAAATCAACTATTTCTCAATTCACTATGTCTGAGTGTTCAGGCATAAAGAGGTAAAATAATGGGCGATAAAAAGAATGAGGGCGATGACGGTAAACTGCTTTACTGCTCATTTTGTGGCAAAAGCCAACACGAAGTTCGTAAACTAATTGCTGGCCCATCGGTTTACGTGTGTGATGAATGTGTTGAGCTATGTAATGATATCATTCGTGAAGAAATTAAAGACATTTCTCCAAAGCGTGATATGGATGAACTGCCTACGCCGCATGCCATTCGTGATTTATTAGATGATTATGTTATCGGGCAAGATACGGCTAAAAAAGTGCTTGCTGTTGCCGTATATAATCATTACAAACGCTTGAAACATGCATCACCAGATGATGATATTGAATTAGGCAAAAGTAATATTCTATTGATTGGCCCAACAGGTAGCGGTAAAACCTTACTTGCTGAAACACTCGCTCGTTCTTTGAATGTGCCATTTACTATGGCGGATGCGACAACGCTAACAGAAGCGGGTTATGTGGGTGAAGACGTTGAGAACATCATTCAAAAATTACTGCAAAAATGTGATTATGATGTTGAGAAAGCACAACGTGGGATCGTTTATATCGATGAAATTGATAAGATCAGTCGCAAAGCTGATAACCCATCAATTACCCGTGACGTTTCTGGTGAGGGCGTGCAACAAGCCTTATTGAAGTTAATTGAAGGTACGGTTGCGGCAGTACCCCCGCAAGGTGGCCGTAAACACCCACAGCAAGAATTTTTACAAGTTGATACTTCTAAAATCTTATTCATCTGTGGTGGTGCGTTTGCTGGACTTGAAAAGGTTATTGAACAACGCATTGACACCGGTAAAGGCATTGGTTTTAGTGCGACAGTCACCAGTGAGAAAGACAAGAAGTCGGTTTCTCAAACTTTCCAACAAGTTGAGCCACAAGACCTAGTTAAATTTGGCCTTATTCCAGAGTTTATTGGTCGTTTGCCCGTTGTTACCACTTTGACGGAACTCGATGAAGCTGCTTTGGTGCAAATTCTGTCTGAGCCTAAGAATGCGATTACCAAACAATATTCTTCATTATTTAGTATGGAAAATGTTGAGCTTGAATTCCGTGAAGATGCATTAAAAGCAATTGCTCAAAAAGCTATGTCACGTAACACAGGTGCACGTGGTTTACGCTCAATCGTAGAAAGTATTCTATTGGATACTATGTATGATGTGCCTTCAACAAAGGGCATCAGTAAAGTGGTTGTCGATGAATCTGTGGTGAAAGGGGAATCAGCTCCTATTTTGATTTACGACAACAATGAAACTCAAGTCGCCAGTGGTGAACAATAATTGTTCAGTCGATAAGGGTTTTTACTTAAAGGAGCCAAATTGGCTCCTTTTTTTATCTATACTATTGAAACTACAAGTTCTACCCCAATATACTTTTATCTGTCCCTTTAATCATACGGAATTGTAATATGACCCAAGAGAGTGAAGCGCATATCGAACTTCCCGTGCTACCGCTTAAAGATGTGGTAGTTTATCCTCACATGGTTATTCCGTTGTTCATTGGCCGCGAAAAATCAATTCGCTGTCTTGAAGCAGCAATGGAACAGGATAAACAAGTTATCCTAGTTGCTCAGCGCGACGCTGATCTTGAAGATCCCACTATCGACGATATTTACGATACTGGCACAGTTGCCTCTATTTTACAGTTATTAAAACTGCCAGACGGTACCGTAAAATTATTAGTCGAAGGCGGACAACGCGCCGTTATTCAGAAATATACTCAAGAATCAGACTACTTTGCGGCCGTTGCTGCATATCAATCGTCTGAAGAACTTGAACCAAAAGAAGAAGAAGTATTGGTTCGTAGTGCGATCGGCCAGTTTGAAGGTTACATTAAGCTCAACAAAAAAATACCACCTGAAGTGCTGACTTCGTTATCAGGTATCGAAGAAGCTGCACGCCTAGCAGATACCATGGCTGCACATATGCCGCTTAAGCTTGAAGATAAACAGTCTGTACTTGAAATGTTCAACGTCGGTGAACGGTTAGAGCACTTAATGAGTATGATGGAAGCGGAAATCGACTTACTGCAAGTTGAAAAACGCATTCGCTCTCGTGTTAAAAAACAGATGGAAAAAAGTCAGCGCGAGTATTACTTGAATGAGCAAATGAAAGCCATTCAGAAAGAACTGGGTGATCTTGATGAAGGTCATGACGAGTTTGATACTTTGACGCGGAAGATTGAAGAAGCAGCGATGCCTGCGGAAGCTAAAGAGAAAACCTTAGCTGAAATGAATAAGCTGAAAATGATGTCTTCTATGTCCGCAGAAGCGACAGTGGTTCGCAGTTACATTGACTGGATGACATCAGTGCCGTGGAAAAAGCGTTCTAAAATCAAGCGTGATTTAGGCAAAGCTGAAGAAGTACTCGACACGGATCATTTTGGTTTAGAAAAAGTTAAAGAACGAATTTTAGAATACCTTGCTGTGCAAAGCCGCGTGAAGTTACTAAAAGGGCCAATCCTTTGCTTAGTGGGACCACCAGGTGTAGGTAAAACCTCTCTTGGCCAATCAATTGCTAAAGCAACAGGTCGTAAGTACGTTCGTGTCGCTTTGGGCGGTGTTCGAGATGAAGCGGAAATCCGTGGTCATCGTCGAACTTATATAGGTTCTATGCCTGGCAAAGTGATTCAAAAAATGGCAAAGGTTGGGGTGAAAAACCCACTGTTCCTTTTAGATGAAATAGATAAAATGAGTGCTGACATGCGTGGTGATCCAGCTTCGGCATTATTGGAAGTACTCGACCCAGAGCAGAATGCCACATTTAACGATCACTACCTTGAAATTGATTATGACTTATCAGATGTGATGTTTGTTGCAACGTCTAATTCAATGGATATTCCTGGGCCATTACTGGATAGAATGGAAGTGATCCGTTTGTCTGGTTATACCGAAGATGAAAAGCTGAATATCGCACTGCAACATTTGTTACCAAAACAAATCGAACGCAATGGTTTAAAAGCGGCTGAAATTAATGTTGATGAAAGTGCAATTATTAGTATCATTCGTTATTACACTCGTGAAGCGGGTGTGCGTGCATTAGAGCGCGAATTATCTAAGATTTGCCGTAAGGTTGTTAAGAAAATTTTGCTGGATAAGAGCATTAAGTCTGTCGATGTAACTCAAGAAAATATCAAAGATTTCTTAGGGGTGCAGCACTTCGATTATGGTAAAGCAGAGTCGAACAATCAAATTGGTCAGGTTACAGGGTTAGCTTGGACACAAGTTGGCGGTGATCTACTGACCATTGAGGCGACATCGGTACCGGGTAAAGGTAAACTTGCCTACACAGGTTCCCTAGGTGATGTGATGCAAGAGTCGATTCAGGCCGCAATGACTGTGGTTCGTGCGCGCGCAGAAGATCTAGGTATCAATGGTGATTTTCATGAAAAACGTGACATCCACGTTCATGTGCCAGAAGGTGCAACACCGAAAGATGGACCTTCTGCGGGTGCCGCTATGTGCACAGCCTTAGTGTCAAGCTTAACGGGCAACCCGGTACGCGCAGATGTGGCGATGACGGGTGAAATTACCTTACGTGGTGAAGTGTTGCCGATTGGCGGCTTAAAAGAAAAACTGCTTGCTGCGCACAGAGGCGGGATTAAACATGTGTTAATTCCTAAAGAAAATGAACGAGATCTGGAAGAAATTCCTGAGAATGTGATTGCTGATCTTAAAGTTCATCCGGTCAGATGGGTTGACGAAGTGCTGAAATTAGCCCTTGAAAATCCAGTTAATCGTATTGAAGTGGTCAAAAAAGCACAAAAAACAGCAAAATAATGCAAAACGTTTAAAAAAATTGAAAAAAGGGCTTAACAAACCACTGACCTGTGGTAGCCTAGAGAAGTGGAGAATCAGCGCCTCAAACCCTTGGGGTGTCTGGTTTAGAGCTGTTTCCAATTACAATTTATTGGTTTTCATACTTTGCTTGAACTTTCGATTTAAGCCTGTTATAAAAGCCTCCGCAAACCGCCTTTAGATGGACTTGGTTGCGGTGAGTAAAAATATTACATTCAAGGGGATGACATGAACAAATCTGAACTAATTGAGAAAATTGCGTCTGATGCGGATATTACTAAAGCGGCAGCTGGCCGTGCATTAGATTCTTTCATCGCTGCAGTAACTGGTACTTTGAAAGACGGTGAAAAAATTTCTCTTGTTGGTTTTGGTACTTTTGAAGTACGTGAGCGTGCTGAGCGTACTGGCCGTAACCCACAAACTGGTGCGGAAATTAAAATCGCAGCTGCTAAAGTTCCTGCATTTAAAGCTGGTAAAGCTCTTAAAGACGCAGTTAACTAATCGAGTGATTTTGTAGCCTTTTAAAGGTTTTTGTAGATAAGCACTGCCAAGCAGTGCTTTTTACAAATTTAGGGCTCTGGAGTTTTGACATTTTACTTATCATAACTCAAGCTCAAACTTTCAATTGAAGGCGCAATGTAATATTGCGCCTTTTTATTTTAACCGCAATAAGCGAGAAATCTGATGTTAGAAAAGATTCGCGAAGGTTCACAAAATGTAGTCGCCAAAGGTATTTTGGTACTGGTGATACTTTCATTTGCCTTTGCAGGTATCAGTAGTTATTTAGGAACAACAACCGAAGTTCCAGCAGCTACCGTTAATGGTGAAGTTATCAGCAAAGCTGAACTCGAACAGGCCTACCAAAATGAACGTTCACGCTTACAGCAACAGCTGGGTGAAATGTTTGACACATTGGCTGCCAATGAAAGTTACCTAAAAACGATCAGAGAAGGCGTTTTAGATCGTTTAGTTTCACAGAAATTGATTGATCAAGCTGCGAATAAACTTGGTTTAACAGTTTCTGATGAGCAAATTAAACAAGCCATTTTGGCTGAAACGGCTTTTCAAACTGACGGTAAATTTGATAATGACCGTTACCAAGCTATTTTGCGTCAGTTAGGTTATCAACCAACGACCTTCAGAAATACCATGCGTTCAGATATGACGCGTCGCCAATTAATCAATGCATTAGTCGGTAGTGAGTTTTCCTTAAAAAGTGAAGCGACGGAGGTTGCCAAACTGCAAGGACAAACTCGTGATATTCAGTATGCTATCGTGAATTCTGAACCATTAATGAAAGATATTGTTATTTCTGATGAGCAAGTAAAGCAATATTATGATGATAACTCTGCGCAATTTGTTCGCCCTGAAATGGTGAGTTTAGATTATGTTGAGTTAAATGCTGCAGATTATGCAAAAGACATTGACGTTACTGATGAAGAAGCGAAGACTTTTTATGAGGAGCATAAGTCTCAGTATCAAACACAAGAGAAGCGCTTAGCTGCTCATATATTGATCCAATTCGGTGATGATAAAGCCAAGGCGAAAGCCAAAGCTGAAGCAATTGAAAAGCAACTGGAAGGTGGTGCTAATTTCGCTGATTTGGCCAAGAAAGACTCTGAAGATACCTTTAGTGCGAAAGAAGGTGGTAAGCTTGATTGGTACGAACAAGGTGTGATGGAGCCTGCATTTGATAAGGCTCTGTTTGCATTGAAAAAAGGTCAGCAATCGAAAGTGGTTGAAACTGACTTTGGCTTCCATATCATCAAGTTGTTGGATGTGAAACCGTCGACTACTGAAGATTTCAGTAAAGTGAAATCTGATATTATTGCTGAGATCAAAGCGAAGCATGCCGAAGAAGAGTTTTATGATGTTAAACAAACCTTGGCAGATACCAGTTACGAGCAACCAGATTCTCTTGTTGATGCGGCCAAAGCTGTGAATGCTCAAGTTAAGCACACGGTTTTATTTTCTCGTAATTCGGTACCGTCTGCTATTGATAATCCTCAAGTGATTAAAGCGGCTTTTTCTGATGAGGTGTTACAAAGTGGTTTAAACAGTGAAGTGATTGAACTGGGTGATAACCATGTAATGGTTCTTCGAGTGAATGAGCATAAAGTTGCTGGCACTAAATCTTTTGATGAGGTTAAAAACGATATCGTTAATCGTTTGAAGCTAGATAAAGCTAACGAACTTGCGGAAACTAAGGCTCAAGAGCTTGCTGCAAGCGTTAAAGCTGGTAAATCAGAGACCACATTAACGACTAAAAAGTCTATTCACCGTTTTGATCGTGAAATTGAGAACCGCATTGTTGATAAAGCGTTCCAAATGGCGACTGTGAAAGATGGCGTTAGTGTCGACACTGTTGCGCTTACGAAAGGCTATGCAGTTGTTGTATTGAATAAAGTGAACGCTGCCGTTGGCATAGATGATACGGTTATTAGCTCTATTCAAAAACAATTGGCTAATAAGCATAGTGAATTGGATTATCAGGCGATAACCGCTTACTTAAAAGCACAAGCTGAAATAAGTTATGCTGCTGATTTAGGTGAACAAACAGAGTTACGCTAATAATATTTAGATGTTATTCATTGAATTAAAGCCCCAAGCCATCATGTTTGGGGCTTTTTACTTTTTACTTTTTACTTTTTACTTTTTATATACATAATGGCAGTTAATAAAAGCCGTCAGTTGTGTGATTCATAGACATTAGTTAGTCAGTACTTTTTCTCATACTCTCTTGTGCTTTTTGGAGCTCAACTTGTTTTTCTTTATCTAATTGTGCTCTAAGTGGATCAAGGTATGTATCGACCTTGATGTCTGGATGCTGTGTTAGCTGTACCGCAGGTAATGCGTTTAGAACTGCTTCTTCAGCTTCTTTCGTTGATAAGGGCAACAACTTACTCGGTAAAGCTTTACAAAGCTCAACGCCAGCAGCGACAGCGCAGCGGACACAGTCTTCGTGATTCAATTTCGATTGGTAGTGTGTGACATGACGTTTAGCCGCTCCTTGATAATGATTACCTGATTTCGAGTCGATAACGAATGCTTTACCATTCACATAAACTGCTAGAACAGCATGGCTTGGTACTTTAATAAAGAAAAATTTTTTACGTTCATTAATCCCTAACACTTCCATTTTTATTTTTGGACTTTCAGCTGATTCTGCTGCCCTTTCTTCTAGCAACTTTTTAACATCTTTTTTCGCAACTCGATAGCCATCGAGCCTTGCAATAACTTCAACGCCTATTGGATACCCATCCTCCTTTAGCTTTGCTTCAATCGCTCCTGTTACTCGTACTACATCAATTTGTCCATTGCGTGAGATAGGTTTGTAGGATAACGCGATGTCTTCTGGCGTGTAAGTTGACCCTTCTAAATCGACGATATCTTCTTCATCGATGATATGGGGTTGTTTTGTTTCTGCTGCAGAAAAACTGGCGTCTCTTGCTTGTTTTGCCAGGCTTTGCATTAGTTCCCCTCCGTGTTGCTTCATCATCATACTTCGGTGTGAATGGGTCGATATCACATCAACGGCTTCCTGAAGCTGTTGAATCTGCTCAACTAGGTTTGCTTGATCTGAAACTTGACTAGATACTTTTTGAGTATGTTTTTTGGCTGCGTGAATGTCTTCACTTGAAAGTACAGGTTGCGAGTGTGATTGTGCAAACCATGTCTTAATCATTGTCGTCAGTGACTTTAAGCGCTGAATGAAGCTGTTTACTTTAGCTTTGCTGGGAGTAGCGGGTAGTGTCAACTGTTTTACTCCTGAGACAATCGGTAATTCACTACCTTCTGCTCCTTTATTCGAGATACTTCTGATCAGCATTAGCCTATCGATAGCAACAGGCTCTTTGTCCATTAACAGGTTTTGAAGTGCTAGGTTTGACCTTGAAGGATGCTCATATAATGAATGTAATAGTGATTTACCATGGTGATCCAACATAGCTAATGCAGAATGCGCGTCTCTTTTTGAAAGCAAGTATTCCATCATTGAATATCGAATTTTATTGGCTGAGTCTTGATTGTCACTACTTTCACTAATTAGATGAAACAGCGTTTTTCCATGTTCATTTTGTGTCGCAATATGAAAGTCAGGATCATCGACAATTGATTCAAATTGAGTGAGATCGCCACTTTCTATCGCGGCTGTTGCCTCAGACATAAGTGCTTCTCTGATAGCATTTGGATCTGAACTTTGTTGTTCAGTTGCGCTTAGTGCTTTTGTATTGATGAATGAAGGGTCTAATGACATTCCTTTGCCAGTAATTAAATAACGTTACTATAAAGGATAGCAGCAGTTATAAGTTGAGCTTTTTTATCCAGTTTATTTTTACTGATCGTAATTGGTGGAAAGTTAGCGGCTTGTGCAGGGAGGTAGATTGCCGTTACCAACAATAAGGCAACGGCAATAACAGGCTATAATTCGATCACGTCAAATTCAACATTTGGATTAACGTCAGCATCGTAATCAACGCCTTCGATGCCAAAACCAAATAGATTTAAGAACTCTTCTTTATATTCACGGTAATCAGTAAGTTCAGCTAAATTTTCGGTAGTAACGGTTGGCCATAAATCACGACAATGCGCTTGAATTTCGTCACGCAATTCCCAATCATCTAGACGCAAACGGTTTTCATCGTCCGTTTCTGCCTCGGCGCCATCTTGGCGGAATAGGCGATCACTAAACATACGGTTTATCTGTTCAATACAGCCTTCATGCAGTCCTGCTTCACGCATTTTTTTGAATACCATCGCAATATATAATGGCATTACAGGGATTGCTGAACTGGCTTGAGTTACAACACTCTTTAGTACTGCGACATTCGCGCTGCCGCCTTTAGCTGCAAGCTTATCATTCAGCGCATGCGCAGCACGATCTAAATCCATTTTTGCTTTGCCTAAAGCGCCATGCCAGTATATTGGCCATGTGATTTCAGTACCGATATAGCTGTAAGCGACTGTTTTACAGTTATCCGTTAATACACCTGCATCAGCTAGGGCATTAATCCAAAGTTCCCAATCTTGACCGCCCATAACCGTTACAGTGTCTTGGATTTCTTGTTCATTGGCAGGTTCAACACTGGCTTCAATGATGGTGTCTTTATTGGTGTCGACAGCAGTCGATGAATAAGTCTCACCAATCGGCTTTAAACACGAACGAATGACTTCGCCTGAATCAGGCATTTTACGCACAGGCGAGGCGAGTGAGTAAACCACCATGTCCACTTGACCTAAGTCTTGCTTGATAAGTTCGATGGTTTTTTGTTTTGCTTCGTGACTAAAGGCGTCACAATTAATGCTTTTCGAGTATAAGCCTTCTGCTTTAGCCAACTTATCGAAGGCTGCAGAATTGTGCCAACCCGCTGTTCCTGGTTTTTTCTCAGAAGAAGGTTTCTCAAAGAATACACCAATGGTTGCTGCATCGTTACCAAATGCTGCAGTAATTCGTGAAGCAAGACCATAACCACTTGATGATCCAATCACTAATACTTTCTTAGGGCCATTTGAGAGTTTTTTATTGGCTTTGGTGATATTGATTTGTTGTTGAACGTTAGCCTCACAACCTACAGGATGAGTAGTGGTACAAATAAAACCACGAATTTTTGGTTTAATGATCATGTTATTTCTTCTGTTCAATTAAAGATATTGATAGTGGTGCTAGCATAATGATTTCACATAAAAATGGCACTACTTTTTACGGATAAAGGATAATTCGTTGTAGTGGTTGGAGCAGTTATTCTTGTTCTTTCAACAGCTTTTGAGTGTAAGGATGTTGAGGGTCATTAAATAGTTGCTCCGTGGTACCTTGCTCTACAATTTCACCATTATGCATTACGATGACATTGTCACTGACATGGCGAATAATTTTTAAATTGTGAGACACGAAAATGTAAGATAATCCCAAATTTTTTTGTAACGTGATTAGCAAATTTAAAATCTGAGCACGAACAGATAAATCCAGTGCGGTTAGGGCTTCATCGGCAATGATTACTTTGGGGTTCAACATTAATGCTCGTGCAACTGCGACTCGTTGTTTTTGTCCCTCGGAGATCATATGCGGATAAAAATCAGTATGCTCTGATAATAATCCTACCTGTTTTAAAATACTTAATACTTGGTCTTTTCTTTGCCTTGGAGAAAGCTGGGTATTAAATCGAAGCGGCTCATCCAACAATTCGCCGATAGAAAGCCTTGGATTCAAGGAAGTATTGGGATCTTGGAATATCATCCGAATGAGTCGACAACGTTGTTTTATATCCCGTTTCTCTAATGCGGTACCTTCAAATAATATATCGCCACTGGTTCTTGGTTCTGCACCAACTAATATTTTGGCTAACGTGCTTTTTCCTGAGCCTGCTTCACCGACAATCGCCAATGTTTCGCTTTGATTTAAGCAAAACGAAATGGATTTTAATACTAGTTTAGACGTTTTGCTGAAGCCTTTATAACCGCAACAAAATGTTTTATTTAAGCTTTTTACTTCAAGTAGGGGAGTTGTCATTTATTTAATCTCGATTATATGGAAAATGACAAGCAAAACTGCGTTCTTTGTCTTGAGAAAGTTTCGGTTGATTAACGCACATTCGTTCGGCTTTGGGGCAGCGAGGACCAAGGCGACAACCAATGGGTAAATGCTGTAACGCTGGAATTGAGCCTGGCAATGTCTTCATAATTGACTTATGAGAAATGGATAATTGCTTGTCAGGAATGTGATTCATCAAGGTTTTGGTGTAAGGATGAAATGGTGTTGATACTACTTTGTCAGTAGGGCCAGATTCAGTGACTTGACCGCAATATAACACGGTCAAGTTGTTGCACCATTTCGTCAGGTTCTCTAATTCATGGCTGATCAATAAAATGGTCACGTTCTGTAATTGATTGAGTTGAGTCAATAATCTGAAAATTTGCGATCGCGTTTTGGATTCCATGTTGGTAGTCGGTTCATCAGCAATCAATAACTGTGGACGATTGGCTACGGCCATGGCAATCATGGCTTTTTGACATTCTCCTTCAGATAACTCCCACGCATAGCTTTCCATGACTCTTTTCGTATCTTTGATACCGACTTTGTGCAACCATTTTTCTGCTTGTTTCTTTTTATTGGAACTTCGTTGCCAAAAAGGGGTGCCTTTATCAAGCGGCATCACTTCCAATAACTGAGAACCAACACTTTTTGCAGGATCAAAACTTCCGCTGGGATCTTGAAAAATCATAGCAATATGATTGCCCATCAACTGCCTTCTTTCGGTTAACGACATGGTTAATAAGTTTTG
>JBMYXI010000078.1:0-13202 GCA_049608225.1 Parashewanella sp.
CAGCGCCTTATATTTTTTACCACTTGGCTTAATAGTGACGTTTTTGGCTACAACCTGCTCTGACTGAGCTGATGTCGTTGCTGTTCGTAATGTTGATGGCTGACGTGTCGGCGTCGGATTCGATTCTACTTTTTTCGTCAGCGATGGAGTCTGAGGTTGAACCGCCGTACGTTTAAACAATCGGCGCTGACCTAGCTCTTTTACTTTTTGTTGCAACAAACGAATGGCTTGATCACGGTTAGTTGCAATATCTTCGAATCTTTTCGGTAAAAAATCCAACGCACCTGCATCTAATGCATCTAACGTGGCTTGCGCACCATCATGAGTTAACGATGAAAACATCAAAATAGGCGTAGGCTGAGATCCCATAATTTCTTTCACCGCGGTGATACCATCCATTACTGGCATCTCAATATCCATAGTGATCACATTAGGGCGCAACTGTGCTGCCATTTTCACAGCCTCAGCGCCATTGATAGCAGTACCAACGACTTCTAATCTTGGATCTTGTGCCAGAATTTCACTGACCCGTCGTCTGAAAAAACTTGAATCATCAACGACTAATACTTTAGTGACCATTAAATGCCTTCAATCTCTTTTGTTATTGTTCTTGTGATTGTTATTTTCGAGCGTAATGCTTCAATATTCCCGGTACATCAAGGATCAATGCGATACCACCATCAGAGGTAATTGTCGCACCAGCCATACCTGGCGTGCCGTGTAATAAGGTACCCAGTGGTTTAATAACCACTTCTTCTTGGCCGATCAGCGCGTCAACCACAAACCCTATCTGTAACGTACCTAGTTGTACGATAACAACATGACCATGTTGCTTATCGCCATGTTGCAGACTGCTCTGCGGATGCAACCATTGCTCAAGATAGAACAGCGGCACGGCTTTATCTCTCACAATCACAGTAAGCTGACCATCAACGATATTGGTTTTAGTTAAATCCAAATGGAATATTTCATTCACACTCGATAGTGGTAATGCAAAAATTTGTTTCGCCACTTCAACCATTAAGGTCGGCATAATTGCCAGCGTTAACGGCACTTTAATTTCAAGTACGGTACCAACACCGCGCTGAGAGTCAATATGAACCGTACCATTTAACTGGGCGATACGAGTTTTCACTACATCCATACCCACACCACGACCAGAGATATCCGAAATCTCTACTTTGGTGGAGAATCCGGGAGCAAAAATCAGATTATAAGCTTCGTTATCTGACATTCTCGCCGCTGAATCTTCATCTAATACACCACGATCAATCGCGATATTTTTAAGTTTTTCAGGGTCCATTCCGGCACCATCATCTTCAATTTTAAGAAGAATATGATCGCCTTCTTGGCTTGCCGATAAGGTAATGGTTCCGGTTCTTGGTTTATCATTTTTCTGGCGCTCATCTGGCATTTCAATGCCGTGATCGACTGAATTTCTCACCAAGTGAACTAAGGGATCAGCAAGTGCTTCGACTAAGTTTTTGTCTAAATCGGTGTCTTCACCGATCATCACCAAATTAATTTCTTTATTTAAGCTACGAGCGAGATCTCTAACTACCCGTGGGAAACGTCCAAATACTTTTTTGATTGGCTGCATTCGGGTTTTCATCACTGCGCCTTGCAAGTCGGCAGTAACCAAATCTAAATTAGCTAATGCTTTTGACATTTCTTCGTCTTCGCGATTAATGCCAATGCTGACCAAACGATTTCTAACCAGTACTAACTCACCAACCATGTTCATGATTTGATCAAGTCTAGCGGTATCAACTCGAACTGTCGTTTCACCTTGTGCAGGTTTAGCGACACTTGCTTCTTTCGTTTTCGCCACCGCTTTGGTTTCAACTTTAGGCTTAGCCGCCACTTTTGCTTTAGGTTCAAGCTTTTTTTCAACCTGAACAGGCTGGGCTTTAGATGTTTTGATTGCTGAAGGCTCGACTACTAGCTGTTCATTTGCAGAAGTCGTGGCTTTAGGTGCTGCTGATTTGCCATGTAATTCATCTAATAATGCTTCAAACTCATCATCAGTGATCTCATCCGATGGAGCATCTGTTGTCTCTGATGCGCTAGCTGATTGTGTACCCGCAGACGTCGCATCAGCAATTTCAGCATTAAAACCCGTTTTACCATGTAACTCATCCAATAAGGCTTCAAACTCATCATCAGATATGTCATCAGAGTCGCCAGCTCCTGAAGGTGGCTCTCCAGCAGTTAACGTAGGACCTTTACCTTCTCCATGCAATGCATCAAGCAAATCATCAAATTCATCTTGAGAAATCTCATCGATACTTGATTCTATATCTGTTGCTGGAATGTCTATTTGACTTGAGGCTTCACTTGGTATCGGTTGTTGCACAACATCTTCACTGATCGCTTCGGGTTCAGGTTCAGGTTCAGCTTCAATTTGCACAGATTCACTCGGCAGGGCTTCACCAGAACTTAACAACTTTAACTGAGCGAGTAATTCAGGCTCTGCAGGCGACTGTTCTTCACCAGCCTGCGTTTGGCTAAACATAGAATTAATCGCATCAACTGACTGCAAAATGATATCCATTAGTTCCGCAGTAACTTCTCGTTTTCCCGTCCTAAGGAGATCAAAAGTATTTTCTGACTCATGGCAGACATCGACCATAGGCGTCAGCCCTAAAAAGCCTGCGCCACCTTTAACGGTATGGAAGCCACGGAAAATGGCATTAAGTAGATCAGAATCGTCAGGGTTATTTTCTAAATCAACCAGCTGCTCTTGCAGCAGTTCAAGAATTTCACCCGCTTCGATCAAAAAGTCTTGAAGAATTTCTTCATCAACCGAAAACGTCATGTATTTGACTCCCTGTTAAAATCCTAAGCTTGACAATAAATCATCAACTTCATCCTGACCTGCCACGACATCTTCGCGTGTATCAGCATTCATTATTGGGCCTTCAGCTTCGATGCTACTGTTATTTTCAAGTACATTTTCAGCTGCAGAATGCTCACCAAATATGGTCAACATAGACACTAGGCTACCTTCAACTTCGTGAACAAGCGTGATCACTCGACGGATCATTTGCCCTGTTAAGTCTTGAAAATCTTGTGCCAATAAAATTTGATTGAGTAAATCTCGTAAGCGATTAGAATCGTGATCGCTGCGCTGTAACATATCTTGAATGTTATGACAGAGCCTTTTAAATTCTTCTAGCTCAAGATCTCGTTTCATTAACCGATCCCAATTGGGAGATACTTTTTGAATATTGGCAATCAATGCATCGGCCAAAGGCAAAGATTCTTCAACAGCATCCATAGTTTTATTTGCTGCTTGCTCTGTCATATCTATGACATAATTCAGACGCTCTTTAGCATCAGGAATGTCATCACTGGTGAGCTTAATTAAGCGTTCATCAACTTGAAAGTCAACGAGTGTACTGTGCAATTGACGCGTTAATTTACCAATTTCTTCATAGAGATCGTGTTGAATCGGCGAAGCCAGCTCTTTTAGCAATTCATCTGCTTGCTCTTGCTGACCTTGAGATAACAATTCAACTAACTGCTGAGCTTGAGCGAGGTTAATCAGCTCTGTCTGTTGTGCTTGCATCGGCCATCCCTGCTTAACCTAATCGCTCAAAAATCTTATCGAGTTTCTCTTTTAATGTTGCTGCGGTGAAAGGTTTAACAACATAACCATTCACACCCGCTTGAGCAGCGGCAATAATTTGCTCACGCTTAGCTTCTGCAGTTACCATCAAAACTGGAATTGTTTTTAAATTGTCATCTGCTCGAATGGCTTTAAGCAAATCAATGCCTTGCATTCCTGGCATATTCCAATCTGTTACAACAAAGTCAAAATCACCCTTTTGTAACATAGGTAAGGCGGTTGTTCCATCGTCTGCTTCTTGGGTATTATTGAATCCCAAATCTCGCAACAAGTTCTTAATGATACGCCTCATTGTTGAAAAATCGTCAACAATCAGTATCTTCATATTCTTGTCCAAGGTTTCCTCCACGAACTTAACTTTGTTTTAATTATTTATGTAATCAATACACAACGAAATGTCTGACTAATCTTGAGTCCAGTCTCTAAGTTTATTTTTTAGCCTTAACATGGCTTGACTCATGATCTGACTCACTCGTGATTCACTGACTTCTAAAATTGCGCCAATCTCTTTTAGATTAAGCGCCTCATCATAATAAAGTGATAAGACCAATGCATCCTTTTCTGGCAATTGTTTGATCCCATCGACTAAAGCTTGTTGAAAATGCGCTTCTGTTAGTGATTCAAACGCCTGGTCTTGTGGACTTTCATCATGAGTGACGATGTCTTCTGAAACCCCTAAATCTTCAATACCAACAATTTTACCCGATGCAACATCATTTAAAATGCGGTGATATTCATCTAACGACATATCTAATTCAGTAGCAATTTCAGAATCAGTGGCTTCTCGGCCTAACCCTTGTTCCAACTTATCAATTGCTTGTGCCACCATTCGATGATTTCGATGGACCGATCTTGGCACCCAATCGCCACGACGGATTTCGTCCAACATTGAGCCACGAATTCGAATACCTGCAAAAGTTTCAAACTTAGCGCCTTTAGAACCATCAAATTTACTGGATGCTTCTAATAACCCCATCATTCCGGCCTGTAACAAGTCATCTAATTGAACAGATGCTGGCAATCTTGCCAATAAATGATGGGCAATTTTTTGTACCAACGGTGCATACTGTTCGACCACGGATGTTCTATCGTCAAAGCTCGTATACGCAGCGGCTTTATTCACTCGTGTGATCCCCTTCTAACTCAGGACGCTGCACCAGTCGTTCAATAAAGAATTCTAAGTGACCACCGGGCTGCTGCGGCACTGGCCAACTAATAATTTTATTAGCAAGACCATGATAGGCAATGGAAGCCGGTGATTTTGGAAACGCTTCCACAACTAACTTTTGCTTACGCACTGCTTTACGCAGATTATCATCGAAAGGAATAGTAGCGACTAGCTCAAGCGCGACATCTAAAAAGCGATCAGTCACTTTACTTAACTTAGCAAATAGCTCCATGCCTTCACGCAAACTGCGAACCATATTAGCGACAATTTTAAAGCGGAACACACCATGTTCCCGGCTCAAAATTTTAATCAGTGCATATGCATCGGTTATCGATGTTGGCTCATCACACACCACAATTAATACATCTTGTGAGGCACGTGAAAAACTCAATACCATATCGGAAATGCCCGCAGCAGTATCAACAATGAGTACATCAAATTGGGTTTTCATTTCACTGAAAGCACGAATAAGACCCACATGTTGAGCAGATGTCAGCTCTACCATAGCTTGCGTGCCAGAAGTAGCAGGAATAATTCCAATGCCTTTTGGACCTCTGACAATCACATCATCTAATTCAGCTTCACCTGATAACACATGAGACAGATTTTTTTCTGCTCTGATCCCTAGCATAACGTCAACGTTTGCTAATCCTAGATCGGCGTCCAGTATCAGCACTCGTTTGCCTTTTTCGGCAAGTGCCACCGCAGTGTTAATTGAGGCGCTAGTTTTACCAACACCACCTTTACCACCACTTACTGCAATAACTTTAACTTTCTCGTTATTTGGTTGATTCATCATTCGTAAACCGCTTGCTTGGTCTTGGGTCATGGTTTTACTCAAATGCATGGGCGACTTCATTCACCCCTGAGTGATTCGTCATATATTCAGGTTGTCTTTCATCCAAAACCGATAATGCTTGCTCAGCCAATTGCATGGTTTCTGCAACACGCATATCTTCTGGAACTCTTTGTCCGTCTGTTACATAACTCAGTGATAAGCGATTTTCAATTAACACACTTAAAGCACTCGCTAGAGAAACCGACTCATCTAATTTCGTTAAAATCGCACCTGCCAATGGCACACGCTGGAAACATTCGACGGCTTCTTGTAACACTCGACGTTGAGATGTTGCAGACAATACCAGATAATTTCTTATAGGTATGCGTTTATTTGTCGCTAAATTATCAAGTTGTTGAAATAAACGCATATCACGCTGTCCCATCCCAGCAGTATCAATCAAAATCAGTTTGCGATTTCTAAATTGATAAATTGTTTGCTCAAGTTCATTAACATCGTGAGCAAGCTTAACTGGGCAGCCCATTATTTTGCCATAAGTTGCCAATTGCTCAAAGGCTCCAATGCGATAATGATCCATTGTTATTAACGCAACTTGATCTTTTCCGTGTTTTTCAGCGAATCTTGCTGCTAATTTAGCCAAACTAGTGGTTTTACCCACACCAGTTGGTCCAACAAGAGCAACAACACCACCGCGATTGACAATGTCATCACCTTGATTGTCAAGTAAATTTGCCAAACTCTGCGGTAATGCTTTAACTAATTCTGCAGGCGCATAGTGTTGAGTTAAATCTGATAACTGTTTTGCAAGCTGTGGTGAAAACTCAGCCTCTAATAACTTGGTTTCCAGCATCGACCCCATAGGATCTGTACGTTGCTTTTGCTCACTCAATAACCCTGAGACTTGATGGGTGAGTAAATTTCTAAGTGATGCGAGCTCGTCTTTCATCGCTTGCATTTCATCTGACTTAACCACATTGCTATCCTGTTGTTTTCTCGTTGCTACAGAGGAATATGGTTGAGACGGTGAAAATGATTCTTTCGGCGCTGGCGCTTCAAGCGCTTGTGCCCAAGCTGGCATATCTAAATTTTGTGCTTGAGACTGAGCCAACTTTTGTTGCTCTAATTTCGAATGCTGTCTTTCAAGTAGTGCTTTTAATGAATCGGCTGGCGATTTGCTTTCTTTAGCGAAAGCCTGAGGCTGCGTAGGATTTGCTGTCTGAGCGCGAGCCTTAACAGTATTATTGTTCATTGAACTGCGACCCAGTGAGACTTGGTCATCTGAAATATCAAACAATGATGATTTTGTTTGCTCAGGCGCTTTAGCTATCGCCGGCTTCGGATCATCATAATCAACGGCTGCAACAATTTCGATACCGCCATTGACCTTTTTATTAGACATGATCACCGCATCCGAACCTAAAGTATCTTTTACTTGGGCTAAAGCAGCACGCATATCTTTGGCAAAAAATCGTTTTATTTTCACGGTTACATCCTCTATTGACCGACAGCTGACACTATTCGTATTTGTTTCTCATCTGGGACTTCTTGGTAAGAAATCACCCGTAAATTAGGAATGGTGTGCTTAACAAATCGTGACAGCGTTGAGCGTAGCATTCCTGAGGTCAACAAAATGGCGGGTTCTCCAATCAATTCTTGCTGTTGCGCTGCATCGGTTAACGTCTTCTGCATGCGTTCTGCAAGCCCTGGTTCGATGTTTGGTCCATCGCCTCCTGTTGCCTGCATAGATTGATGCAACATCTGTTCCAACTCTGGCGCCAATGTTATGACAGGAATTTCAGCATCGCCACCAGACACCTCTTGAACAATCATTCGCTTCAGAGCAATACGAACAGCCGCTGTTAATACTTCAGTGTCATTACTCTTTGGACCATACTCAAGAAGAGTTTGAACAATAGTACGTAAATCACGTACTGATACCCCTTCATTTAATAGGTTCTGCATGACCTTAACCACCATGCCTAATGTCATAACATCAGGTATAAAGCCATCTACCAGCTTAGGCGACTGCTTTTGTAGAATATCAAGTAACTGTTGAACTTCTTCATAACCCAGTAGCTTGGCAGCATTATTAGTTAGCAGTTGACTAATGTGAGTGGCAACCACGGTTGCCGCATCAACCACTGTATATCCTAAAGTTTGCGCATGCTCTTTTTGCTCAGGTGCAATCCAAACAGCTTCTAAACCAAAGGCTGGATCTTTGGTTTGCACTCCATCTAAACTGCCATAAACTTGACCCGGATTAATAGCAAGCTCGCAATCGTGACGAATTTCTGACTCACCAACGACCACGCCCATGAGTGAAATTTGATAACTGCTTGGCGATAAATCAAGGTTGTCACGAATATGGATTGCTGGAACAAGAAAGCCAAGTTCTTGTGATAACTTTTTCCTAACGCCCTTAATACGTGTCAGTAGCTCACCACCTTGAGATTTATCTACCAATGGAATCAAACGGTAACCTACTTCTAACCCGATAGTATCGACATGATGAACATCATCCCAACTCAATTCTTTGGTTTCATTTTCAAGCTTTTCAACTGGCTCCGCGTTAGCGAGCTCTAATGCTTGTGCTTGTTTTTTCTGATTGCGGCGATAAATGAAGTAGGCCGCCCCCGCGGTGAATAAGCCAAAACCAAGAAATGCTAAATGTGGCATTCCCGGTACTAATCCCATAACAGTTAATAAAGCCGCTGCGATAGCTAGCGATTTGTGATCATCAAACATCTGACTCATCATCATCTGTCCCATATCACCGGATTCATTCTGACGGGTAACCATGAGCGCCGCAGCAATCGACAAGAGTAAGCCTGGAATTTGAGCAACTAGACCATCACCAATGGTTAGTAAGGTATAAATTTCAACGGCGCTCGATAAATCCAGCCCATGTTGTACCATACCGATAACAAATCCGCCGAGTACGTTGATCACCAAGATCATGATCCCCGCGATGGCGTCACCTTTAACAAACTTTGACGCACCATCCATAGCACCATAGAAGTCAGCTTCTCGCGTCACTTCTTCACGGCGTACACGTGCTTGATCTTGATTAAGAATGCCAGCATTTAAGTCGGCATCGATGGCCATTTGTTTGCCAGGCATGGCATCCAAAGTAAAGCGAGCGCTAACTTCAGCGATACGACCAGCACCTTTAGTGACTACCACGAAGTTGATGATGATGAGAATGATAAAAACCACGAGACCAACAGCGTAATTTCCACCAATAACCACAGAACCAAAAGCTTCAATCACCTTACCAGCAGCGTCACCACCATTATGACCTTCGAGTAATACCACACGGGTTGAAGCCACATTCAGTGCTAATCGTAACAAGGTTGCGACTAGCAACACCGCAGGAAAAGCGGCAAAATCAAGAGGACGATTACTGTAAATTGCCACCAAGAGTACAATCAAAGCTAACGCAATGTTGAAAGAAAATAAGATATCCAGCAACATGGCTGGCATTGGCAGAATGATCATAGCCATGGCAGCCAATACTAATATTGGTGTACCAATGCCTTTTAAGTGAGCTGGTTTTATTTGCTTAAATTGACCTAGCGTTGCTTTTACATCCATTACCGACAGTCCAAACTTTTGACGTATTCATACTTCTTAATCTGGATTAAGCATTTTTTAGACCAAGATTAACTTAATGAAAAAATCGCTCACAAAAGCTAGCTATAATCATTATATAAAGCAGTTATATGCTGCAATAATAAAATATTATTTATGATGTATTGATTTCAGTATGATGGTGAAATTGAATTCTTAAGGTCGATTAAAAATGATTTCACCCTCAGCTCAGGTACTTTTCGCAGATAAGCCTTTACATTGGAATGAAGACAATCTGTCCACAGGTTTCAACAACTTGGATGAGGCTGATGCAAAAAGCCTTTATAAAGAGTTTAATAGCAGTAATTCCCAAACTGACACCATAGTTGGCGGCTGGAAGTTGATAAAAATGGAGTTGCGTCGTTATTCTAACGATATACCTCAAACTACTTC
The DNA here is from genome assembly GCA_049608225.1 of Parashewanella sp. Classification (GTDB taxonomy): domain Bacteria; phylum Pseudomonadota; class Gammaproteobacteria; order Enterobacterales; family Shewanellaceae; genus Parashewanella. The sequence continues at coordinate 9,622 of JBMYXI010000078.1, forward strand.
ATTTTATGTTAAAGCTTATCAAGGCAGTTTAATATTCGCATCGATGAGTGAATGGTTTTGCAATTGTCCAGTAACAGACGCGAAAAGCCAAATTCTAACAAATCGATTTAGAAAAGTTGATCCATATTGGGGCAAAGACTGTTCTGAATCCGATGCACTTGATACTAACGAAACAACATATTTAAGCTTTTCGACCCCAAATGCAAAAAGCGGCTCTCAAGCACCAACACCTCAAGAAGTAAGTCGTCGATATCCTTATTTCTGCCGAGAACCCAGTTCACGCTTAGGAGCGCAATTACATTTCTATGTTAAGGCATTTCTATTCTCTTAACGGCCTTAAGTTATCTTTTGGAGTTATTACAGTACTTACTATTTTGTGTTCAGATATATCAAGTGAAATCTGTAGTATTCAAATAACGAACTGCGTTCTAACGGTAAAGGCTCAGCTTTAGCGCATAAAAAGTTTATTTAAGTTCTAAACTTTTGTGATATAACAACATCTTCTTTGCTGAGCAAATCCAACAAAATCTCTGCTTCCTTTTTCAAAACATGTAAGTCTGCAGTGTATTTTTCACCAAAAAGAAGCGTGTAGATTTCTCCTTTTCTTTTCTCAATTGGTGTCAAGTTTATAATTTTAGATAGTATTTCTTTCACTTGAGTAGCATCACCCGTTTTAACTGCAACCCTCAATTGCTTTAATTGGCAATCAGATTTCAGCCCTTCTCGATATAAATGATAAGATTGCTGCCCTGCTATCGCATACAGCGCAAACGATAAGCTCCTCTGATTGTATCCCATTAAATTTTTGAATCTTTTGTCGTTAGCTGCATCTTTAACGTCAAATCTTTCGGTAACCTTTCTCTCATCAAGTAATGTGGATGCTTCGCCACGACTTGCGGCAACATCGGCTGATGTTCGCCCTAAAAAAAAGTCAGTCTCTTCTTTCTCCTCTGCTGGAAAATCGGTACCTTCTATTTCCTCGAACGTGCTACTTGCGTCTCGAATAAGCTCCACAATATACACATCAATACCTGTTTTTGGGTTAGGTTGAGACGTTAGCCTGAATTTAACTGGGCTATTGGCTTGTAACATTTGATTTAAATCTCTTACATTTTCTTGTAGTTCAGGCTGTAAAGTTTGTTTAAATAAGCTTAATAACAGCATTGCACAGGGATGCTTCTCATCCAGTTTTTCATTGCTTGCAAAATGCGGTTGCAGAGAAACAAGTAAACTTTGCACCATAATTTCCTGCTGCGTTTTTTTACCAGTGAGCTTAACGAAAGAGTCAATTGCTGATTGTTGAGGGCATTGAGGAGGAGCGCTTACTGCAGCCATAAATTTTCACCTGTTAAAAATAATGAAATACTCTACACCCCGTCGAATAAACCTCAGCTGACAAAAACAGAAAAAGTGTTTGATAGGAGTTAAAGTGATCTACATCAACACTCATAACCATAGAGAGCCCTAGTATGTAACAGGAATACAACTAAAAATTTATACAATTTGTTGTTTATTACATCTAAAACCAAAAATAACTAAATAAATGGCTCATGTGGCCGAAAAATGGATATCTTAGTTAAGGATTGTAAAAGCCATATTATGACAAAGTCACTTTCTATTCGATCTCTCATATTAATAAGCTTGGCTTGTATCTTTATATCAGTGCTTATTTTTACTTTGTGGTTCAGTGCCTACAGTCAACAACAGAATCTAGAAAGTTATGCTCAAAAACATGTGCATAGCATTTCTAAATCGTATTTTGACTCGTTAAATACTATGATGTTAACGGGCACTATCGGCAATCGAGAATTACTCAGAGAAAAAATAACCGCAGAAGACGAAATAAAAGACATCCGCGTTATCCGCAGCCCTATACTGAATAAGCTTTATGGTAATGGTCTAAACCACGAGCAAGCTAAAGATGACCTCGATCGTCAAGCACTGAATGGTCAAACAGTAAATCTCATCCATAAAGAGAATAATGAACGGATCCTCACTCGCATCGAACCGATTCGAGCGTCAGCTAATTACCAAGGCGTGAATTGTTTAGGTTGTCATCAAGCTAAGGAAAATGACATTCTTGGCGCGATTAGGCTGGATTACTCTCTTAAAAAAGGAGATAAAGCGTTGCACAACAGCTTGATCACAAAAGGACTTGTGCAATTATTCCTGTTTATTACTGCCTTTATCGTCACCAGTTTCATCTTAAATCACTTTGTGATCCGTCGCTTAATGGTTTTGCGCCATACCATGCAAAATATCACTAAAAATTCAGATTTACGCCTTAAACTGGATAATGATAGAAACGATGAAATCGGTCATGTCTGCGACACGTTCAATCAGATGGTATCAAAAATTGATAATACTCTGTGCTCAGTGGTAGAAAATGCCAATAATGTAAATCTCTCTGCTGAACAGATCACATCCATGGCGGAAACTACGCGCCAAGAAGTCATGCTGCAAAAGTCCAACACTTCGCAAGTTGCAGCGGCAATGACTGAAATGGCGGCTTCTGCAGAGCAAGTTCGTGGTAACGCAGAATGCACCACATCTCATTCAAACAATACCAGCGCTGCAGCAATGCAGGGGGCTCAAAGAGCCAAAACGGCGGTTTCCGCAATTTCATGTTTGAGTGAAGAAGTACAACGAGGCGCTGAGAGTATTCAACAACTTAATGTACGCTCAGATCAAGTCGCCGAAGTGTTAACTGTCATATCAGGTATTGCCGAACAAACCAATTTATTGGCGTTAAATGCCGCTATTGAAGCTGCACGTGCCGGTGAGCAAGGTCGAGGCTTTGCCGTAGTAGCCGATGAGGTTCGAACGTTAGCTTCACGGACTCAAGTTTCTACAGAAGACATCCGTAAAACGATAGAAGGGTTACGCGCAGACGCAACAAACTGTGTCGAAATTATGGATAGAGCTTCTGGGATGGCCAAGGAACAAGTTGTTTCAATCGAGCAGGTAGCGGTTGAACTCAAACAAATAACCATGCAAGTGAGCGAGATTTATGAGCTCAATACACAGATGGAAACAGCCGCTAAAGAACAAAGCCAAGTTGCAGAAACCATCAATGCCAATGTCATAGACATCAATCAGTCGTCAGAAGCAACATCGATAGGTGCAGAAAAGACCGCTGATATCGCTAAAAGCCTTTTAGATATGGCGCATCAATTAGAACAAAAAGCTAAACAGTTTAAGTTAAGCAAGTGTTAAATATGTAACCCTTTTCATCATTAAAGCAAAGCGGAGGTAACTCCGCTTTGTGTATTAAAATAAGCTTAGAATTAAGTTACCAAGTCAGCAAACTCATCAATTTTCCTCACGATATTGTGCTACGTATCTGAATGTATCTTGACTTAACTACTAAAAAAACACTCCCTTGCGCTCAAAATACATACAATAACTAAAATGTTTAACGAGCATGATTTAACATGGCTAATCAAGTTATTTTGTATTCTGATGAAACAAGTTCTGAAATAATAAACTTTCAGTCGGTAGATAAATACCAACAAGCACATATTCAGCAACAAGAAATAACGATAAGTTTTTATAGCTGTCATCGCCAAACTCAAGTCAAT
>JBMYXI010000079.1:0-12666 GCA_049608225.1 Parashewanella sp.
TCGACCAATTGGTTAAAAGCCAACTGCTCTACCGACTGAGCTAACGACCCATCTTTTAGTTTTACTTCCTAGCACTCTTAATAGAAGTGATATAAGAAGTGGTGGGTCGTGAAGGATTCGAACCTTCGACCAATTGGTTAAAAGCCAACTGCTCTACCGACTGAGCTAACGACCCACTCTATATCTCAACTCGACCATGCCGTGCTGAGGGCGCCTATAATACCGTTTTCCATTTGTGTTGCAAGAGCAATATTACGATTTTTTCTCGTTTGACGGAAAAACAGCCTAAGCGAGTATTTTTTATAAAAAGATCCAGCTACTTCAACGCCGCAATGTTCTTTTTCGCAATGGTCGATGCCGAACTTTTAGCGTGTTCATTAACAACTCGCTGGTAATAGCGCTTAGCTAAACGCTTATCATTTTGTTGCTCAGCAATCTTTCCAAGCTTAATTAAACTATCTGCTTTTTTACTTGAGTCCGAAAATTTATTTACCACAATCTGAAAAGCCGTCTTCGCTTCTTTTAATTGGCCTTTGTTAAATAACAATTGTCCTAACCAATAATTTGCATTAGCTGCATAATTTGATTGCGGAAATTTTGAAATAAAATCTTTAAATGCAGGGATTGCCTCATCGTACTTGCGTTGTTTGAGTACGAGATTGACAGCACGTTGATAACTGTCTGTCTCAGAGAGACTACCACTGGCTGCAATCGGAGCTTGAGGTTCCGTTGATGTTGCCTCGGCATTATCAGCAGGTTTAGTTTGAACATTAGCAAGTTCATCATAAAGCTGTCGCTGACGTTGGGTTATTTGTTCTATTTGATAAGACAGTTGTTCATTGACACCACGGAGCTCAGAAACTTCTCTTTGTAAGGTATCAACACGTTGCTGCAGTTCAAACTCAGACTGCTGTTTGGTTTTAATTATGCGTTCCAGACGATCGATCCGCTGGTTATCAGAACCTCTAGCAATATCCTCAACAGGCGAAGGCGCAGCATTTGCCGCGCCCATGGTAAGGAAAATTGCCGCTGTAATTACGGCTTTTTTCATTGTGTTACTCCATTAACGGAATAGTTTTTAATACTAATAAACAAGAACTGCACGACGGTTTTTCGCTAGTCCTGCTTCGGTGCGAGAGAAATCAACAGGCTTTTCTTCACCGTAACTTACGACGCTCATTTGGCTAGACTGAACACCCATATTTTGCAGGTACTTCTGCACCGCTTTTGCACGACGTTCACCAAGGGCAATATTGTACTCAGGTGTACCACGCTCATCAGTATGGCCTTCAATCAATACTTTTACATTTGGGTGCTCTAGCAAATAATCGCCATGAGATTGTATGATTTGTGCGAACTCAGGCTGAATTTCACTACGGTCAAAACTAAAGTAAATCACATTTTCACGACGCAGTTCAGCTTCTTGCTGTGCTTGTCTTTCTTCCGGAGTCAAAATTGCGTTAGCACTACCCGTTTCTACGCCACCAGTCGTAGTCTGAGAACTGGCATTTGTGCCGTTTACACCACCAGCTTGCGCTGATTCTGAGTCCGAAGTTGAGCTACATGCACTAATAGCTAAAACTGGAACGGCTATCAGCATAGCCTTGAACAACTTATTCAGATCCATTATCTATTCCTTTTCAATTAGTATTGTAAATATGGAGACCAAGATGGAGATTTCACTTCCCCTTGCCCTACTGGTAATCTTGCTTTAAAACGCCCGTCCATCGAGACCGCAGCTAACACCTGTTTTCCACGGTAAACGGTACCATAAATAACCATAGTGCCGTTAGGTGCGATACTGGGTGATTCATCAAGTGTTGTTGATGTTAGTACTTGCATAAACCGAGTCGATAAATCCATTCGAGCAATATGAAAACGACCGTTAGTGCGGTTCACGAACACCATTGCTTGACCATCAGGGGTAATCGAACCGCCTAAATTCCATTCGCCCTCAAAGGTTAATCGACGAATTTTGTTGGTCTGTAGATTCACTTGATAAATTTGAGGACGTCCACCACGCTCAGAGGTAAAAATAAGTGACTTGCCATCTGGCAGCCAAGAAGGCTCAGTGTCAATCGTATAACGGTTAGTCACACGTCGTAAGCGCTTAGTCGCAATATTGATCAAATAAATATCAGGCTGACCATCTTTTGAAAGCGTCACTGCAAGTGTTTTACCATCAGGCGAAAATGCAGGCGCACCATTAATGCCTTGAGAACTGCTTATCCTAGTGCGTTTTTGAGTAAAAATATCTTGAATGAAAATTTCTGCTTTGCGGTTTTCAAAAGAAACATACGCCAACTTACGGCCATCAGGTGACCAAGCGGGTGACATTAATGGTTCTTTTGATCGCAATAACATGGTTTCGTTAAAGCCATCATAGTCTGCGATCATTAATTGATAAGGTGATGCTTGGCTTCTATCGATCACCACATAAGCAATGCGAGTTAAAAATGCCCCGCGAATGCCTGTTAGTTTTTCGTATACGCGATTACTGATCATATGCGCATAGGAGCGAAATTGATTCTCGGAAATCAATACTTCACTTTTATCCAGAATTAAATCCGGGGCTTTTGCTGAGGCTGCAACAGGCAACTTCGCTTTGAATAAATCAAGCAATTCAAAGTTCACTTGATACTGACCATTACCGTATGGTTTTACTCGTCCAACAAGCAAAGCTTCAGCTTCGATGTTACTCCATACTTGGGCTTGAAAGTCAGCCGCATTACCGATGTTTTTCTGCGGTAGCGAAACAATATTGATGGGGCTAAAAGTACCACTACGGGTTAAATCAGACATCACAACCTCAGCTAATTGTTGTGGCATTTGTCCTTGACCTTCCCAAACAAAAGGGGCTATCGCGATAGGTCGCGCCGCATTAACACCTTCAGTGATAACAATATCTAACGCAGCTTTAGCTGGGTTGATCATAAAAATGGCTAAGAGGACTAGCCATTTTCCAATTACTTTCATAATGTTCCTCAATTCGATTCAGGTGAAAATAGTAAGTTAATGTTTTTAATTTGGTTATAAACATTCGTGTCAGAAGAAACAGGTAACCTGCCCGCTTTTGCAATTGCCGCTTTGGTTGCACGGCACACAACTACGTCACCATTGATCACTTTATTTGAAATAACAAAACCATCTTTTGCTAAACGGATATTTACTTTACAAGATTTACCTTGCATCGTTGGTGACTCAACTAAATTGCGTTTGATGGTTTGTGTGATCAGTGCTTTGTATTTTTGCACTTCACTCAAAACCTGACGATTACGTGTTTTCTCAAGTGCTGCTTGCTCACTTGCTAACGCTTCTGCTAGTTCTTTCTCTTGTCTTGCTTTACGCTCAGCATCGTCTTTACGCTTGCGCTCTGCTGCTTGTCTGCGCTTGCGCTCTTCCGCCGCCTTTTTCGCAGCCGCTTCTTCTCGCTTACGCTTCTCAGCAGCAATTCTTGCCGCTTTTTCAGCCGCCCTTTGCTCTCGCTCCTTTTGCTTACGTAATTTTTCTGCTTTAGCTGCCCTTTGTTTTTCTTGTTGATGCTTTAATTTAGCCGCTTTAGCCGCCGCAGCTGCTTTATCAGCTTCATTTTGTTTACGTTTACGTTGCTGCTCAAGGTTTTTAATTCTATTTTGCTCTTGTTGCCGCGCTTTGCGAGCGGCATCAAGTTTACGTTCCAATTCAGCTTGACGCTCACGCTCCTGTTTAGCAGCATCGGCTTTTTGCTTGCGGATTTTAGCAACTTGCTCGGCAACTAATTGTTGATCAACAACCACAGCTTTAACAGCTGGTGCACTGGTTTGTGGTAAAGCTTTAGGTTTGTCATTAAAGTCAACGCCAACCATTAACGCCGCCAAAACACCAACGTGAACAATGAAAGAAATAATAATGGGTATTGAAAATCCTGACTTTTCTGCCACCTACTGCTCCTCCGGCGATTCTGTCATTAAACCAACAGAAGGTACGCCTGCTGCCTGCAAGCTTGCCATTAATTGAATCACTCTTTTGTAAGGAATGTCTTTGTCCGCTTTAACCACAACAGGACGACCCGGTTCAAGCCGTAAAATAGCGGCAACCTCAATACTAATTTCTTCTAGGCTTTTCGCGTTACTGGTCGCTTTGGCACCATCATTCAAATAATAGTCACCAACCGCATCAATTGCAGCAACAAGTGGTGGTTTACTGTCTGCAGGTAACACTTCTGATTTCGCAGAAGGTAAATCGACTTTAACCCCTTGGCTGACAATTGGCGCTGTCACCATAAAAATAATCAACAACACCAACATAACATCAATATATGGGACTACATTGATTTCAGCGACAGGACGTCTGCGCTTACGCTGATATACCTGCATTAAGCCGACTCCTTCTTGGTATAGGCTTGTCGATGCAAGATACTGGAAAACTCTTCCATAAAATTCACATAAGACATTTCAAGTTTTTCAACATGAGCAGTAAAGCGATTGTAACCAATAACAGCAGGGATCGCGGCAAATAACCCCATAGCGGTTGCAATCAAGGCTTCTGCGATGCCGGGAGCAACCATTGCCAATGTTGCGTTTTCAACCGCGCCAAGGGCAATAAACGAATTCATGATCCCCCACACCGTACCGAATAAACCAATGTAAGGGCTAGTTGAACCAATCGTTGCTAACAATGATAAATTAGACTCAAGCTTTTCAATTTCACGGGATAAGGTCACTCGCATTGCTCGACCTGTACCATCCATAACAGCTTCTGGTACCCGTTCACTCAAATTGGCTAAACGAGAATACTCTTTAAAACCAGTCACAAACAAACTACTCATTCCCTGAACGTTACTACCGCGAGCAGACAACTCTTGGTATAGTTTATTCAGATCAACACCTGACCAAAATTTATCTTCAAATTGGATCGACTGTTGCTTCGCTACCGAAATAAGTTTTCGGCGCTGGATAATTACTGCCCAAGATACAATTGATAATGCCAATAAGGTGAGCATTACTAATTTGACTAATAAACTGGCTTCTAAAAATAATCCCAAAAAAGAAATATCAGCTTGCACGCATTAACTCCTGAATAATTTGTTTAGGTATCGCTGTTGGTCGCATTTTCGATAAGTTAACACAAGCAACGGTTACATGTGCTTCACAATATAAGTTGCCATCATCATCAATAAGCGACTGATGAAACGTCATTGATGCTTTTTTCATGTTACTCATGTTAGACAGCACTTTTAAGTTTTGTTCAAATTTTGCTGCAATTCGGAAACTGATATCGCAATGTTTAACCACAAATGCGATATCTTGTTGTAAAAGTTGTGATTGACTAATGCCAATCGATTTAAGCCACTCTGTCCGCGCTCGTTCAAAAAAATTTAAATAATTAGCGTGGTAAACAACACCGCCTGCATCAGTATTTTCGTAATAAATTGAGATCGGCCAACAAAACATAACTTAATTCATCAAAAAAAAGATAGTTAACTATACCGATTAGCAACAAATTTGTGAATCACTTGAGGATCATTGGCGTGAATATTCGGCAAGATAAAATAAATCTTCGATGGTTCTGTTAATTATTGTGCTTATCTTCAAGCATGGCGTATAAAAACATCTCTAAGTCACCGTTCAAACCCGTGAATATGTATGCAAAGAGTGCCGCATTAGGTGAATAAGAAAACAATAGACTCGAGCAATTATTTCCATTCATTTAATGGCCTTTCAATCACAATAACAAACCCACTTAAACATTAGAAAAACTAATCTAAGGTGGGAATTTTTTTTGTTTGTCACTGTAATTAAAGATGCATAGAATGACCACACTTTCAGGAAGGGCTGACCATATGAGCTAAAGAAAGTAAGAACACCTTTTTAGGTGAGATTATCTCATCTAAAACACTCCCTGGTTCTTTTTTGACTTCCTTACCTCAATTTGTTGATTGTATTATGCTGTACTTTGTATATTTTTGCCCGCCTTATTGAGCGGGCTTTTTTATACTTCTTTCATAATCAAAATTAAGCGGTAACTGGAATATCAAGGTTGTGATGCTGATTTGCAATTGCCAAGGCTCTTGGTAACCGATTGGTTCCATCACGTTCCTTACTCTGATAATTTAGCTTGGCTTGATACTTACCTGCAAACACGTTAATCATTTGTTGGCGGCCATTCTCAGCTAAATGGTGCAACAATGTTCGCCCCTGATTGTCACGCCCATCAACAGAGATCTTCGGGTGATCAATTAGCGTGCGAAATATCAGTTCACTCTCTTGAATTGCGGCAAGCATTAACGGCGTATGACTAGCACCGTTTGCCGTTTCGGGTTCAGATAAGTTCGGTACTGACAATAAATAACCAATAATGTTTTGGTGCCCAAACCTTATCGCTAGATGTAAAGCATTTTCTCTACTCTGCTTGGTTAATACATTTAAAGCGAACCCTCTTGCCGATCCTAGCAGCTCAATCATACCTAAGTGTCCATTCATTGATGCTAAATGAACAAAACTGTAACCCATACTGTCAAATTTACGCTGCTCAATGCCAGCAGCAGTTAACTTACGAAATGCCTCTGAAGCACCAAAAGCGGCACATTGCAATGCCAACTGGCTTCTCATAGCTTTTGGCAGTTTAGGGAGTGTGATTTGTGGGTCTGATAAATAGTCAATCATTTCAAAATTGGGCATTAACGCACTACCAACCAAAGCGTTCTCCTTTCCCGCCACCTGTTCAGAAAGACGATCAGTACCTCCTAATTCAAGATATACAGCAAGCATTTTGGGGTGACGAAAATGCTCAACCATTGCAACGCGATCGGTCGCTGATGTCGTTTTTCTCATTTGATCGCAAACAGCATCCAGTAATTCAGGCTCCTTTCTCAATTTCATTTCAACTGCTGAAATAAAAGCGCCTCGCATTGCTTGCCATTTTGCATGACTTAAGGACAGATTTGCAAAATCACCTTCAAACTCTCGTTTATCTTTAAAGTTTCGTTCATAAAAACGAACTATCTCACTCAAGTCTTTAGTGTTCATTGTTGCTTGTCGTACAACCTCACGGATCACGACAGGACGACACTTCATCAATTCGGCAATATCGGTCAATGATTCCATAACCAATGGTTTTTCTGAACCGTCCGATTCAGTTACCTTCCAATGTCCAACGCCGTTCATTACAATTTCATGAGCTATGCTATTTTTAACACGCATTGTAATTTGCTTATTTTGATGAAGTGGACACGCTAACCGTTGCTCCATCACATATGCTAACCTTTTTTGCATAGCTTCTTGAACAGAAGAAGCTGAATACCTTACATTATTGCTTCTTCCTTGTATTTGCCCCATTTCGCCAATACTATCTGCTTTGGCAGCGAGCATCTTTTGCATTTCTTCATCCACATTTTTAATAAACAATCCGTCTACCGTCTTCACTGACCAACGATGTTCACCAATAAGTGTTCGAGCAAACTTATCGGAAAAATGCCTAACCAATGCCGCAGGCTCTGTTTCCAATCTCGCTTGAGTGATAAACAAACTAATTTCTTTTTCAGTAAACTTGTGTTTAAAACAGCCGCTTTCTAAGGCAACAGGTGGTGCTTCATAACCACCTTCATTAGAAAAAACAGAAACCAGATAAGCTTTGTTCGCTTTAGCATTACCTGCAAGTTGCGGATGAGTTCGAATAAATTCGTCAGCAACTTGCTCCACTGTTTCTCTGCGAGCTTGTTTAACATATTCCAATGAGTTTTCTTTATAAAACTTTAGCGTTTCCAAAGCTCTAAAGATGTTCCCACACTGACAAGATGGTACTTGCATGGTGTTATATTGTTTTTGTGGTGAGAAAGTTAACTGTTTAACGGCTAGCTTTTTGACCGGCTTAGGAATATTTTTGTCATTCAATAATTGATCTAAAAGCTGGATAGCTGCCTGCATTTCATCCGTCAATTCATCTGAACTTGCGGCGAAAATTGCCCCCCGAAGTTCAACCAAACGCGCAGTTACGCTTTCAGTCATCTCACCAGAAGAAGCACTATTAATGTCAAACAATGTGTTAACGCTATCTTCAAGGCTTCCAAAAGGGTGCCCCTCAGCTAACTCGCCTTGACTATCTGAAGCCTTTACTTCATCAAATAGCTCTGCTGGATCTTCTTTTATCTTGTTCCCGCCAGTCAAGGCACCATAGGCATAACTACAATAATACTTTAAACTTTTCGAATCCCCACTAACCGCCATAACGACCTCTCTAATACTCACTTGCAACCTCGCAAATTGCATATGAGATAAAACTCTCCAACAGTCTTTTATAAAAAATCAAAAGTCAGCAGGAGAATATAAATAAACAATTTTGAGTATTAATTCTGGGATAGAAGTACCACAAAAGAAATTATAATGAATGGAATTTAATTTGGGCTTCACTTCATTACTGGTTGGTGTAGAGTGATTGGGTTAGTTTTAGCTATCAGATTAACAAAAAACGCTATAGGCCATATATAGCTTATAGCGTTTTTCTGTAGTAGAGAGGCACTCAACAATCAACCAACAATGAACGCCACTAATTTTAATTCAAACTCGTAAACACCTTACGTTAGCCTTTATTTATTTGAATCACCACCCGACGGTTTTTGGCTCGTTGAGCGAGCGTATCATTCGCAGCAATATGACGTGTTTCACCATGACCACTTGAAACAATACGGTTTTTATTCACGCCATGAGCAATAAAATATTTCTCGATGGCTTGGGCGCGACGCATAGATACGCGCTTGTTGGCATTTCTGCCGCCATAGCTATCGGTGTAAGCATCAACTAACACCAACTCAACTTCAGGATCATAAGATAAGTACTCTTGAACCCTAGCCATTTGTTGCTTGGAAAAACGGGTTAACTCTGTCCCGCCTTCTTTAAAGTTCAACACAGTAAAAGCAATATCTTCAAAGGAGTAAGGCAATAAATTTGCCAAACAGTGCCTAAACTTATCGTACTTTTGATGAAAGTTAACCGCTGACAGACCGACCGCCACTTGTCTGGACTGGTTATACCAATCAGCATAATAGAAGGTCGGCTGCATACCATTTTCAAGCTCGTGCAGCATTGTCCAAGCCGCAGCTTTAGGCACTTCACCATTAAAATAACGATGATAAGTAACCTCTGTTAATTTTTTATTGGCAACACCGGGACGCCACTTAGGCGCTTGCGAATATAATTCAGCCTTAGTGACTTTTTCAGGTTTTCGCCACATATCAAGAGAAAAGCTTAAATTAATGTTTTTACTGGCTTGTGAACTGAATATCGCCTTACCATACATAGGGATTTGGTGCTCAAGCTTACACGTGATCGGCGTATTGCCAGTAATTTTCCATTGAGAGTCATCCAAAGAGGCAACAAAATGACGTAATTCCGCATTCACTGTTATGGGTGCACAGCATATGAAAATTGCCAGTAATTGTTGTTTATTCATCTTAGATTCTCTTATTTTGCTCTTCACGAAATATATCGACCGACTTTTTCACTTCTTTAGCTCAAATTAAAATCAATTACACATGACTCAGTTAACAAGAACAGTGATAATACCATCAAGTTATTTTTTCGAGTATAAACATGAGCGAACCTATCGAGCACAATAAATTAAAAAATAGATTTCGTGGTTACTTTCCTGTGGTCATTGACGTTGAAACCGCAGGCTTTAATGCCGAAACCGATGCCCTACTCGAAATTGCGGTGACGCTATTAAAGATGAATGATAATGGTGAGCTCATGCTCGACAAAACCTTGCATTATCATATTGAGCCGTTTGAAGGTTCAAACATAGAACCTGAAGCGCTGGCATTTAATGGTATTGATCCAACTAATCCACTTCGCGGTGCCGTTAATGAAAAGGACGCCTTTAAAGAAATCGTAAAAGAAGTAAAAAAAGCGCAAAAAGCTTCTGACTGTCACAGAAGTATTATTGTGGCGCATAATGCCGCTTTTGATCATGGCTTTGTGACTAAAGCGTTGGAGCGAAATAGTATTAAGCGTACGCCATTTCACCCGTTCGCAACTTTTGATACTGCAACGCTTTCTGGGTTGGCATTAGGTCACACAGTGCTCGCCAAAGCCTGTCAGTTTGCAGGTATTGAGTTCGATAATAAAGAAGCACATTCTGCACTTTACGATACCGAAAGAACCGCGGAATTATTTTGTTATATCGTAAATCGCTGGAAAGCCTTAGGCGGTTGGCCATTAGCGATGACTGAAGAGCAGGAAGATAAGTAAAGTAAGTATTTAACAAAAAAAGCTGCCAATGGCAGCTTTTTTTGTTAGCAATAACCTTCTCTCTAAAAATTATAGAGAATCAGCGTTTTCTGCTAGGTAGCTTGCAACACCTTTTGGGTTTGCATTCATACCTTTTTCGCCTTTGTTCCAACCAGCAGGACAAACTTCACCATGCTCTTCGTGGAATTGAAGTGCGTCGATCATACGTAGCATTTCATCAACGTTACGACCTAGTGGAAGATCGTTAACTACTTGGTGACGTACTTGACCATCTTTATCTACAAGGAAAGAGCCACGGAAAGCAACGCCAGCTTCTGGGTGCTCAACGTCGTATGCTTGACAGATTTCGTGTTTAACGTCAGCAACTAGGGTGTACTTAACTGGGCCGATACCACCTTCGTTTACTGGCGTGTTACGCCATGCGTTGTGAGTGAATTGAGAATCGATAGAAACACCGATAACTTCAACACCACGCTTAGTGAACTCTTCCATTCTGTGATCAAATGCGATCAACTCAGATGGGCAAACAAACGTAAAGTCTAGAGGATAGAAAAAGATAACCGCTGGCTTACCTTTAATTGCATCTTCTAAGTTAAAACTATCAACAATTTCACCAGAACCCAAAACAGCCGCAGCCGTGAAATTAGGAGCCTTGCGGCCTACTAATACACCCATTTTTGATCTCCATCTTTATGAGGAAAATAATTCACTGATCATAGTTTTGAACATTAAAGTTAATAACAACATGATCAGCATCAACAAATCTAGAAGCATTATATGCCGTGTATTGAAGCTGACAACCTATTTCCGCATAAACGACTCAACTTTTCATTTTAAAGCTAAAAATTCAACAAAATTGGTGCTTTACACTCACTTAAAACAAGGGCATAAATAATAACTCATAAAAATTACAAGAAGGTTGAGGGATGAATTCAGTCGTCATCGCAGTCAGTTTGATGATGTTGTTAAGCCTATTCCGAGTTAATGTTGTTATTTCATTAACCGTAAGCAGCTTAGTGGCAGGTTTATTAGGTGGTATGGATTTAAAAGCCACGATTGAAGCATTTAATGATGGATTAGGAGGCGGAGCTGAAATCGCACTAAGTTATGCATTATTGGGTGCTTTTGCAGTTGCATTGTCTCACTCAGGTTTAGCTGACTCACTTTCTCACTCCATTATCAAAAAGCTAGGAAAATCCCCCGATGAGTCAAACGTGTCATTGGTCAAATGGACAATGTTACTTGCAGTGCTTGCTATGTCAGTCAGTTCGCAGAATGTGCTGCCCATTCATATTGCATTTATTCCGATAATGATCCCTCCTCTACTGGGACTGATGTCCAAACTCAAGCTAGATAGAAGACTGGTTGCTTGCGTACTGACATTTGGCCTAGTAACAACTTATATGATTTTGCCAATCGGTTTTGGAGGCATCTTTTTAGATAGCATTTTACTCGCTAACTTGAACAGTAATGGCTTACATGCACTTCGAACACAAGTGCCTACCGCTATGTTATTGCCTGCAATGGGTATGGTTTGCGGTTTATTAGTGGCGGTACTTTTTAGTTATCGAAAACCGAGAGAATACAAGACCGATCATGTAGAGGTTGTAGAAAAGCAATCCATGAAAAAGTCCGACTTAATTATTGCCGTCGCAGCCATTGCAACCATGCTTTCCGTTCAACTTTATACCAACTCTATGATCTTTGGTGCTCTGGTTGGGTTTATTGTATTTAGCTTTTCAGATGCCATTCGCACTCTCAATGATAAAGATATTTTTAATCAAGGGGTTCGAATGATGGCGTCGATTGGCTTCATTATGATTTCAGCCGCAGGCTTTGCAGCAGTGATTAAACAAACAGGAGAAGTAGGTACATTAGTTACTTCAATTGAAACATTAATAGGTAATAGTAAAGGCTTAGCAGCATTTTTAATGCTGATTGTAGGTTTGCTTATCACAATGGGGATTGGTTCTTCCTTCTCGACTGTCCCAATTATTGCCGCAATCTATGTGCCTCTTGCGATTCAATTTGGTTTTTCTGTTCCTGCAACCATTGCTCTAGTAGGAACAGCTGGCGCATTAGGAGATGCAGGGTCGCCAGCTTCAGACTCAACCTTAGGCCCTACTTCGGGTTTGAATGCCGATGGGCAACATGATCATATGCGAGATAGCGTGATCCCAACTTTTATTCACTACAACATTCCGTTGTTGGTATTTGGGTGGATTGCAGCAATGACGTTGTAGTTTTTGATGAAACTTCTACGAAGTTTATAAAGTCGTGGTACTGCGTACCACACCGCCAAAAAGGGAAAACATCAGCTTTTTCCCCTTTTGAATCCCCAAGCCGCCCCCACAAAGCTAAACGTTTCCAATGTGATTGAATAAATGCCTAACGCCTCTGATGGTACATCCATGTACCTCAGAGCCTAGCCTGACATCCATGT
>JBMYXI010000080.1:0-12463 GCA_049608225.1 Parashewanella sp.
GAAAAGATGGGGCGTGCATCAGGGATCCCAAAGCGATTGATCTACGATCATACTCTTCCTCATTCCGATATTTTTGCAGCTCAAGAAGAAGCCCTGTCTTTTTTACGAACAGCTAGACCTGAAGCTAGAAGGATCGCAAAGGAGTTAACAAGAGAGCAAATATTTTTCACAGATATTCGTAGAGACATTGATAAGCCGCTTTCATTGGCTCAATTTGGAGAGGGGTTAATGCAAGTAAAAACCGCCTTACGTTAGACGATCTAACAAAATATTTTCAACGATCCTCTAATATCGAGAGAAGTAACAAATTAACAGTTCATGAATTAGCTGACTTAGTAAAATTTGTTAATGTCCAATATACACTTAATGTATGTGATGACAATATATCCTCAGCTGATCCACAATACTCACAGTTTGCTCTACGTAATTTAAATGAATTGTTATTTAGTCTGTGATGCGAGGTAAAACACATTTATTGTGATAACTGGATTTGATAAACAATCACTTCACCTTGAAAATTGGCATCTTGGTAATATTTTTTTTCAAGGTATTTCATTCCTAATTTTCGCATGACATTGATTGAAGCCATATTTGCTTCAGCTGCTATTGCGGTAACATATTGATATTTTTTAGACTTAACTAATGCTGACATGATATTGGTAGCAGCTTCTGTTGCATAACCTTTTCCCCAAGAAGACGGTTTGAATCGCCAACCAATTTCCAAATTATCCAGTTGAGGTTGCTCGCAAAAAAACGCCATTGGCCGAATCAAAATCCAGCCAATGAACTCGCTATTTTCTTTTGTGGATACTTTCCACATTCCCCAGCCGTTTTCGATATGAGTAAAGGCGTTAATTCTAGGTAAGGTATTCGATGTGAGATCTTCTAGCGTTCGAGGCTTGCCACCGTTAATGTGCTGCATGACTAATGGATCTTTGTCTAACTCATGAAAGAGGTGCAAATCTTTTTCTGACATTAATTCGAACTGCAATCTTTTTGTGTCGGGTACAATAAATACGCCCATATTTATTTTCCTTATGATGGCGTTGAGCCAACGCTAATAGGATGTTTTTTGCTTAAATATTGTTCGAGTCGAGAACTGGGGATAGAACTCTCACTGGCTACGGCGCAGGCCGCCCATGCGGCGGCGATTTTCATCGCGTCGAAAATAGAAGCTTTTGATACTAATCCATGAATTAACCCTGCTGCATAAGCATCGCCTGCACCAGTCGCATCAATAACATGAGTTTTATCTGCCGCAATCTGAAATTGTTCATTTTCAGTAAATAACGTTGCGCCATGTTCACCATTGGTGACAATAAAGTATTTAAGTGAATTTCCAGCAATTTGAAATCCGTATTGCCAGCAAGGTAAATGGCTACGACCAAGCATATCTGTCGCTGATGCAATCAATACATGACAAGGGCGACTGCGCTCATCTTTAGCTAATTGTGCAACGACTAACGTATTGTTTAATGCTGACTGACTCCAACTGCTTGCCCCTTGTGCAGAGGTATTAATGTACAACGCGTCCCACTCATGCCATTGCTCAGGAAGACCGAGTTCAAATAATGGTCGTTTAGGACGAATAATGGTACGTTCCCCATCAGGGGTGACCATTAACAATAATTCTTTGGTGCATTGCTGATGCCGTTTTATATGAGTACAATCGAGCTGTTTTTGTTGTGCTTGATGTACTAACCAGTCGCCCAGTTGATCATCACCCACTTGACTGGATAAACTGACTTGGTGCCCAGCCATAACTAAGGCTATGCCTGTATTCGCACCGCCGCCGCCAAGTCGACGTCCTGAATCTTCATACAAAAAGCGCCCACCTAAATGTATGGGTTTATCTAAATGTAAGACGCGATCGCAATTTAAATTGGCAATTAATAAAATCTTAGCCATAACTCGCCATAAGAATGATTGTTGTTTCAATAATGCCATGTTTCTTATTGCTGCATAAGAGATGTTGGAATGTTTGCTGTTAATTTGTTCGATTGCTGAAACTCTCAGCGAGTAAAATAAATAAAGCTAGGTTTTACTTTTCTAATACAGACAGATGGGATAAATTTAGCGCAGTAAAACTCGTTAAAGGCGAATGACTTGATAAATGTATATTTAGTTGATGATCATGAGATTGTAAGAACAGGGATCCGTCGAATTTTAGAGGATGAAAAATCGTTTCAAGTTGTCGGTGAAGCTCCTGATGGTGAAACTGCTATTCAGTGGTGCCGTCAAAATGATGCAGATGTCATTTTAATGGACATGAATATGCCAGGCATAGGTGGCTTAGAAGCAACCAAAAAAATTGCTCGTATTCAACCGGATATCAAGATCATCGTACTAACTATTCATTGTGAAGATCCTTTACCTACAAAAGTCATGCAAGCCGGCGCTTATGGGTTTCTAACAAAAAATGCATCGCCACCGGAAATGTTGCAAGCCATCAGGCAAGTCGCTCATGGTCAACGCTATTTATCGCCAGAAATTGCACAAAAAATGGCGTTGAGCAGTGTGAGTAATGAACATGACGATAATCCTTTTTCAGCACTATCTGAGCGAGAATTGCAAATAATGATGATGATCACAGACAGCCAAAAGATCAGTGACATTGCTGAAAAGTTAAACTTAAGCCCAAAGACGGTAAACAGTTATCGCTATCGATTATTTTCCAAGCTGGGGATCAAAGGCGATGTCGAATTGACCCGTTTAGCCATTCGTTACAAAATGCTCGATGCTGGACAGTTTTAAGCGAACTTGTGACTATGCCTGATACCTTTGATGCCAAACAGTTTCTGAAATCAGTATCAAATCAACCTGGCGTTTATCGTATGTACGATAAAAGCGAAACTGTGATTTATGTTGGTAAAGCAAAGGACTTAAAAAAACGGCTTACCTCATACTTTCGAACAAATCTACCTAATGTCAAAACCCGAGCACTGGTTGGGCATATTGCTAATGTCGATGTGACGGTGACGCACAGTGAAACCGATGCATTGATCCTTGAAAATGATTACATCAAGCAATACATGCCAAAATATAATGTATTGCTGCGTGATGATAAATCTTATCCTTATATATTGTTAAGTGGGCACAAGCATCCGCGTTTGGCTTACCATCGCGGCGCAAAACGAGAAAAAGGCCAGTATTTTGGACCTTATCCTAACGGGGGAGCGGTTCGAGAAAGTTTGCACTTATTACAACGTATTTTTTCTGTACGTCAATGCAGTGATATTTATTACAAATCTCGTTCTCGACCCTGCTTACAATATCAGTTAAAGCGTTGCAGCGCGCCTTGCGTCGGCAAAGTCAGTGACGAAGATTATCAAGAGCAAGTCGCTTTAGTTGAAATGTTCTTAAAAGGCAAAGACCGACAAATCACTGAATTGCTGGTGACAAAGATGGAACAAGCCGCTGACAATTTTGAATATGAAAAAGCCGCTATTTTTCGTGATCAAATTACTTCGTTACGTAAAGTCGCAGAGCAGCAAGAAGTCTCATCTTCAACAGGAAACTTAGATGTGATCGGCGTTCACTATCAAACTGGGGTCGCTTGCTTTCATATTTTATTTATCAGAGATGGTAAAATCTTTGGTAGTCGTAGTTATTATCCCAAAGTGCCTGCCGATACTGAATTAACAGAGGTATTAGATGCTTTCATTAGTCAGTTTTATTTGAACCCAGATCAACAGCGTATTATTCCCAGTGAAGTTATTCTTGCTGAAAAAACAGCAGAACTGGTCGTGTTAGAGCCTGCGATCAGTCATGTTGCAGGACGCACTGTATCAATTAAAACCAATGTAAGAGGCGAGAGAGCTAGCTTCTTGCGTTTAGCACAAACAAATGCCGTCAATGCCGTTGTAACTAAACTGTCGCATAAGGGAACGGTTGAGCAACGCTACCTATTACTGGAAGAAGCATTAGAGTTGTCGGACAAAATTCAGAGGATGGAATGCTTCGACATTAGCCATACCATGGGCGAAAGTACAGTTGCTTCTTGTGTGGTATTTAATCGAGAGGGACCGCATAAAGCTGATTATCGTCGATATAATATAACAGGCATTACTGGCGGCGATGACTATACCGCGATGGCACAAGCAATCAGTCGCAGATTTGATAAGGTATCGGTAGACGCTAAACTACCTGATATTTTGTTTATTGACGGCGGAATAGGGCAATTACGCATTGCGCAAAATATTGTTGATGAAAAATGCGCGCACTTGGATAAAGCGCCAACCCTGATCGGTGTTGCAAAAGGTGAGGGGAGAAAGCCGGGGTTGGAAACTTTGATTTTTGGTGACTCAGAAGCAGAATTTAGTTTAGAGAGTGATTCACCGGCATTGCATCTTATTCAACATATTCGTGATGAGTCACATCGATTCGCGATAACAGGTCATCGTAATAAGCGCCAAAAAACGCGTAATGTATCGACGTTAGAATCCATTGCCGGTGTTGGCCCTAAAAGACGTAAAGCATTATTGCAATATTTGGGTGGTATACAAGAAGTTAACAGTGCCAGCGTAGCAGAATTGACAAAAGTGCCCGGAATTAGCGCAGAAATGGCGCAAACGATATATGACGCATTGCGAGGGTAACAAAAATCAGGCAAGATTGGCGATAACAAAAACAAAGTGATTTTATGATGCCGTTTAATGTACCAATAGCGTTAACTCTATTTCGTTTATTGCTCGTCCCAATATTTATCGTATTGTTTTATTTGCCTTTCCATTGGGCAGCGTTTGCAGCGGCATTTGCTTTTTGGCTAGCAGCGATCACCGATGCCTTAGATGGTTACGCTGCACGTAAATTAAAACAGTCCACTCGTTTTGGTGCTTTTCTTGATCCTGTCGCCGATAAACTCATGGTAGTACTGGCGCTGGTATTGCTGGTTGAGCAATATTCATCGGTTTGGTTAACGATTCCTGCGATTATCATGATCGGCCGAGAAATTGTGATTTCCGCACTGAGAGAGTGGATGGCTGAAATTGGTAAAAGAGGTGTGGTTGCCGTTAGCTGGGTGGGAAAATATAAAACTGCCGTGCAAATGGTGGCGATCATTGGCTTAATTTGGCAATACAATACCTTTATGATTTATTTGGCTTACACGCTGCTTTATGTTGCTGCTGTACTCACTTTTTGGTCAATGATGTCGTATATTATGGCGGCTTGGCAGCACTTAACGGAAGAATAGTCGCTTTTAACAACAAAGAGATCGTATTTTGCTCAAACAGTGCTAAATACCAATAATCCCTGTTGACACAATGACACAAATCCGTAGAATGCCAATCCGAAGTCAAGGGGAAGTACGCAGAACTAAGGCTTCAAATTGATAAGATGCGACATTAGCTCAGTTGGTAGAGCGATACCTTGCCAAGGTATAGGTCATCGGTTCGAACCCGATATGTCGCTCCAAATTATCAAATGGCGCGATGGCAGAATGGCTATGCTGCGGATTGCAAATCCGTCGATCTCGGTTCGACTCCGGGTCGCGCCTCCACAACTTTAACGCCTTTAGCGTTACACTCAATATATGCCCGAGTGGTGGAATCGGTAGACACAAGGGATTTAAAATCCCTCGCTGAATAAGCGTGCCAGTTCAAGTCTGGCCTCGGGTACCATTTCATAAAGCTATTTCATATTAAATTTTGTAACTAATATCTTTATTGCCTAATTCTCTTTTAACTGCAATTTTCTGGTTTTTCCTCAATAGAATTTTTATCTGCTGCCAGGTTTCCTTTGCTAAAATCTGCCGTTCGTTGCGCCAATTATTTTTACTCCACACGCTGTGATACATCTTTTTTATTGCTTGATTGGTATCAGGTGAACGGTCAACTAATTGTTGTGCTAATTGCTGCGCCGATTGCAGTGGATCTGCAGCTACTTGAGTGATCAAGCCGATGGAAAGTGCTGATTGCGCATCAAGTGTTTCAGCAGACATGGCTAATTTCATTGCCTGATCAATGGCGACACATTCATTTAGTCCGATCGTGCCGCCCATATCAGGAATGAGTCCCCAGCGGGCTTCCATGATTGATAATGAGCAATCGGGGGCTGCAATTCGAAAATCAGCCCCCAGAGCTATCTGCATGCCACCGCCCCAACAATTTCCATGTAGCGCCATAATGACGGGAACATTCAAACGTCGCCAGCCAATAGATACGCGCTGAGCAAGGTTTGGGTTACCAGGTAACCATTTCCACAACAATGACAGAGCGTTTCTCGGGTTTGAAAGTACTGATTTAATATCCAATCCTGAGCAAAAACTTTCGCCTGCGCCAGTAACAATTACGACTCTTATCATCTTGTTTTTACCAATTTGAGAGATGACATTATCAAGAGCACGAAACATATCCATATTCAGTGCATTATGTTTTTGTGGGCGACTTAATGTTACTTGCGCAATACCATCATTAATTGATAATTTAACTTTACTTTCAGCCATATGGACTCCAAGTTTGTTATTTGTTTCGACATTAGCAGAAGTTATCAGGTATGACCAGAACGGTTATTTCTGGTTGCCTTTTAGACGGTTAACTTGGGTGTTGTTCACAAGTTGTTTTATTAATGTAAAATTTCGCTGTGCAGAACACATTAATAATCAAAGGATTTATGAATAAAGTCTGCGGTGCCAATAACAATAACGTTTTTATTGTTAAAGTGACTGTTTGCTGATGCTTACGATAGCCTTTGGAATGTATTTTGACCATTTGAAAATACGGGCGGTAGAGCAAGGGATTGATGCCCAAGAGTATGATTTGATATTTATTCTTGGCTATTTTCTTGCGTTACCTACTAGTTACTCAATTTGTTTTGGCAACATACCGGAAAGGTCTACGAGAGCTTTATTTAATACAAACCAAAATACAAACCAAAACCTGAAATCGTCCATTGACAGATTCGGTACAAAGTTTAATGCTTGGCTTACTATTCGGCGCTGCAATAAATGAAAGAAGCGATCTATCTTGTACTACTTTTACATTACTCATCATATTTTCATACTTGCCAACTTTCATTCATCGATCACGAAATTATAAGGAATTAATCAGTGAAACTCTTAATTAGTTTATCTTTGGCTTTTCTGCTTACGGGGTGCGCGGCACCAAACACAGTAAAGCAAATTATCACTAAAGATTCGGTAGTGAAATACAAAAAATCAGACCCAGATCGGTTTCAGAATTTGTACGTACCTAACAAGCTTAAAGATAAAACTTATCCAGTTACCTGTGAGAAAAACTGTTATCCGCAATCTGCATTGGTTGAGTGTCAGCATGGTTCGGAAAATTGCCATTATTCTGGTGTAAACCCAAAAATTGACCGTGATTTTGGATTCGAAATTACGTGGCTAGGTCATGCCAGTTTTCATATTCGTACGTCAAGTGGTGTCAATGTGTTGCTCGATCCAGTATCGCAGCAATTCGATAACCCAGTCGCATTCGCACACTGGTTAACCGGTGGGATCTATCGTAACGAGCCTAAGTGGTTATCTAAACGTGATGTTGAAAATGTGGATGCAGTGCTGTACTCGCATATCCATTATGATCACTTTAACAAGGCAGATATTGCTGCAATGCCTCGCAATGTAGAGTATTTCACGCCACTTAATTTCGCTGATCACTTCGAAAACGATGGCTATCAGATCAATGAAATGGTTTGGTATTCTGCTGCAAATGTGCAGGATATAAAGATTGATTTTGTGCCCGCTCACCATTTCAGCGGTAGGATTATAGTGCCACTGATTTACGATGATTTTGATAAAAGCTTATGGGGTGGCTGGGTTATTGAAGGTAAAGGCAAAAAGCTGTTTTTTGCTGGCGATACTGGCTACTCAAAGCATTTTAAAGATATTCATTCGAAATATGGTGACATGGATGTGTGTTTAATGCCTATCGCTTCTTATTATCATAAAGAAGCTGGCAACTGGTATCGATACGTCCATATGACACCAGAAGATGCGTTAGTGGCGGCACAAGATCTCAATTGTAAGTTATTTGTGCCTTGGGGCTATGGCAATAATAGCTGGAAAATGGGTGATCACAGCACACACTCAGCGTTACTTCGATTATTGTATATGCATAAAAAACTTGGTTTGACTTTGCCTATGCACATTATTAATGAAGGTGATGTCATTAAATTCAACGATATTTAGCAGCGGTGATAAATTCTCCAAAGGTTTCACACCAAATGATGATGCTGTTATAGCGCGCAGCATCGATGTGCTTCGGTAGCGGCACGATAAAATTGTTGAAGGTACTGACGTTGCCAACTTGGACCATAGTAGATTTTATTTGATTGAACTCGGTTTCGTTTTCAACAAACTTAGGTGAAAGGTAGAGCTTGTAATCAGGCCCCGGTGCCAGCTTTCCCATAAAGGATATACTGTCTTTGTTAATGGATACCTTACCTTGCCCCCAATGCAGTGCGTCACTGCCTTTGAGTTCTCTAATAAATAATGCGTTGAAAATGGAATGGGTCGACATTTGCTCAATTTCGGTATCAGAAGGTGAGGGCGGTGCAATTAAAATGGGCAACGCATAAATCCCGCCCATAAAACCTAAAATAGCAATAGACAGATGCGACACAATCAGTAACGTGATGGTTTTGAGTTTCATAAGTATCCCTGCGAATGTAATCGAATAATTTGGGTGTTCATTTTAAGTGCTGAGCAAGGCGCTTTTGAGAAGGAAATATAATAACGACAGTTTTGTATGTCGGTAATACCGGCAGTCTTGCAAGAAAGAGGAACGAAGAGCAGTGCTTAAAGGGGATATCAAAAAATATGTTTTCATTTGCATGGGTACTTATTAGCTCTTGATGTGTATTTTTGTATCTTGAATACTTTGGGTATATAACCGATTTTCGCACAATTTTCTTTCAATGAAAGAAAATATCAGCATGAGTTGTAGAAATTCATGTTCATTTAGACTGAAAACTGCATATTAGCGTGCTTTCTGGTATCTTTATTAATTGACGTTACTATCGGTTTTATTCATTCAGTTCAATCAGTCTGTGTAGACATTACTCATTAGTATAAAAAGGGCGTAGGAATTTGTTGCAAGGAAAAAAAGTCAAGTTAACAGGGATCCAAAGGTTACTTGAAGCGGGATTGATTTTATGTTGCATGTTTGCAACTTTTATTTTGATTTCATTGGCAAGTTTCAGCCCGTTAGACTCAGGTTGGAGCCAATCTCAATATAGTGGCAAAGTAGAAAACCTGGCTGGCTCAGTCGGTGCTTGGGTGTCCGATGTATTGCTGTATTTCTTTGGCTATGTCGCCTTTCTTATCCCGGTTATTATATCTGCATTTGGTTGGATGTTGTTTAAACGCGTTTATCGACTGATTGAAGTGGATTATTTTACAGTCGCTTTACGTCTAATTGGTTTTTTTCTTATCTCATTAAGTATCGCTTCTTTGTCGAGTTTAAATGCTGAGGATATCTATCAGTTTTCTGCTGGTGGCCTCGTCGGTAATGTTATCGGTCATATCATGGTTTCCTATTTCAACGTCATTGGTACCACCTTGTTATTGCTGAGCTTTGTCGTGCTTGGATTTACTTTGCTTACTGGCATAAGTGCCATCACTGTTATTGATGGTGTCGGTTTTGCAACAGTATGGCTTTGTAAGCAAATTTGGTTATTGCCTTCACGTTTTAGCACTAAAGAAACAGAGGATACTAGTGTATTTATGACGCTAGTTGAAAAAATGCGTAACTTACGTGATCGAGAAGACGATCAGCAACATGACGTCGACGATTATCAACCAGATCAAGAACAACAGCCATTAGTTCATTCAAGAGTTAATCGTAAAGTTGAGCCTGTTATTGAGCCAACAGCCCCCACAGAGTTACTTGATGATCTTTTCGAACAAACAAACCCAAATGAAACGCCTATTCATGAGCCTGTTGTCACACCGACAGTGGCGAAAAAATCAGATAAAGCGCAGGTTGTTGACGGTATTGTTGTTTTACCTGGACAAGATCCACATGCTGAGAAAGAAGAGTTACCACCGTTACCAAGTATTAGTTTATTGGATGTACCAAATCGAGCAACTAATCCAATAAGTGAAGAAGAATTAGACCAAGTCGCACGCCTTGTTGAAGCGAAATTGGCGGACTTTAATATTAGTGCCAAAGTTATGGGTGTGTTTCCAGGGCCTGTGATCACTCGCTTTGAAATGGAATTAGCACCGGGAATTAAAGCTTCAAAAATAACTGGGTTATCGAAAGATTTAGCCCGCTCATTGTTGTCAGAAAGTGTACGTGTTGTTGAAGTTATACCGGGTAAACCTTATGTGGGTCTAGAGCTGCCGAACAAATTCCGTGAAACGGTATTTATGCGTGACGTACTCGATTGCTCAGCCTTTGAAAACAATAAATCCAATTTATCTATGGTGTTGGGGCAAGACATCGCTGGCGAACCTGTGGTTGTTGATTTAGGTAAAATGCCACATCTACTGGTTGCGGGTACTACGGGTTCGGGTAAATCCGTTGGCGTTAACGTGATGATCACCAGCTTATTGTATAAGTCTGGTCCTGAAGATGTGCGTTTCATCATGATTGATCCAAAAATGCTGGAACTTTCAGTTTATGAAGGTATTCCGCATTTGTTATGTGATGTTGTCACCGACATGAAAGAAGCAGCTAATTCACTGCGATGGTGTGTCGGCGAAATGGAGCGTCGTTACAAATTAATGTCTGCCATGGGCGTGCGAAACCTTAGAGGCTTCAACGCTAAGATTGCTGAAGCAAAACAAAATGGTGAACAACTGCTCGATCCGCTGTGGAAGCCAAACGATAGCATGGATGATTCGGCGCCAGAGTTAGAGAAATTACCATCTATTGTGGTTATCGTTGATGAATTTGCTGACATGATGATGATTGTTGGTAAAAAAGTTGAAGAATTAATAGCGCGCATTGCTCAAAAAGCACGTGCAGCGGGTATTCATCTTATTCTTGCGACGCAGCGTCCGTCTGTTGATGTGATTACTGGTTTGATTAAAGCCAACGTGCCGACAAGAATGGCGTTCCAAGTATCTTCACGTGTGGATTCCAGAACCATTCTGGATCAGCAGGGGGCGGAGACCTTGCTTGGTATGGGTGACATGCTGTATTTGCCACCG
Organism: Parashewanella sp.; assembly: GCA_049608225.1. Taxonomy (GTDB): domain Bacteria; phylum Pseudomonadota; class Gammaproteobacteria; order Enterobacterales; family Shewanellaceae; genus Parashewanella. The sequence continues at coordinate 11,120 of JBMYXI010000080.1, forward strand.
GGTACCTCAGTACCCATTCGTGTTCATGGTGCATTTATTGATGATCATGAAGTACATAAAGTTGTTGCTGATTGGAAAAAACGAGGTAAACCTCAGTATATTGATGAAATTATCAATGGTTCAACGGATGGTGAAGCGGTATTATTACCGGGTGAAGCGGCAGAGTCAGACGAAGATGTGGATGCCTTGTATGATGAAGCCGTCGCGTTTGTAACTGAGACTCGACGTGGTTCGATTTCTAGCGTACAACGTAAATTTAAAATCGGTTACAACCGTGCGGCGAGAATTATTGAATCCATGGAAGCGCAGGGGGTTGTAAGTGCTCAGGGGCATAACGGTAATCGTGAAGTGCTAGCGCCACCGCCGCCTAAGAATGATTTTTGAGGAACAAATGAAAATAATATCTCTCACTAAAACCATTGCCAGAACACTTGTTTTGACGTCAATGTTACCTATGCTGTCACTGGCGGCAAGTGATGCAGAAAAACTACAAAAGCAATTATCACAGATAAATTCGTTGCATGCGGCTTTTGAGCAAAAAGTGGTAGATGTAAATAATAAGGTAATTCAACAAGGGAAAGGTAGTTTTGCACTTTCTTATCCTAATAAGCTTTATTGGCATTTGACTCAGCCTGACGAGTCCGTGATAGTTGCTAATAAAAACGGTGTCTGGGTGTTTAATCCATTTGCCGAAGAAGTGACGATTTTAGATGTTAAACAAGCGATAGCTCAATCGCCGATGACATTGTTGATCCATCGAGATGCCAATACTTGGTCTCAATACAGTGTCATCGCTAACAATGATTGTTACTCTATTTCTCCATTAAATACAGAAGCACCGAAAACCAGTGTTTCAGCTTGCTTTAGCCATCATAAGTTAACTGAATTTACCATTTTTGACCCTCAGGGTAACATCAGTAAGTTTACTTTATCTCAGCAACGCAGCTTGAATAAAGCGGAAAGCAAACTATTTAAATTTACAGTACCTGATGGCGTAGATATTGATGATCAACGATCAATTATTAGATAAATAAAGGTAATCAAAATACGTGACGAGTTTATCTTTAGATTTTGCGCCAGATTTCCGCCCGTTAGCAGCAAGGATGCGTCCTTCGAAACTGGAAGATTATATTGGACAAACTCATCTTCTGGGAGAGGGGAAGCCACTAAGGTTAGCTTTGCAAAATGGTCGTGCACACTCGATGTTATTTTGGGGGCCGCCAGGAACAGGTAAAACAACCCTAGCCGAGTTAATAGCCCATTATACCAATGCACATGTTGAAAAGATTTCGGCTGTGTCTGCTGGGGTAAAAGATATTCGCGCTGCGATTGAACAAGCTAAGG
>JBMYXI010000081.1:0-12346 GCA_049608225.1 Parashewanella sp.
TTGTTCTTAAAGATTCCATGACTTTTTTAACATCTGTAGCAACGCACTTTTCACCCTGTTCAACAAACTCACTTCTAACGGGATCCCAGCTTGATGAAAAATCAACAAGCTGAAATGGTGAGGATTGACTAATTGAAACGGCCATTATTGATTCCCCTTAGGCATTAAAAAGTGCAACCGCTGATAAAAAGACACGACTGTGAATTAAGGATTGCAACCATGTCGAATCGACGAACAAATAAGTTCAGCCAATATAAAGGATAAGTACTGAAGTTTCAGAAACATGAATACAATTTAATATATTGAAATTATTGCTAATTTTCTTTGCTTTGAAAATGGCGTCAGCACAAATCCTACCGCTCAGGTCAACACCATCCTTTGTCATTATAAATCATGATGTTACACGAAATCCTAGTGGTAATTCACACAGTTATTCACAGATTTTGTGGATAAGTCATTTTGTGCATGTCATTTAATTCTACTTAACTTATAACTATTTTCTTGTCATATAGAATTTATTGCTATATAAAGCATTTACTCCAAAGAATTTAAAAGACTCATAGATGAGACGATTTGTATTACTGTTACTGCTTATATTAAGCGGTTGTGACTTACAAGAAAGTGACAAGCCATTAATTGATTCCCCGGAGCAAATTACTATTGATTTCTTTACAGCGATTTATGTTGATAGAAACGTTCAGAATGCAAAAAAATATGTTACCCCTCAGCTTAGCGAGTTAATCACCCATTACCATTTAGCGTCTCAGATCCAAATTCATTTACTTGATCTACCAATGGAAGATGTTGAGTTGGAAATTGATGAAATTGACATTGACTTTTTTCGTAAATTCACTGACGAAGTAACAGTTAAAATTAACTTGAAAGGCACCAGAAATGAAGAAGATTATTGGGATGATAGAACCATTCGCCTTCATAAATATCAGAACACTTGGAAAATTGTTGAAATTATGCAGGAACGTGGGCGATTCTAGCACTAAAAACAAAAAAACCTACCAATTGGTAGGCTTTAAAAATCATTATTTGCGATTAATCAAAAGCAATATCTTCATCACTTTCAATGGGTAATGAGTCAATCACGTCATCCTTTACTTGATAATAAGCGGTTTCATATTCAAGATTTTCCATAATTAACTCCAAATATTAACTCGTAGGATATTAAAACTTGCCTGTCTTAAAGCGGCATTCAGTCTCATAACAATGCATTGTGCGCGGCACGGATTATACAACAAACCAAACCAACTTACAGAAAACTTTCAGTTTCGTAAGCCGCACAATCGATATTGTTCACTATCATACCATTCGTACACCTAATCTGTTGCTAACAATGAAAACATACCGAAAATCGTTTTAATTTCGCTTATAAAGAAGCACTTTTAACGCTTTATTCATATCAATATCAACGAACGCAGCTGGGTTATCCAGTCGCTCAACTAAGGTTAACTCAGGGATTTCTTGCGCTATTTGTTGCTTGAAATAATCTTCTGATAATTCAGGGGCATTCAAACATAAGAGCAGCTGACAATTAGTGGCCATTAATTCAGGTAACCGCCTTAATAGACGGACATAATCCTTAGTCGCAACAAACGAGCCTTTTTGGTTACTGGGTGGATCGGCAACAATAATGTCATAAGGACCATTTTTTCTTAGTTTGCCCCAAGATTTGAAAATATCATGGCCTAGAAAGCTCGCCCTACCATTAAAGTCATTTAAACTGTGGTTCTGTTTGCCGATTGATAACGCTCCTTTCGCCATATCAATATTGACCACAGACTCAGCCCCACCTTTCAAGGCGGCAATGGAAAAAGCACAGGTATAAGAAAATAAATTTAATACCTTTTTATCAACAGCATGGTCTTTCAGCCATTTTCGACCATTTGCCATGTCAAGAAACAAGCCGTGGTTCTGACCTTTTGATAGATGGACTAAATAATCACAATCATTTTCAGACACGACATGCTTTTCAGGTACCTCACCCGCCAAAATATGGGTTTGAGAGTTAGAGCCCGCACGGTATTGATACACTAAATTTAAACTGTCAGTTATTTTCCCACTTAAAAATAAGGTGTCAAATCGGTTTTGTATCACCGTCTGAATTTTTGCTAAATCTTGCTCGGAAAGAGCAATAAAACTCGTGAGCAATAAAACAGGAGGGAACCAATCGAGACAAAGATGTTCACAATGAGGAAAAACACAACCACGACCATGAAATACACGACAAGCATCCTGCCCGAGTTCCATGGTCGCAATGTTTTCTAAAAAAGCCTGCATTTAAAATATTCGGTAATGATAAATTGCAGGTATTGTACCCTTTATTTTTCAGTCGTGCCTTGTGATGCAGTATCATCTGACAATAATACCGCCAACCAACCGCCACTTTGACTCGACTCCAGCGCAATTTTAACGATCATGGTTAGCGGTACTGATAATAACATGCCAACAGAACCTAACAACCAACCCCAAAAAATCAACGACAAAAACACCACTAATGTCGATAACCCTAATCCCTTGCCCATAAATCGTGGCTCAATTGCGTTACCCATGACCACGTTTACCGAGAGATATAATGCCGCAGTACCTGCCGCCGCCGCGGGGCCAAGTTGCACTAACGCTAACAAAATTGCAGGCACAGCAGCGATGATTGATCCTATATTTGGAATATAGTTAAACAAAAATGCAATAACAGCCCACAGTAAGGCATAATCTACACCGATGAAATATAAACCAAGCCCAACAATCACACCTGTGGCTAAACTGACTAAGGTTTTTATCACCATATATTCATTAACTGATTGTAAAAATTTATCAATTTGCTTTAAACGCATATCTGGGTCATCAAGTGCTAAGTGCAGTTTTTTTGGTAATCCATCGGCTTCAAATAACATAAACACGACGGTTAGCAAGATAAGAAACATATTGGCCATTACATTGCCCACACCAGACAACATATTAGTGGTCATTGATAAGGCGGCACCGGGATCAAAATAGTTTAATACCTGCTTTGTAGAAATATTGATATTAAACTGCTGTAGTTTCTCAATTATGCCACCAAAGTTTTGTACTAGCTTAGCTTGATATTGAGGCAAGTTTTGTGAAAACTCATTAATCGAACTGCCAATAATGCTTGCCAACCACATTCCTAGCATAACAATAAACAACACCAGTGTGATGACCGATAACCACTTAGGTAACTTAAACTTAGATAACAACCGAATCGCAGGATTACAAATAATTGCAATAAAGATAGAGAGCACAAAAGGGACTACAATTGTACTTGCAGTCTTAATTCCTGCGAGAACAATTACTAGACTCGCTAAAATAGCGAATCCTTTTAGCGCGGTTGAATTATGGTCAAATCGAGTCATTTTGCTATAGTCTCAATGTTAAAAACAAGAAAAAGGAATGAATGTTTAATATGAAACCAGAAATTGCCATTATTCGCATTAAAAATCTACGCTTACGTACCTTTATTGGTATAAATGAAGACGAAGTAAATAATAAACAAGATGTCATCATTAACATCAAAATACACTACCCCGCAGATAACGCTCGTCAGTCAGATAATATGGACGACGCGTTGAATTATCGAACCATTACCAAAAAAATAATTAAATTGGTCGAAAATAATCGGTTCTCACTGCTAGAAAACATGACAGACCAAGTTCTTAGTATCGTCAGTGAACACCCATGGGTAGAATACGCTCAAGTAGAAATCGACAAACCCCATGCATTACGTTTTGCTGACTCCGTCTCTCTAGAGGTTTGCTACACTAAATAATCGTCTTGAATTAAGTGGTATTGAGGCTTTATATGAAAATTTTGATCACTGGTGGTACAGGATTTATTGGTAGTGATTTAGTTACCTTACTAAGTACGCAGCATAAAATTTGTGTGCTAACAAGGAATGTTAAAAAAGCACAAAAGAAATTAGGTAACATTCCAACATTTATCGACAGTCTCAATCAACTTGACGAGCTTAATGAGTTCGATGTTGTCATCAATCTTGCTGGCGAGCCAATCGTCGGCAAGAAATGGACAGAAAAACAAAAAATTAAACTGTGCCATAGCCGTTGGGATGCCACTCAACAGCTCGTTCAGTTAATACAAAAAAGTGCAAATCCACCTAAATGTTTCATTTCAGCGTCTGCGATCGGTTTTTATGGGCGGCAACAAGAACAATTACTTGATGAAAACGCAGCATACTCCGATGAATTTACCCATCAACTTTGTCATGAATGGGAACGCATCGCACTACAAGCTAGCGAGAAAACCCGCGTATGCATAACACGTATCGGTATCGTACTAGGCGATAATGGTGGCGCACTGGAAAAAATGCTGCCAGCCTATAAATTCGGCTTAGGAGGGAGGATTGCTAACGGCAAACAGGGGATGAGTTGGATCCATAAACGGGATTTACTGCGATTGTTTCAATTCTTAATGGCAGATGATAAATGCCAAGGCATTTACAATGCAACTGCACCGTATCCCGTATCTAATAGTGAATTTAATAAAGTACTGGGCAATAGGTTACGTCGGCCAACTTTATTGCCTATGCCCGCTTTTCTATTAAATATGATCATGGGTGAAATGAGTGAATTACTAACCACAGGTCAATATGTAATTCCCAAAAGAGCCATAGAAGAAGGCTTTACTTTTAACTATCCAAAACTTGAAAATGCCATTGGACAAATTATTGGTTAATTAGACCGAATTAATTTAAGGATTAGAAACTTCCCAAAGAGGTAACACCGCCTTTGGGAAGCACTTCAACTAACTTTCTCTCAATAACTGAGAACAACTGTTATTCAATAATTCCCAGCAACGCCATAACCCTAACGTTCCAACTAATACTGCGCCAGATATTGGCGCAATCGCCCACCAATGCCAGTGCATGTTTACGCTCAAATCAAATACTTGAGTCTTAAGCATATATAGAGCGAATTCAGCAACCCAAACGGCTAATATGCCAGAGATTGCACCCAGCAGTGCAAATTCTAATACCGTAGATGCTCGTAGTAACCAGCCAGAACCACCAAATGTTCGGAGCACAGCCAGCTCACGGCGGCGATTAGCCATCCCTGCTTCCGTTTGCGCCACCAGCACCAATGAGCTTGCCAGTATCACTAGTACTAGCACTAGGGTCAAAGATAACGAGACTTGTTCGATGATCTGCCTTAATTGCTTCACCATAGCGCCTACATCAATAACCGAAATGGTTGGGAATTGTTGGATTAACTCCAAAATCGCATCGTCTTTTTCGATTTTATTATCATCTAAATAAAAGCTGGCAATGGAAGTGTAAGCAAAATTTCTTAATCCCTTTTCACTGAAGATCATATAAAAGTTCGGTTGCAAGGTTTCCCAGTGCACTTTTCGAATACTCGAAACCGTAACATTGACTAATTGATTGTCGATGGTGAATTGCAATTTATCACCAACTTTAATATTCAACCTTTCTGCAACACCAGCTTCAATTGATACTTCATCTGCCTGCACACCAAACTTACCTGAAATAACTTCATTATTTGGTGGTAGGCTATTTCGCCAAGTTAAACTGAGTTCTCGAGTAATTCCAAGTCGCCCTTTCTCCCCTGCATCTAGTTGCATTTTAGTTAGGGTCTGTTCGCCATTGATCTGACTAAGTCGTCCCATGATAACGGGATACATATCCGTTGCTTCTAAGTTATGACTCGCGAAAAATTGCGCCAATGGCTTGCTATCTTCCGGGGCAATATTGACCAAGAAATAATTGGGCGCTTTTTCAGGTAACTGCTGTTGCCACTCATTGAGTAAGTCTTGGCGTAATGCCAAGATCGTCAATAACAAGACGAGAGCACTACTAAAGCCAACCAATTGTACCGCATTTTGTCTGGCTCTGCGCCTCAGCCCTGCCAATGCCAATTGCAATGGGTTACTGATCTTTAATCCCGAATTATGTCCTAGGCGGATCATTACGAAACCAACCAGCAGCAGTAGTACAGCTAATACCGTTACTGTGAGCATAACAATGATCGTCAAGGTGAAATTTTGTGAGTATACATAGCCGAGTCCACCCAGTGATAACAAACTCAAGACCACATTTAGCCACTGACCCACTGGTGCATTTTGTAACTGCCGTTGTAAGACTCGTAATGGCGGGATAGAAAGCAACCGTAACAGCGGATAGGCTGAAAACATAAAGGCACTCAGCAAACCTGTCGATATTCCTAATAAGATAGGTCGCAGCATTGATGGAGAATAACTGGCAATTTCTATGGGCAAAAATTGGGTTAACCCCAAATCTAAAATCAAACCACCAACAAGGCCGATAACTATGCCGATGCCTGTTATCATCAGTAAATGCATACCAAAAATGGCACGAATCTGCCCCGCACTAGCACCAAAGGTTTTTAACATAGCAACCGCATCATAATGACGCTGACAATACCGTTGTGCGGCAATGCCTATGGCGGTACACGCTAATGCTATTCCAAGTAAACTGGCTAATAACAAAAATTGTTCTGCACGTTTGATTGCACCAGCAAGCGGTGAATCACCGCTTTCAACATCACGCCAGCGCTGGCTACTGGTTAATTTTGGCTTAACATAGTGTTCGAACTGCTGTAGTTGTTTATTGTTGCCAGTAAACTGATAGCGATAAGTCACCCGGCTACCCGGTTGAATAATGCCCGTTTTAGCAACATCGTCCATGTTCATTAACACCACAGGCGTAGATGCAAATGGATTAAAACCTGCATCGGGCAAGCGCGAAATCTTATTACTCATAGCAAACTGTTGTCGTCCGATTTCAATTGACTTCGGATTACCCAATAAGCCCGCTAATCGAGTTTCATACCATATGTGATCAGATTGAGGTAATTTATCAATTGACGGTGTTGCAAGTTCAATTTTTCCTTTTAACGGATAGCCTTTTTCAACTGCTTTAATGGTCACTAATTGAAACTTATCACCTGCATAAGCCATTGAATTAAATTCTAGGTTAGTAACATGAGAAAGTTTCAACTTGTTAGCTTCAGCCAAGATCAAGGGATCAATTTTTATCGGAGAAGTAATAATACGATCAGCAGCAATAAATTTGCTTGCTTCACCTGATATTGCGGTTTGCAGTCGTTCGCTCACCCGAGACAAGCCACTGACAGAGAGCACAGCCAAAGAAATAGCCAGCAAAATCAACACTAATTGGCCCTGCAACAACTCTCGCTTGAATAAGCGCAGCGCAATTGAAAATGTCATTGCACTTCTCCCGTATCTACAGCTGTGATTTCAACCAATCTGCCATCATCCATTTTCAACTGGCGCTGACATTTGCTGGCAAGTTCGAGATCATGAGTAACAATAACCAGTGTTGCTTGGCTTTGGTTGTTTAACTCAAACAACATGTTTTCGATTTTCTCTCCATTAAGTGCATCTAAATTGCCCGTTGGTTCGTCTGCAAATAATACGGTCGGATTACTGATAAATGCGCGTGCGATAGCAACACGTTGTTGCTCGCCACCAGATAATTGTTTAGGTAAATGGTTTAATCGATGCGATAACCCAACTTGCTCCATCATCTGCAACGCTTTTTGTTTTACATCACTAATGCCTGATAACTCAGCTGGCAGCATTACGTTTTCTAGTGCGGTCAAGGTATCGACTAACATGAATGACTGAAAAATAAAACTGATCTGTTGTTTTCGTAATGCGGCTTTTTTTTCTTCATTTAATTGTGATAACGCAACACCACCTAAATACACTTCGCCACTTGTCGGCGTATCAAGTGCAGCAAGTACGCCCAATAAGCTTGATTTCCCTGCTCCCGATGGACCAACAATAGCAATACTCTCTCCCTGCTTGACTTCAAGCTCAATGCCCTTGAGGATAGTCAGTATTCCTTCTTGGGTTTTTACTGATTTTTCGAGGTTAACAACTTTTATGGCTGGTTTATTATCTTTAGTTTGGCTCAAAATTCGTTCCTTTGGTGTTTTGATAACGCCAAGCACATCGCTTAACAAAAAATTGGTTGCAGGCTTGATCATCACGTTTTCACATCTATCCGCCTATGCTGACACAATTTTGATACTAGGTGATAGTTTAAGTGCCAGTTATGGTATGCCAAAAAATGAGGGCTGGGTTGCAAAATTAACAACTCAATTGCCACAACATAAGATAATTAATGCCTCGGTCAGCGGGGAAACAACAGCTGGTGGATTGCGTAGATTACCGACTTTACTCAATTCAACTAAACCTGATCTAGTGCTCATTGAACTAGGAGGAAACGATGGATTACGAGGATTTTCACCCATTAGCTTGAAAAAAAATCTTACAAAATTAATTCAACTAACACAAAAAGCTGGCGCAAAGGTTCTATTAAGTGAAGTTATGGTTCCACCAAACTATGGTCAACGATATAGCAAAAGTTTCAATGAAGTCTATCATGATTTAGCTACTACGCATGCCATCACCTTAATGCCATTTTTTATGACTGAAATTGCCCCAAATAAAGCGCTTATGCAACGTGATGGCATTCACCCTAACACTAAAGCACAAAGCAAAATAACTGCATTTGTTAAACCTTGGATTAAAAAGAGTATTTATTCGAAATAATCTTGCCTTATGATTAAATAAGAAATTTATCCACTATAGATTAAAATAATCCGTAAAGGGCTAAAAAGTTTTAACTGAGTGTTTAATGAAAGTAAACACTCTATTAAAACTATCAAAAACACAACATCATTCACAAACACGTAGACTCTTTACTCTGGTAAGATTTCTATTTAACACTATTAAAACTAAAATTCCTACTTAATAAAAACTTTTATTAAAAATAATAAGCAACAGGTTATTTTGTTTCAAATTTTATCAATTATTCATCATTGATGAAATTTACAAATAAATCACCCTGTCTCTTAGTGTAATAATACTAATATCCGATTTTATAATTTATTTGTACCGTGCCCATGGAGCTTACAATGATAAAAAAGTCAATATCAAAGATTAGTTTGAGCATTGCAATGATACTTGCAGCCCCTTTAAGTTCATATGCTGAAGAAATTTCACACTTCAAACATTTTAAGGCTCCTGAACAATATAAGCCTGATACTCATGCATCAGTATTTGCAATAAGAAATGGATTGGACTCCTCAATTCAACAACCACTGTGGGCAAAATTTATTCTACCAAAAGGTGTTAATACCAAAATCCAATCAGTAAAATGGTATGGCATCATCAGAACGACACATTTTCCATTACAAGGAGACGCGCTTGATCAAGATCCATTATCTGTAGAAGAGCGTTTATTACGTGATGGAAATAAGCACCTAGAAATACTAAAAAGTTTAGATTACCAAGTTAAGATCCGTAATGGTGCAAGCCCAAATATTAAAAATAAAGGAATAGATATTCCTACTTTGGGTGACAACATGACCTTTGTTGGGAAACCAAAGGTTAAGTACCTTCAAAACTGGCTTATCAATGTCCCTGCAGATAGCGACCTTTCTCAACAGCCTTCTAATACTTTAGTTGGGCCGCATTTACCTAGTCCAGATACCCAACCAGTGCGCGTATATCTGTTCGAGTTTTCAGCAAACCTTCAAGATGCTAGCGCCAACGATCAAGCCTTTGTTTCTGTTAATCCAATGATACGTAAAGGGCTTATAGATGCCACTTCAATTAATTGGTCATATGTGGTTCCAGATGTTGAGCTTGGCGATGTCCGTTACTCTGAACGTGAACAAACCAACCCAAATAATGAGCCGATGACATTGACATCTGCTTTAGTTCTCAATGATGCACGTGCATTCCCATTTAAGGCGCGCGGCGGGCAAGAGTACAGTGCTTCTATTGGTATCTTCGATGATGTTTTAGAAGATACGCCTACGTTAAATATGGTCACAGCACTATCTCAGCAAGCTTTGGTGAACCAATTAGAGAATAAAAACTCTGACTTGCAACAAGAAAAGCGCACTTTGTTAGTAGAAAAGCAAAACCTACAGACGTCATTAAATAATGAACAAACGCAAAAGAATTTACAAATCGGCAAAGTTAACGAACTAAAAGTGAGTAACAAGCGCTTACTTGAAACCGTTAGAAGAGTAGAAAATAGAAATGCCGATCTTTATCGAACGAGAAACCAGCATCAAGATAGAATTAATGAATTAAAAGCTGAAACTGCATTTGGATTTCAACTCAAAGACAAGCCTTCTGGGCAGTGTTTAGAAGCCGCTAATGGTCAGTTCCATAATGGTAATAATGTTCGAATAAATGCTTGTAATAATTCAAAGGCTCAACGCTGGACCTGGAATGCCGTAAATTTCCAAATTAGAAGCGTCTGGGGTAACAAATGCCTAGATACTCAAGGTAGCCAACAAAATAATGGCAACATTATAATCTATGACTGTCATAATCCAGATCATCCACATGTTATAAACCAAAAGTTCAACATCATTGATGGCAAGATTCGATTAATTGCAAACCCGAATATTGTTCTTCATACCAATGGTAATTGGAAAGGTGCAAATGTTTCGTTGTACCAACATCATGGTGGAGCAAACCAAATCTGGACAAAAACCGCAAAATAATACGGTTTAATTAATAAGAGACTAAAAGCTGATACGGATATAACCTGTTATATCCGTATTGTTTATTTTAATAAAATGATAGTAACTAGTTAACTGCAACAATTACTTTATAGTTTAAGTAATTAGCTTTAACTTTTAACCATAAAAATACACGTATCTAATCAGCATCAACTCAAAGTAGAATAAAGATACTATTATTTTGTGTTTATTAGTTTGTTTACTCTTAAAAAAATAAAGATAAAATACTGTAAAAATAATTATCAAAACACCTACTTTTATTAACCAGAATGATAATTAACCTATTTCAGCACAAGGCATTTCACTTGTCAGGTTTAAGAACACGTAATAAGTAATTGTGAAAAGTTAAAATTGAAAATAATTACTAAGTAACACTACTAGGAAGGGAATAATGTTGAACTCAACAACTAAAAAATTTAAACTAAATGCTATTTTACTGAGCACGCTACCGTTGCTCGGCACTCAGGCTTTTGCTACCAGCAGTGATGAAAACACGCTAAAAACTTGCCGAACAATGCAAGACTCAGGTGAAGTGACTCAATATAACCATTTTATAGAACCAACTCGTCATACTTTTGAGAATTTTAAAAGTAGATATGGAAGTCCTACTTTCGGCAATGACGCAATCAAAAGTGCTCTAGATCAAAGAGGATGGGCAACTTTTTACAAAGGTAAAGGCGATAACATTAACTCAGTAAAGTGGTACGGCGTATTTCGTGTAGAGTATAAAGATAGAGCGGCTGCTGAATCTATAGCTGATGGAATAGCCTTGCGTGACAGCCTAATAAAAACCAATTTCAAGTTAGATATGAAGGGCGCATCAGGAAGTCTTAATGGCTCAAAAGGTGGTTTTTTTGATCAGTTAAGTATCGAAGATTCGAAACAGTTTATCGGTGTACCTAAAGCGGTGCTTAAAGAGCACTGGATCATGAACATACCTGAAGATGTTACACCTAATATTAGTCAACATCCCGATATAAAAATCGCAAAGAATCCAAAGTATGACAATACATTCACAGGTGTTATGCACGCTTATGTCATAGAGTACTCTGTTAACCTACCGCAAACGTGTATGCATGATGTGGTTCGATTCTCTAATAACTCGCCACTGTTTGTATCAACCACACCTATTCTAGATGAAAAGCCGAGTCATATTAGAGCCATAACCTGGAATTACATCATTCCTGATGAAATTGGCTCTGGACCATCAGGACATCGATTAATCGAAAGGCAAGCCAATGTTGACTCTCCTAAACCACTCAACTTTAGAGTTAGAGGTAGGGAAGGAAGCTCCTTCAAAGGCTCAGTTATTGATGGGCTAGAATTTGATGTTCCTTTCCCAAGTTCGAGTAAAGGATACAGCATTTCTATGGGCTTATTTGCAGACAAGCTTGCAGATACCCCTACGCTTAAACCTATTACAGAATCGGTTAAAAAAGTTGTTACTTTAACCCAAGAAAATACTGAGCTTAAACATTCTCTTGAAACAGAAACTACCTTTAAAAATCAAGAGCGTGAACGAGCAGAACGATTAACAACACAACTCGATACAGCAACAGCTAAAGCCGTACAGTTGACTCTTAAGAATCAAAACCTAAAGCAAACAGCAGATCGGATTGCTGGTCACTTAGAAACTGCTGAAAAACGTGTTTTAGAGTTAACCACTTTTTATAACAAAGCTGAATTCATGCTAAAGAGCCACTCATCTCAAAATTGCCCTGTTCATCTACCTTTGCTGTATCAATAACATT
>JBMYXI010000082.1:0-12028 GCA_049608225.1 Parashewanella sp.
GAATTTCTTTGTTGAATCAGTTTTTATTATATTTCGATGGTCTTGACTTTAAACGATACTTGATTGGTTTGGGTGATTTGAACTATCTGTACCCTATTGCAGGCAAGTATCCACATAATATTATTATTGAATTGATAGTGTATAATGGTATTGTGTTTTTCACTTTTTTTGTTGTTTGCTTCTTATTTTCAGCTTTCCAACTTATAAAGAGAGAGGATGGTAGATTTTTATTGGTTGTAATGTCTCCCATATTAATTGGGACGCTTTTATCAGGTAGTATGATTGATAATTATGCTGTATTTTTTGTTTTAATTTATTGTGTTTTAAATTCAAAGTTTATAAAAAGTAACGGGTAGTTTATGTGTGGAATCTTTGGCGTAATTTCGAGTAATACTGTAGATAAATCAGAATTGATGACTTTAGCAAAACATGCTAAGCAAAGAGGACGTGATTCAAGTGGTCTGGTTTTGGTTAAAGAAAATTCTTATGATATTTTAAGAGCTGATCATGATATTCTGAAGTTAATTAAAGATTCAGAAATTAATAATTGCAGTCTCATTGCAGGACATAGCCGATTAGTTACAAATGGGCATGCGGACAATCAGCCTGTTGTCCGAGATGATACTATAGTTTTACATAATGGTATCATTGTAAATGATGAAGAAATTTGGAATAGTGTAGAAGTCGAAAGAAAGTTGAAGATTGACTCCGAAATTCTGAATGGTATAGCGCTTGAACAGCTTAACAATAGCATGACAATTCAATCAATTTCAGAGCGAATTCTTACCGAATGTAAGGGCGTAATTGCGTGTGCTTTATTTCTTCCATCTCATGGTAAAGCGCTTCTATTTTCAAACAACGGTAGTCTTTACACAGGTGAAAAAAATAATTCTATATACTTTTCTTCTGAAAAGTTCCCTTTATCTTTGCTTGGTTGCTCTGAAATAAAAAAGATAATTAATGAAACAGTTATCATTGATATACCTCAATCTAGTTTGATTTCCAAGCCAATTGATATTAAAACACATAGAGTGAACTTAGTGCCTTCTCTAGGCTCTTGTAAGCAGGAGGAAGCTTTACTTTCATTTGAAGCTCCTGAGTTAAAGAGATGTACAAAGTGTATATTGCCTGAGACAATGCCATTTATTACTTTTGACACTGAAGGCGTGTGTAATTATTGTCATAACTATACTCCAAGAAATATTCCTCGACCAAAGGAAGAATTATTTAACTTGGTCGAAAAATATAGAAGAGTTCAAGGTGATGACTGTCTTGTTCCTTTTTCAGGTGGACGTGATAGTTGTTATGGCCTTCATTTGATCAGCAAAGAGTTGAAAATGAAGCCTATTGCATATACCTATGATTGGGGGATGGTAACAGACTTAGGGCGACGAAATATTAGTAGAATGTGCTCCAAGCTAGGTGTTGAGAATATAATTATTGCTGCAGACATCACCAAAAAAAGAAATAACATAACTAAAAATTTATCAGCATGGTTAGAGTCTCCTCACCTTGGATTAATGAGTTTACTTACTGCAGGCGATAAACACTTTTTTAGGCATTTAGAAACAGTCAAAAAGCAGACAGGGATCGGTTTAAACTTATGGGGAGTTAATCCTCTCGAAGTTACACATTTTAAAACTGGCTTTCTTGATATTGCGCCAGATTTTGTAAATAAAGGTGTCTATGTTAGCGGACTCTCTAAGCAGTTAAACTATCAAAAGCAGCGCTTTAAAGCTATGCTGGGTTCATCTAAATACTTTAACTCATCTTTACTCGATACTCTCTCAGGCGAATACCATAGAAGCGTTGCTAAAAAAACAGATTACTTTCATATTTTTGATTACTGGAGGTGGGATGAAAATGAAATTGATGACACACTCTTAAATACTTATGAGTGGGAAAAAGCGATAGATACGCCAACAACATGGCGAATTGGCGATGGAACAGCTGCTTTTTACAATTATGTATATCATACAGTTGCAGGTTTCACTGAGCATGACACTTTCAGAAGTAATCAAATTCGTGAAGGTGATCTGACAAGAGAAGAAGCATTAAAGTTAGTAAATGAGGAGAACCGAGCTCGTTATCCTAATATTAAGTGGTACCTTGATACACTCGGACTTGATTATAAAGAAGCAATTCAGGTTGTTAATAGTATTCCTAAACTTTACGGTCACTAGGTTGCGGAATGAACAATAAAAACAAAACTATTTGGTACATTAATAAATACCAAGAGTGTGAGTCTAAGTATAGTCCGGGCGGTAGAGGCTTTTTGATAATGAAAGAGCTTTCAAAACTTGGTTACGATACAGTTGTTTTCACTTCAGACTCTACAAATTTAACTTATACACCCAAGCTTCAAGAAGGGTGTCAGATCATAAAGCAAGATCACCTTACTGTGGTTTGGCTGAAAACAATGAAGTATAAGGTTGCTAAGTCTATTAGGCGTGTATTGAGTTGGTTTGATTTTGAACTTAACTTATTATTCTTCGATGAAAAAAGTGTCAAATCACCAGATGTAGTTATTGTTTCTTGCTTATCTTTGTTTACAGTGATAAACGGACTTAGACTGAAAAATAAATATAACTGTAAATTGATCATGGAAGTTAGAGATATCTGGCCGCTAACCCTAGTTGCAGAAGGAGGATTTAGTAAATATAACCCTTTGGTTGCATTTATGTCTGTAATTGAAAAGTTAGGATATAAATATTCTGATGACATTGTAGGTACAATGCCTAATCTAGGTCTGCATGTAAGTAATGTACTAGGATATGAAAAGAAAGTGCACTGCGTCCCTATGGGAGTTATGAATCATGAGTTTTATGAAGATTCTGACGTTTTGCTTCCTGAAGGGTATATATCACAGCATTTCAATTTAACTAAGTTCAATATTGTTTATGCGGGTACTATCGGTATAACTAATGCCTTAGAAGTACTTTTTAAGTCAGCTTCACTTATATCAAATCCTAATGTTCATATCACCATAGTCGGTGATGGTGCATTAAAGCAACAGTTTATAGAAAAGTATGGTCTTTTGAAAAATGTAAGTTTCGCACCCAAAGTTTCTAAAAACCAAGTGCAGTCTGTTTTAAAATATGCCGATGTAGTTTACTTGTCTGCCCACCCTTCAATCTTATGGGAGTTCGGTCAGTCACTTAACAAGGTTATTGATTATATGAGAAGCGGTAAACCGATCATCGCATCATATACAGGTCATAAAAATATGCTAGAAGATTCGGGGTGTGCTTTTTTTGCTCCAGCCAATGAAATTAACGCTTTAGCAACGCTTATTGATGAGGTTGCTGATATCCCTGCAGCGCAGCTCAACTCTATTGGTATAAAGGGTAAAGACTGGCTTTTCAGAAATCAGCAATATGATGTTTTAGCTACCAAATATGAATCAATTATTGGTGATTAAATGAAAAGGCTGTTTGATTTTCTCGCTTCTCTCATCGGGCTTATTTTGTTATCGCCTGTCATTGCCCTAGTTGCTTGGAAAATACGTAAAAACTTGGGTACACCAGTGCTTTTCCGTCAAACCCGACCAGGTCTAAACGGGAAACCGTTTGAAATGGTAAAATTTAGGACTATGAAGGATGCTGTTGATAAAAATGGTAATCTTTTACCTGATGAAGAACGCATGACTCCTTTTGGTGACAAATTACGAAATAGCAGTTTGGATGAATTACCTGAGTTATGGAATGTTTTAAAGGGTGATATGAGTTTAGTTGGCCCTCGACCTTTATTAATGCAATACCTCCCTCTATATAGCAAGGAACAAGCAAGACGACATGAGATTCGTCCTGGAGTGACTGGCTGGGCACAAATAAATGGTCGCAATGCAATAAGTTGGGATGAAAAATTTAAGTTAGATGTTTGGTATATTGATAATCGTAGCTTCTGGCTTGACGTAAAGGTTTTGTTTTTAACGGTTAAAAAAGTTTTTGTACGTGAAGGGATCAGTGCTGCTGGTTCTGTTACCATGCACGAATTTAAAGGAAATAAAGAATGAGACCTATTCTTATTGTTGGTGCTGGCGGTTTTGCGAAAGAAATAATATGGTTAGCACATGACTGTAATAGAAAAATACTCGGTGTTTTGGATGACAATGAAGCGCAACACGGCTCTAAAATTCAAGGTGTAAAAGTTCTTGGTGGCATTGACTTGTTGTCTAAATTTGATGCAGAAATTATTGTCGCAATTGGTAACCCTAGAGTAAGGGCTCGAGTTGTAAATCGAATTGAGTCATTGATTGAACCTAATTATGCTACCTTAATTCACCCTAGTGTTAAGTATTCTAACACTGTTCAATTTTCGGAAGGCTGTATGATTTGTGCCGGCACCATTTTAACAACAGATGTTAAAGTAGGACGCCATGTAATTTTAAACCTAAATGTAACTGTGGGACATGAGGTTGATTTAGGAAATTTTGTCACCGTGGCACCAATGGCTGCTATTTCTGGTAATGTTTTTGTCAATGATATATCAGAAATTGGAACAGGAGCTTGTATTAAACAAGGTTTAATTATTGAGCACGGGTCCATGCTAGGAATGGGGGGGGTTTTGACTAAAAATATTCCCGCCAATACAGTATTTGCTGGAAATCCGGCAAAAAAATTAAAGGAGTTACCAGAAGTATGAACATTACCGTAATTGGATCTGGTGTAATGGCATCAGGGATTATTCAGGTTTTAGCTAGTTCATCGCACATTGATGCTGTAAATGTTGTATCACGTAATGTAGAGAAAGCTGAACTGCTTAAAGTTAAAGTCTGTAAGCAAATCGACAAAATGGCAAAAAAAGGTAAATTAGCACAAGATATTGCAGATTTATCTTTTGAAAAAATTAAGCTATTTGAAGCCCTTGATATATGCAAAACTTCAGACTTAGTAATAGAAGCAATATCTGAAGATTTGTTAGTAAAGTTAGAGTTATTTCAAAAGCTATCTAAATTCATCTCTGATGATACTATTATTGCGTCCAATACGTCTTCATTATCTATCACAGCTTTTGGCAGTGTGTTGCCAAACCCTAAAAATGTTGTAGGTCTACACTTCTTCAACCCCGCACCGCTAATGGAATTGGTTGAAATCGTTATGGGCCATGAGACTTCTCCAAGTGTAGTCGAAAAAATGGGGGCGTTAGCAGAATTACTTAATAAAAAACCTGTTTTTGTTAACGAAGCACCAGGGTTCATCGTTAACCGCATGCTTATACCAATGATAAATGAAGCGGTAAGCATTTTAGCTGAAGGTGTTGCTACTGCAGAAGATATCGATAAGGCAATGAAATTTGGTGCTCATCATCCAATGGGTCCGTTAGCATTAGCTGACTTGATCGGGAACGATGTTAATCTGTCTATTATGGAAACTTTATATTCTGAGACAGGTGATTCGAAATATAGGGCTCATCCTTTGTTAAGAAAGATGGTACGTGCTAATCATTTAGGGCGAAAAACCAATAAAGGATTCTTTGATTATTAATTATGTTGAATACAAGTTTTTCTCCTTGGCCATCCTTCTCTCAAGAAGAAGCTGAAGCTGCCAGTAAGGTTTTGTTATCTAATAAAGTTAATTATTGGACTGGTAATGAATGCCGTGAATTCGAAAAGGAATTTGCAGCTTGGTCTGGTTGTGCATATGCAGTTGCCCTGTCTAATGGTACGTTAGCGTTAGATATTGCGCTTAAAGCGCTAAGTGTCGGTGATGGTGATGAAGTCATTACGACTCCACGCACTTTTCTTGCCTCAGCCTCTTCAATTGTGACTTCAGGTGCTTCACCTGTGTTTGCAGATGTTGATTTAAATAGTCAAAATATCACTGCTGACTCTATCGAAGCGGTGTTAACTGAAAAGACGAAAGCTGTAATAGTTGTTCATTTAGCAGGAATGCCTGCTGAAATGGATGAGATTATGGCGTTGTCTGAAAAGTATGGCTTTTATGTTATTGAAGACTGTGCACAAGCTCATGGTGCTAAATATAAAGGCCGAAGTGTTGGTACAATAGGTCATGTTGGTGCTTGGTCCTTTTGCCAAGATAAGATCATGACCACAGGTGGTGAAGGTGGTATGGTTACCACCAATGATAAAAGCTTGTGGTCGAAAATGTGGTCTTTTAAAGATCATGGTAAAAGTTTTGATGCTATTTATAATCGACAACATCCTCCTGGCTTTCGTTGGTTGCATGAGAGCTTTGGCACCAATTGGCGTATGACGGAGATGCAAGGTGCAATTGGGCGGATTCAATTAACACGAATGTCAGATTGGACAGCTAAGCGACAAGCCAACGCTAAAGCGATTGATGAAGCAGTTTCTGATCTTCCTATTGTCAGAACGGTTAATGTTCCAGACTATATTGAACATGCAGAATACAAGCATTATATGTTTGTGAAGGAGGATATGCTACGAGTCGGCTGGAATCGTGATCGTATCGTTGAAGAAATCGTTGCCAGAGGTGTACCAGCTTTCCAAGGAAGTTGCTCTGAGGTGTACTTAGAAAAAGCTTTCGATAACACGCCTTGGAGGCCCAGTGAGCGTTTAGCTAATGCTGTTGAGTTAGGTGGTACAAGTTTGATGTTTTTAGTTCACCCAACGCTTACTGAAGCTGAAATATCAAAAATGGCTCAGGTGATCAGAGATGTCCTGACTCAAGCATCTAATTAATTGTGGTATACAAATGGAATTTATACAGTACATCTTTTCATTAAGTCGAAGTCAAAAACGCTTTATCAGTTTATTGATAGATAGCGTATTTGTTGTTTTCTCTTTTTGGGCAGCAATTTTTATAAACCACAATAATTGGCAGTATTTTCTCGAATTTCAATATTGGAGTTTATTAGCTTTTATTGTTCCAGGAAGTATTTATTGCTTCGCGAGACTTGGATTATACCGTGCTGTATTAAGGTATTTAGGTAGTCAGGCGTTAGCTGCCATTGTCGGAGGTGTACTGTTATCATCATTAGCGTTTGTCTTTTTTGCAAACGTAATGAATGTTGATATATCAAGAGCGATTCCATTTATTTATTTTACTTTTTGTTTTCTTCTTGTTGGGGGCAGTCGATGGTTGATCCGATATTTCGTTGGATCAGGGCAAAAACGCTTCGGAGAACCTGTGATTATTTATGGCGCAGGAGTAAGTGGAAGGCAATTACTCACAGGCTTAGTCCAGAGTCATGAGTATTACCCATTTGCTTTTGTTGATGATGATCCCAGTCTTCAAGGGACAGTGATACAAGGTGTGCATGTGCATTCACCTTCCATCATAAAAAAGTTAGTTGAGCAAAAGTCTGCGACTAAAATTTTATTGGCTATGCCAAGTGTTAGTCGTTTACGTCGTAAAGAGGTGCTAACTTCACTTGAACCCCTTGCTGCCCAAGTACTAACTATTCCTGCTATGGCAGATTTGGTTAGCGGAGATAAGCAGTATAGCGATATCAAAGAAGTCGAAATTGATGACTTATTGGGGAGAGACTCAGTTACTCCGCGCAAAGAGTTATTACAAGCTAATGTAACTGATAAGGTCGTCATGGTAACAGGTGCTGGCGGTTCAATCGGTTCAGAGCTTTGCCGACAGATTTTAAAACAGCAACCCAAAAAGTTAGTGCTTTTTGAGCTTTCAGAGTTTGCGTTATATTCAATTGAACGTGAGCTGAGTCAAGCAGCCGTAGAGCAATCGTTACCTGTTGAAATTATTCCAATTATGGGGTCTGTGCAAAAACAAAATCGTGTGTTGACAGTCATGGAAGCGTTTGGCGTTCAAACTGTTTATCACGCAGCAGCTTATAAGCATGTGCCCTTAGTTGAGCATAACGTTGTAGAAGGTGTTCGTAATAATGTATTTGGCACGCTTTATACAGCACAAGCAGCCATTAAAGCGAAAGTAGAGACTTTTGTCTTAGTTTCAACAGATAAGGCTGTTCGACCTACCAATGTGATGGGCGCGACTAAGCGAATGTCAGAACTTTGTCTTCAAGCCTTGGCAAAAGAACATCATAATACTCGTTTCTGTATGGTGCGATTTGGTAATGTGTTAGGTTCATCAGGTTCTGTTGTCCCACTGTTTAGAAAGCAAATTGCGTCTGGCGGCCCTGTAACCGTTACTCACCCTGAAATCACCCGTTACTTTATGACGATTCCAGAGGCGTCTCAGCTCGTTATTCAAGCTGGGGCCATGGGTAAAGGTGGTGATGTCTTTGTTCTTGATATGGGAAAATCAGTCAAAATAACAGAGTTAGCTTCTAAAATGATCCGTCTTAGTGGTTTTTCTGTTAAAGGTGAGTCAACTCCTGATGGTGATATTACTATTGAGTATAGTGGGTTAAGACCCGGTGAAAAGCTATATGAAGAACTTCTTATTGGAGATAATGTAACAGGAACAGAACATGAACGGATCATGACTGCCAATGAAGATTATCTACCTTGGGGTGAATTAGATCGAATAATAAGCTCTCTTGATAACGCATGCCATAGTTTTCAACATGATGAAATTCGTAATATTCTATTAGAAGCGCCAACTGGCTTTAATCCAACAGACGGGATCTGTGATCTTGTTTGGAAGGAGTCTAAGTTAACTTCAGCACCGATTGATAGAGCTGATAACATCCACTAATCACATCTGTTTTGTTAGAAGGCCACTTATTTTAAGTGGCCTTTTTTGTTTTAGACCGCTAGACTATTTTTCCAACTTGACATTATTGATTGATATGAGAGCTATTATCCCTGTTGCCGGATTAGGCACGCGCATGTTGCCCGCAACGAAAGCGATTCCAAAAGAAATGTTACCCTTGGTCGATAAGCCACTGATCCAATATATCGTCAATGAGTGTGTTGCTGCAGGCGTTAAAGAAATAGTATTAGTAACGCATTCGAGCAAAAACGCGGTTGAAAACCATTTTGATACCTCATATGAGCTTGAATCTACGCTTGAGAAAAGGGTTAAACGGCAGTTATTAGACGAAGTTCGCTCTATTTGCCCTAATGGTGTGACTATCATGCAAGTGCGACAAGGCGAGGCGAAAGGTCTTGCCCATGCGGTCATGTGTGCAAAACCTTGTATTGGTAATAACCCGTTTATGGTGTTGTTACCTGATGTTGTGTTAGATGAATACACCGCAGATCAATCATCAGAAAACTTAGCTGCAATGAAAACGCGTTTTCTTGAAACGGGTGCAAGTCAGATCATGGTGGCACCTGTGCCAAGTGAGGATGTGTATAAATATGGTATCGCAGATTGTGGTGGCATAGAGTTAGTCGAGTCAGGATCAGAGAAGATTTCTAAGCTGGTTGAGAAACCAAAAGTGAATGAGTCGCCGTCGAATTTAGCTGTTGTTGGTCGATATGTTTTATCTGAAAGTATTTGGCCGCTGCTAGCAAAAACACCTGTTGGCGCAGGAGATGAAATTCAATTGACCGATGCGATTGATATGCTGATTGAGCAAGAAACCGTTGAAGCGTTCCACATGTCAGGCAAGTCACACGATTGTGGCGACAAGCTCGGTTACGCAACGGCATTTGTTGAATATGGTTTAAATGATCCTAAGTTAGGCAAAGAGTTTAGACAACGTGTTTTAGAACTGTTGGGATAATGCTATTGCGAGACTTTTGAGGGAAGAATAACTTTTAATCTTTTTTGAAATAGTATTTATTGTGGTCAGGTAATGCTCTGTTTAGTTGATGATTCTTCACAGTTTCTAATTTTCTGACCATTCACAGGTGAATTCCTGCGTTCTAGAGTTATAAGTAACAAAAGCCCAATGATCACTTATTCGTTCAATGATTGCCGCGTCTTCAGCAGATAAGTTTGTATTGTCATTCTTAATAAAGGCCATGAATGAGGGAGAATAACAATATTGGACAGAGTCGGCAGATACCGTAGATAAATAAACATTCCAGTAGCCTAAGACGTGATTAGCAGAAATATCGTAGGATAGGATCATTTGTGAGCTTGTTAATGGGCAAGTGCTGAATGTTTTGTCTGAAAGCTCAGGGTAGTCACGTTCAAGTGATACAGCACGATTTGAAGTGCAAGCGTAAACAATTATCTCTTTACTTTTATGAAAAAGGCTTGTGGCCATTGCCGCAGATTTGCTTGCCTTTATTGCATATCCTTCAACGGGCTCTATTGTGCCTTTATTGAAGCGTGAGCCGAGCAATGATCCTGGCACTCGGGCGATTTTAGGAATGAAATTCTGATTGCAATCCTTTTTTTCAACTTGAAAGCCAAATAAAAATGCGTCACTAGGTTTTTTTTCACTGGCGTGAAAAATTATGCCGCAATCAGTGGATATGGCTTTTTCCGTTGCGGTGTATGTGCCCATTGAAAAATCCCAGTATTTAACAGGGGTCGCACAGATCATAAATGTAAGCTTATTTAACGAAAACTTGATAATTTTTATTGTAGAAAGAATGGCGAGTTTGTTCAGTGAAACTTTATTCATCTCAAGAGCAACACAAAATCGTGAGTAGAATCCATTGAGCATTTGCAGGTTTTATTTTGTGTTAAATTTATCCAATCCAACGGCTTGAATAAGAAAATTGCCATCAAGCACTTGTAACTTCACAAGGGGTTCGCTATCATTCAGCCCGCTTTAAAGGAGATGACAATGGCACTCAGACGTCCTATGGTTGCCGGGAACTGGAAGATGAATGGCAGTGCGGAATTAGCACTGGAGCTGTTCAAAAAGTTCGCCGCCAAGCTAAATAACGATTCAGCAGAAGTTGTATTATGTCCGCCGACTATTTATTTAGAAAGCGTAAGACAGCAGCTAGAAGCTAATAAAGATGCACTTAACGGCACTTTGATTCGTATGGGGGCTCAAAACGTCAGTCAGCAAGATTTCGGTGCTTATACTGGTGAAGTGTCAGCGAAAATGTTGAAAGACGCGGGTTGTCAGTACGTTATCGTCGGTCATTCTGAACGTCGCCGTATGTATGGTGAGACCAGTGATATCGTTGCAGACAAGTTTGCAGCCGCACAAAAAAATGGTTTAACGCCTATTCTTTGTGTTGGTGAGTCAGGTCCAGCACGTGATGCACGCAGAACCTTTGAAGTCATTGCTGAAGAATTAGATATCGTTATTGAAAAAAATGGTACCATGGCTTTCGATAACGCAATTATTGCCTATGAACCTTTGTGGGCAGTGGGCACAGGTAAAAGTGCCACGCCAGAACAAGCGCAAGAAGTTCACGCGTTCATTCGCAAGCGTTTGTCAGAAGTCTCACCGTTTATAGGTGAAAATGTAAGAATTTTATATGGTGGTAGTGTTACTCCGAGTAATGCCGCAGACTTGTTTGCTCAGCCAGATGTAGATGGTGGGTTGATCGGCGGAGCGAGTTTAAATTCTACCGAATTTTTAAGTTTATGTAGTATAGCAATGAGCGCATAAAACCATGTATGAAGTATTATTAGTAGTCTATTTGTTAATTGCCATTGGCTTAGTGGGGTTGATTTTAATCCAACAAGGTAAAGGTGCAGATATGGGCGCATCATTTGGCGCTGGCGCATCGGGCACATTATTTGGTTCAAGTGGTGCAGGTAGTGCGCTAACTCGAGCAACGGCTATTTTAGCCATTGGTTTTTTCATTGTTAGCTTGATTATTGGTCGCATGAGTGCCAATCACAATCAGCAAGATGATTCTTGGAATAATTTAGGTTCACCAGCAACAGTCACTGAAACTAAAGCTGTAACAAAAGATGCATCTAAGAACGAAAGCCAAGAAGAGAAGATTCCAGATTAATTTATCATTTTTTAAGTTGATAGTTAATTGAGTTTAAAGCCGAAGTGGTGGAATTGGTAGACACGCCATCTTGAGGGGGTGGTGTCCTATGGACGTGCGGGTTCAAGTCCCGCCTTCGGCACCAAGATTAACAAATAGTGAAAAATGAACAATTTCATTATTTGTTATTGCAAGTAAAGGTGATAATCACTATACTTGCCGCAGTTGACGCGGGGTGGAGCAGCTTGGTAGCTCGTCGGGCTCATAACCCGAAGGTCGTCGGTTCAAATCCGGCCCCCGCAACCAGCTCCC
>JBMYXI010000083.1:0-11661 GCA_049608225.1 Parashewanella sp.
CAAGGATAGAAAGAAAAAAGTTCACAAAGTGTTCAAGCTTATTTGAATTGGATGTACAAAGTGCAACGGAAAAACGTTTGTTTTCGTGTCGTAGCCAGTTTAATCATTCGCTAACTCAAGTTAGCAAGCATAGTTATTTATACCAAGCGATGGATAAAATAGGTCGTTCTCGTTTAATGATGTTTGATCAAACGAGTAACACTTCATCTCAATTAAAACTGTTGCAGTCAACCAATAATGTTATTGCTTGGGATTATCATGTTTCAAGTCGAGTACTGGGGATATTGCAAAGCAAAGGTGAAGGCGCAAGTTTGTCTTACGGAAAACTCACCGACGAGGGACGGTTACTTATTCAGCAGCAGCTTTCCATTGAAAAGGAATTTACATCACAGACTCAACTAGCACTGTCAGTGAAGTCCCAATCTAGTGATGAAGCTGTTACCGTCGCACTGACTACGAACAATATGATTCATTGGTATTCCGATCGTGGTTATATTAATAGTAATGCTGTCGCTCATCCGAGAAATATCAAGCAAACCATCGTTACGAGCAATAACAAGTTGTTGATTTCATTGGCACAAAATAGACGGAAAATTTTGTTGGTTGGTGCTCAAAGCAATACCAAAGATATTTCGTTACTTGATCAACATTATGCCAATGATCGAATGCCGAGATTTCGGCCAAAATCTGATGAGATCAGCTTTTTGAGTGATCGAAATGGCAGTAACCAGCTCTGGTTAGTTGCTGGCGGGCAAGTTTCTCGCTTGACGAATAGCGAGCAAGGCATTGACGAGTACGTATGGCTGGGTAGGGGCAAAGATCTCGTTTATCTTAGCAATGGTGAATTACGATTACGCAAACAACAGGGTACTGATATTAAGCTCGCCATACCCCAAACAAAGTTGAATGTGTTACAAGCGATTGATGATCACACATTATTGTTACTTTTGAAGGACGGCTCCCATGGTCAAATTGTTAAGTATTCAATAAAAACGGCGGTATTGGAAGTCATTTATCAAGGTGATATTAGCTGGGGACAACTGCTTGAAAGTCGGTTGCTGTTTAGTGATTCTTTGGGAACGTTGTTTGAATTCAATTTGGATACTAAAAACGCGCAACCCAAGTTAATAAAGCCCCAAGCTGATTTTATGCTGCATGTATTGTTTATAACGCGTGATGCAGGAATTTATTTCCAAGATAAAAAATTCAATATCTGGCGATACGATCAAACAGGAAAAATTGAATTATTTGATAAATATGAGAAAAAAACGCCGTTTATTTATGATATTGAACCAACAAAACGGCGTTATTTAGCACACACTTTTCCTGAAAAATTTAGTCAGCTAGCGGAGTTATCTTTTTAAAATAATGCTCAAGCGTTAAGGTGAATCTTGTTATTGGCGGCTGTAAATAATAGTTATTACTGTCATCTGCAAAGGTTATTTGAGTGTAATTTGATAAAGGCATTAAGGTGCTTGTTAACTTTTGATATTGCTTTTGGTCTTGACCTATACTGCCAAGGGATAAAAACAAGGGTTTGTCTGCGTATAATTGCTTGTTATTTTTCATTTTCTTGGTTGTAAAGTTTTCAATTAAGCCTGATTTATCTAAGGAAAGAGCTGGGCTAAGACTTATGTATGCATCAAATAGCTGTGGTTGCTTCTGATATACATAAATCGGCAAATTACCGTAAGAAGAAAATCCTTCTAGTATCTGTTTTCCTGCGGCTCTATAGTTGGCTTTAATAAAGGGTAACAGGGCTGTTTTTAGCCATTGTGTTGTGGCTAAATTGAACTTCCCTGATGCACCATCATATTTATTTTGTTTTTTACCGTCAGTTATTGTTGGCACGCTTACCAAGATAAGAGGAGGAATAGGGCTCCAGTCTACATGAGTATGCCAGTCGAGTATGGCTTTCATCAACTCAAATCTGCGATTTCCAGCCGTGGTATAAAGCACCGAGTATTGCTGTTGAGATTGATGGTAATCTTCAGGCAAATAAACAGTGATATTTGCCTCTTTGATATCAGATTTTAATTGATGATTAAATTCTCGCTGTACTTTGCTATCAGCTAAACAATTAAACGTGATATTTCCAAGTACTAGAATGCTGATGATGAACTTTATACATTGATACATTTACTTTCTCTTTGTAAAGGTTAAAGAGCTTGTAATCTGCACTATGCTTGAAAACATTACTTGAAATAAAACTGATGAAAAGCTGATTTTTGTCTCAGACTGTCTCATTTTTAGCTACACCTAATAAAAGGAACTTATTCGAAGAAATAGGGGATGGTTGATATTGAGTCTCTATATCTCTTTATTATCAATGAACCTGTTTCCTTCACTTTCTTCATCTGAGTACCTAAAATTGCGTTTGCCAAAATAAGCTGATTTACCTTCTGATTTATCCTCTGACTTCCTGATATATGGGCTAATTCCAGTCGATTTATCATCATCTACAGCGCTGGCTGAGTCTTCATCGCTGTTAGTTAACGCCCTGAAAGATATAGCACCTTTTTCTACGCCAAAGGCCGAGCGCTTAATTGGGAATCTTGTTATTTCTTTTTTGAAAGATGAGCGTTCTAGCCATGGGGCAAGCGTGCTTATATCTTCTACTTTCTTAAACCCTTTCAATGATACACCTGCTTCGATTAATCGATATGCAAGTTCGCCAAAGCCTTTTTTAGCTGTGAGCATTAAAGGTGTGCAAGGTGTACTTTTGCTTAGTTGAGCTTTGGCGTCAAAGGCTGTTAATAGCTGTTGTTGATTAAACGCAAAATCAGTCGATGGATTTTTCGCTTCTCGAATAATTAATTCAATCACAGTTACTTTTCCAGTAGCGCACATGTGGTGAAATGCAGACCAGCCCTCGTTATTCGGTAAAAATGGATTTGCCCCCTGTTCAAGCAATACCCCAAGTAATGAATCGTCTTGATTTCTTGTTCGTGCTAAGTAATACAACGCTGTGTTGCCATGCTTGTCTTGATGGTTAATATTGGCCCCATCTTGAACGATTTGACTGACTCCTTCACGGTTAGCTCTCTCTGCTTGGGTTACTAAGTCTTTGGATTGTGTAAGTTTGTATTCTATTGCTTCTCGTGCATTGATTACCCATTGAGGTGCTTCTGATACTTCCTGATTTTCTTTAGCTTCGGTATGAAAATAGCGTAATGCATAAAGAGAAGGGGGGTAAACGTTGTGAATGACAGTTAATTTGTACGATTGATTTTTGCTTGAGTCCGTTTGATGCTCGAAAGTAACGAGAAATTTTTGTGTATTCGGATCTGTGATTTGAGTTAATTGTTTGCTGGTGATCTTTGAAGCATTTATGGTGATATTGACTGCTGTTTGCCGCTCAACCGCACATGTAGCCATAGCTGTATTATATCCGCTTTATCTAATGATTTTGCTAACATAATGTCATGTTTTTTGACGAGCAAAAATTAAACTTTGTTAATCTCTTTGTATTGTATACAGCGTGGGAGTGTTACGTTTAGTTGCGGCTGTGCTCCTTGAAAAATAGTTAAAACTGAGTATGTTAAATAGTTAGGTGTCAGTCACTACAGCAAGGATGCATATGAAAATCACCTTTTACTTTCCCGTTAGTTCTGTTATTTACCGAGTGCTGTCTCTGCTAGTTATTTCCACTTATGCATGCTTAGCTAACGCGCTGCCAATGGAAAGAGAGCTTCAGCTCGCGAGTAAACTACAACTGACATCTCCGATCGGTTCATACCTTGTAAGTGAAAAATATGATGGTGTAAGAGGACGCTGGGACGGAAAACAGATGTGGACACGAGCAGGCAATAAGATTGAGTTGCCGCTGCAATTCACTCAAAATTTTCCCATGGAAGTATTAGATGGAGAATTGTGGATTGGCAGGGGCAAGTTTGAACAAGTTTCCGCATTGGTTCGAACCAAAGATACCAAGTATATAGATTGGAAAAACGTTCGCTTTATGGTGTTTGATGTACCTGAGCATCAAGGTTCTTTTGTTCAACGATATCGCTATGCCTTAAATAAATTTGGTGGCGTTAGCTCACATTTATCAGTAATAAAGCAAACAAGTGTTAAGGATAAAGCCGCACTAGAGCAGTGGCTAACAAAGATAGTTGCACAAGGCGGCGAAGGGTTAATGCTGCATAAAAAGACCAGCTTATATCGAGATGGTCGAAATCCTGACTTAATGAAAATGAAGCTGTATTCGGACGCTGAAGCAATCGTTGTTAAACACCTTGAAGGTAAGGGCAAGTTTGAGGGGATGATGGGAGCTTTGCTGGTGGAAATGCCATCGGGGAAACGCTTTAAAATTGGGTCAGGTTTTACCAATAAAGATAGACAACATCCTCCTAAAGTCGGTAGTGTGATAACTTATAAATATTATGGGATGACTCAAAAAGGCACGCCACGATTTGCCAGTTTTCTCAGAATTAGATCAGACAATCAGATTTATCAAGAATAGGTCAATAACATGAATTCAGTACATTCTATTTTATTCGTATGTATGGGCAATATATGCCGCTCACCCACTGCTGAGGCAGTATTTAGAAAAGAGCTTGAGCGAGCTGGGGTCAGTAATATCAAACTGGACAGTGCTGGTACGATCGGGTTTCATCAAGGTAATTTACCTGATCTTAGAGCAAGAGTGGCTGGTGAAAAGCGTGGATTGAGTTTTCAAGGTATCACAGCTAGGCAAGTTGTCGATTCTGACTTTGAAAAGTTTGATTTAATTCTTGCCGCAGATAAAGCCAATCTTGCCGATTTAACTTTGCGTTGCCCTGTTCAGTATCGAAGTAAACTTAAACTGATGTTATCGTTTAATGCTGACAATGAAGCCGAAGTACCTGATCCCTATTATGGCGGTGATGAAGGGTTTGAAAATGTACTTGATCTATTAGAATTGAGCGCAAAAAACTTTATAAAATCTCAATGAATTGCGCATCAATTGTTAAAAGTTAGCCTGAAAATGGACGATTAGAGGTTAAGTTAGCAACGCCTTTAACTAGTCGGTAAATCGTCCAAATAAATACGGCGAATAAAATAAACCAACCAACAAAAAACCATACAGTGACGATACCAATTAAACTGAAGATTAGCCCCCAAACAAACACTGAACAGATATTTTTGTAATGATCTTGAAAAATACTTTGGGTCGCATCTGCCTTTTTGACCATGGCCCAAATAAAACCTACAAACCAAAATATACCGGTAAGGAGCCCCAGTCCCATCAGTACATAAGCAATGAGTGCGTGAGTTTTGGCATTGGAGTCGTAATCAGAAAGGGGGAGATTGGCGTCATTTTGATAGCTCATTTGATAATTCCTTTTGTCAATTTTTAAAAGTAATAAATTAAGCTAGCATATTTTTTAAGCGTAATGAACGAAGCTGATTAAATTAACGTTTTAAAAATAAGTGTGCTGGCACGATCATCAGCACCAGCACATCATTCAATGTTATTACTTTGCAGGGCGAAGATAATAAAACTCGGTGCCGTGATAGTAACCTGGCCATGCACCATCATTGGCGAGTTTTTCAGCTGCTTGAGCATAAACAGCGAGATCTTGTAGTGCGCCCTCGACATTCCAATCTGAGCGATACTCATCACAGACGCTGTGATA
Organism: Parashewanella sp.; assembly: GCA_049608225.1. GTDB lineage: Bacteria > Pseudomonadota > Gammaproteobacteria > Enterobacterales > Shewanellaceae > Parashewanella. The sequence goes on from JBMYXI010000083.1 coordinate 5,622, forward strand.
ACACCCTTTACGAATTTGTTGCATGTGTTTTTTGTAGTTAGCAGTTTCAGCATCAACGGGTTGACTGCCACCACCTGCAAATACTGCTGGCACACCAAATTTAGCAAAGCTAAAGTGATCTGAGCGGAAGAACCCGCCAGCTTCTGGGTGAGCCTCAGGCATTGCAACACGATTTTGAGTTAAGGCTGCTTGGATTAGGTAGTTTTCTAATTGAGACTTTCCTTTACCTACGATTTTATAATCTTTGGTTTTGCCATAAATATTGGTGCTGTCGAGATTAAAAACTGCGACGGTTTTATCTAATGGATAAAGAGGATGTTCAGCGTAATAACGAGAGCCGAGCAATCCTTGTTCTTCACCTGTTGCAGCAATAAAGGTGATGGAACGCTTAAGTGGCTGACCATTTATAGCTTTCTGAGCAAAAAGGCGTGCAATTTCCATAATGCCAGCTGTACCAGAGGCATTATCTAACGCACCATTATAGATTTGATCGCCTGTTTTAGTTTCATCTTTGCCAATATGATCCCAGTGTGCGATAAAAGCGATGTGCTCATCCTTGGCACTTGTTCCCTCTAGCGTGGCAACCACATTATAGCTGTCTGCGTAGCTGATTTGATTGGTAAATTTAATGTTGGCTGTTTGTTTTAGCTTGGCAAACGTCGGTTTAATTGCCGCTTGATTTGCTAATGAGCTAAAATCTAGCGCCGATTTTTTAAATAGCTGTTTTGCAATATCGAGTGTTATCCACCCTTCCACATCAATTTTTTTGTGGTTGGCTTGATCTTCAGCAGCTAAATCTTGCTGTGCCCCTGTCCAGCTGTTTTCAACTACCGACCAAGGGTAAGATGCAGGTTCTGTTTGATGAATAATTAACGCACCAATAGCACCTTGACGACTCGCTTCGGCATATTTGTAATCCCAACGACCATAGTAGGTCATCGTTTTACCATTGAATTTACCTAAATCAGGTCGAGCAAAGCCTGGATCATTGACTAAGATAACTGCAATCTTGCCTTTCATATCGACACCTTGATAATCATTCCACTGATATTCAGGGGCATTGATGCCGTAGCCAACAAACACTAATGGTGCTTTATTGATGTCGATTTTTGTTGTGTTTTTGCGGCTGTTAATCACCACATCTTTACGATAAGTTAGTGGCAATTCACCTAGCGTAACGTGAGCACTTGCTTCATCTGTGGTGTAGCTGATCATAGGCACAGCTTGTAAATAACTGCCTTTGTTCGCGCCTGTTAACCCCATTTTTTTAAATTCAGCCGTTAAATAAGCAAGGGTTTTCTTTTCACCGATAGTTGCTGGTGCTCGCCCTTCAAACTCATCAGAAGCAAGTACTTTAATGTCGTTACGAAATCGTGCTTCATTAAATTGATCAGCCGTTATTTTATCTGTGGTTGGAAGAGTAATTGAAGTGGATGAGTTTGTTGGCTCTATTTTATGATGACTACCGCAAGCACTGAGAAGCGATAACGCACTGATGAAAAGTGTACTAATAGCAATTGGTTTTCTCATTGTTAACCTTCTATTATCTGGGCGTGACATAAAAAAACTGGTGTTAAAAAAAGAGGCATAAGCCTCTTTTTTGTGATTTTCTGATGATGAATTAATCAGGTGCGTGACCTTGAGGGCCAAGCAATTGCTCATCAAGATAACATTGTCCATTTAACATTTTCAATCGATTTTGACTGAACCACTTTACCACTAATGGATAAATGGCGTGTTCTTGTTCATGTACTCGTTGAGCGAGGACCTCAGCGGTGTCGTCAGGATAAATAGGAACTTTGGCTTGGAGGATTACAGGACCAGCGTCCAATTCTGGAATGACAAAATGCACACTGGCACCATGTTCGCTGTCACCTGCATCAATGGCACGCTGATGAGTATCAAGTCCTGTGTATTTAGGTAATAGCGAAGGATGAATATTAATTATTTTCCCTAAGTTCGCGTTAACTAATTGCGAACTTAAAATACGCATAAATCCTGCTAATACAATCAAATCAGGCTGATATTTATCAATAGCTAGCTGTAGGCGCGCATCATAATCAGCTCTGTCTTCACCTTTAGCAGCAATTACGCAGCTAGTATCAATTTCGTGTTGGTGTGCGCGGGTGAGTCCATAGGCATCAGCACGGTTACTGATCACACCAACCACATCACCTAAAAGGTGATCATCGCAACCATCAATGATGGCTTGTAAATTACTGCCATTGCCAGAAACTAAAACCAAAATACGGCATGGTTTATTGGCGTACGGCTGAGTTGAATCCATTAACGGATCTCCACTTGTTCTTCGTCATCGTTACGTGCCGCTATTTTACCGATTAACCAAGCATTTTCACCCTCAGACTCCAATAATGATAATGCTGTGTCTACTTTATCGTTTGGTAGAGCAATAATCATACCGACACCACAGTTAAAGGTACGATACATTTCATGTTCAGTGATGTTGCCATTTTGCTTTAACCAATCAAACACAACAGGCCACTGCCAAGAGCTACCATCAATCACAGCTTTGCAATTCTCAGGAAGTACTCGAGGAATGTTTTCCCAGAAACCACCACCTGTAATGTGTGACATGGCATGAACCTCTGATGCTTCAATAAGCTTTAACAGTGGCTTGATGTAGATACGAGTTGGTTCTAGTAGGTGGTCGATGAGAGGCTTGCCCGCTAATTCTTGTTTTGGATCAGCCTGAGAGACTTCTAATACCTTGCGAATTAATGAGTACCCATTTGAATGTGGGCCGCTTGACGCTAATGCAATGAGCGCATCACCATCTTTGACTTTCGTTCCATCAATCACGTCTGCTTTTTCAACAACGCCGACACAGAAGCCTGCTAAGTCGTAGTCTTCACCTTCATACATGCCTGGCATTTCAGCGGTTTCGCCGCCAATTAATGCACAACCTGATTGGTGACAGCCTTCTGCAATACCATTTACTACCGAGGTTGCAGTATTCACATCTAATTTGCCTGTTGCATAGTAATCTAGAAAGAATAATGGCTCTGCACCTTGAACAATCAAATCGTTCACGCACATAGCAACCAAATCAATACCGACGGTATCGTGTTTTTGGTAATCAATGGCGAGGCGAAGTTTTGTACCTACACCGTCAGTGCCTGAAACTAAAAGAGGTTGTTTGTATTTGGTTGGTAGTTCACACAGTGCACCAAATCCACCTAAATTACCTAATACTTCAGGTCTGTGAGTACGTTTTACTGCAGATTTTATGTTATCCACTAATGCGTTACCTGCATCAATATCAACACCAGCATCTTTATAGCTTAGAGAGGTAGGATTGGTCACGGGAGATCCTCTTTGGGTACGTCGTTGTAGGGTATTTATTTTGGGCGGTATTTTAACAGCTTGTTAGTAATGCGGAAAGCGAGATTGAGATTGAGAACACAGTGTTCTAGTTTGTTTTTTGTTCTTTCTTTACAGTGAGTTGTAGACATAGATCACGATTTGCGGAGTTTGTGAAACTTTATGTTTTATTACTTAAACAAATCCATTAGTATTCAGCCAATTTGCCTTTTGGTAGTGAACTGAGATCAAGCTCAATAGTTTGCGTATATGAAAAAATAAACAGGAGTAGGCTATGAAAGTCGTAGAAGTGAAGCATCCGTTAGTACGCCACAAAATCGGATTAATGCGTGAAGGTGATATCAGCACTAAGCGTTTTCGCGAGTTAGCGGCAGAAGTGGGTAGCCTATTAACTTACGAAGCCACCGCCGATTTAGAAACTGAAAGAGTGACTATTGATGGCTGGAATGGCCCCGTTGAAGTTGATCAAATCAAAGGAAAGAAAGTCACTGTTGTACCAATTCTTCGTGCTGGGTTGGGCATGATGGATGGTGTACTTGAGCACATGCCAAGCGCGCGTATTTCTGTAGTTGGTATCTATCGTGATGAAGAAACATTAGAGCCAGTTCCATACTTTGAAAAATTAGCCAGCGAAATTGATGAGCGTTTAGCGCTCGTGGTTGACCCAATGTTAGCAACAGGTGGTTCTTTGATTGCAACCCTTGACTTGCTAAAAGAACGTGGCTGTAAACATATTAAAGCATTGGTGCTTGTTGCAGCGCCTGAGGGGTTAAAAGCACTAGAAGCAGCCCACCCAGATGTAGAGCTTTATACAGCTTCCATTGATGACTGCTTAAATGAAAAAGGTTACATTTTACCGGGTCTTGGTGACGCGGGTGATAAGATTTTTGGAACTAAGTAATCAAATCAAGCTATAGCACTCAGAGTAGGGGATTTTAGATCCCCTTTTTTGATCTTTAAAATAAAACCTTGATTTCGAGTTATCAGTTACTTTGGTTAATCCTTTTTTTAAGCTTCATGCGCTTTCGTATCATCTGAATAACTATCGTTGTCAACAACGTAAATAGAGAAAATAATCAAAACAGGGAATCGTTAATGTCTAAGACAACGGCAAGTCGATACGAAGAATGGCAAGAACAATATAACTGGGCATCGTGTCGCGCAAATCGTGAAGAATATGGCAAATTCTTGTTATCTGTTCTTACATCAAAAAAAAATGGGTTTGTCTTGAATCTAAATGGTGAGTGGGGGACAGGAAAAACCGAGTTTCTTCGGCGTCTATACGTCGAGCTTGCAGAACAAAAATACCCAGTGGTTTACATCGACGCGTGGGAAAGTGATTTTGTTCATGAACCTTTGGTAGTCATTTGTACAGAAATACTGAATCAGCTTGCTTTTGTGTTTGAAAAAGGAAAAAAAGACGGAAGGAAAAGGGGATTATTAAAAAAGTTATCTGAGAGCGAAAAACAATTGCACAAGGGGCTTCAATATGCACTAAGTGCGGGAAAATTTGCGACTCTTTTTACTGGTGATTCTGATTACCAAACGACGGCAGATATTGTATCTGAAAGTAGAGTCCTTTTAGCAGCTACAGACAAACAGAAAGATGTTAATCAAACGAACTTGGATTTAATTGAACGAGTAACAACAAATCAAAATCAATTAGTTCAAGCGATGAAAGATATAAGAGAGCAAATAACTTTAATCAGTGAGTTGTTAACCGAGCTATACGGTTTAAAAACACCGATTGTATTTTTGATTGATGAGTTAGATCGATGCAGACCTGATTATGCAATCAAAATGCTGGAAATTGTTAAGCACTTCTTTGATGTAAAAGGCTGCGCCTTTTTGATTGCAACGGATACCAACTCTCTTGAAAAATCGATAAAAGCCATTTACGGCAGTGAGTTTGACTCTCCAAAATATCTAAAGCGGTTTTTTCATCAAAAGATTAACTTACCAGAACCATCGGTTTTATCCTTTATACAAAGCCGAAATCTGAATTTAGACAAGTATCAGCAAAGTGGTTTACGGCTTTTTCCATTTGAAAATAATGAAAAGTTAATCACTATAATTTCAGCCATTCTCGACCATCCTGAAATCACTCTTCGATGTATCGAGCAAATCTTACATCGATTAATTGCTTGTTTAGATTACATCTCTTCAAATTTAGCTATTAAACCTGAGAGCATAAATATTGCTGTTCTTGTTTACGGGTTATTTGAGCAACATTTAGATTTACCAGCTTTTAACTCAAGGCATAATAAAGACCCTCGAAGTCTAACTTACTCAGGTAGAGCACTATTTGAAGTAAACTTGGAAGATTTTATTTCTTCTCAAATGCAGTTAGTAACAAAAGCTCACTCAGAACATAAGCATACTTTTTATGGTACTGAAAGACCTTTACCACGAAAAGCAATGAAAATGCTGACTATTTCCTCTAATGAGTTGGATCATTATTCTAGAATTCCATGGTCAAAGATAAATATGGAAGAGGATTTATCTCAACAAATTTCTATTTTTGAGAGCAATGAAGGAAATTACTGGCTATGGGAAAACTATCAAAAACTTATTGGTCTAACTGCTCATATCGAGTAATCAATTTGAAAGCATGGATTAGCTGAAAGGAAATTAAAGAACCTTGCAGGTTACGATGACCCCCTCAAAGCTGTTTCCAATGTGATTGAATGAAAAAATG
>JBMYXI010000084.1:0-11320 GCA_049608225.1 Parashewanella sp.
TAACTCAACGTTTTTTATGCCTAATCGAAAAACATTTTCCAGAATACTTAAGTAAGCGACTTGTCGACTGAGTGGGTCGCGGGATTTTTGTCCTAGTTTATTGAGCTCGAATAATGCTTGATGTAAATCTTGATGCTGTGTCCGAATGAGCATTTCCAAATCAGGATCTAATGGCAGTGCTTCTTCATCTTTATTTTCAGCAATAGTTGGCTCAGTCACTTGCACTTTTGTGTCGACTTTAATCTCATCAATAGACTTTGGTCGCGCTTTGTTTTTTGGTACTTTTAGGGTTGAATATTTCGCTTTATCCAGTGTGTGTTTAGTACTAGATGTTAATAAACTGGTTTGCAGTTCCAATAAGTAAGCTTGATGTTTGGCAGCTAATTCACATGCCTGGGTAGAAAGCCTGAGCGTTTCTACTTCTAACTCTGCCTTCACTGATTGAGCGCTAGCTACAAGTGTGGCGAATGCGAATTTCAATTTTATCTCTTTAAGATGAGCAACCATCGCCAATTTGTCGCTGCCGTCACAAGATTGCAGTTTCACTGAGAGTTCAGTCAATATTTCTTGATAGCCGAATGTAATATCAATTCCCATCCGAGAGATAAATCCAGTCTCGAAACTTGTAATTATCGCTGATAAACAATAAACGAGAGGCAAAGACATTGAAGATGTCCCCACTGTGAGTGTTTTCAGACATTCAAAACTACGGGTAAAAAATAATAATGAATCAGTGATAGGCGTAAAGTTAAATTGATACTCAGGCCATTGGTTTAATTGTTCCATCACTAGAGGCAAAGTTCCCACTTCATTACAGAGGACACTAAATTCAAACCTATGTTGCCAATAGTAGGCTGGACAATGTTCAGTTACATTTGCTTCTTCACTCCAAAACACATCCATTAATCCTAAAAATGGATAGAGTAAATTAAAAATCCTAACTCTAATGTCTTGACTGGCAATATCTTTATCTTGTTGTTGGCAAACCTGCTGTGAGATTTGTTGATCGAGAATGTCAATAATCGTATTTGCAATGATAATTATGTTGAGTGCCAACTGTTGAACACATGGAAATTTCTCATGCTTTACCAAACAATCTTCTAATTGCGATGCAGTCAATAAGCCATGAACGCCAACCATACGCACGGTTATATTCATTTGTTCAATGACCGGTCTAAACAACCCATCGGCGGCATATTTAGGCAGATGAAATAACGGTATACTTTCTTTAGCTAGGTAATTAAGAATATGACTTTGAATTCGACTACTCGACATAGGCTCATATTCTGCTAGACCTATTTGAATTAACGTTAAGATCTGTAGGTGCAAACACAACTGAGCTGCTGATATGCACCCTCGAATTAGTAGACACCTCTCTTCATCAGGATGAGATGAAAGATAGAAGTCATAAGCGTTTTTTAAAAAATAAAATCGAGCACGAGCAGCTTCAACCCGCATTTCATTTTCTTGTATAGCTCTGCGCAACACAATAAACTCTTCACTTATCGCGGTAAGGTTTTGCCCGATATCTGCTTCATCGTTAACATCGATAAACAAACTCTCGCCACCAGCTCTAAAACGTTTTTTATTGGCAATGCTATTTGTCACTCGTTGTTTTAACATCAATCTTTTAGAAGCACTTCTTTGGTGATCGGATTGACCTGACATTGCCTCATCCATTGCTGAAGAAATTAATTTCTTCGGATCATTTATCGCACCAAGAAACGCTCTGCGACTGTCTTCACTCTTCTTGTTCGCTACGCTTATAGGTAATTGCCCTTCATTTCCTGACTTGCCTTTTTTCCTTCTCTGCTTTTCTTTCTTTTTTTGTCCTTTCGACAGCTTCTCAGGCTTTGTAAAAGCTGTCGTTACTGCCTCAGATCCGTTAGTCCTGTTCGTTGGGTTCACAGAAGTACGCTCAGGAGATATCACATAAAACAATCCAGGCTGACCACTCGCTTGTAACTTCATCTCAGCTTTAACAGTAAATTCTGATCTCAACTCACCGTCCGAAGCGCCATGGAAACCATCCATTGCTTGCACAGAGTCCGTCCTCTCATTGACTGCAAGCCCGTATAATGAGGTTCTCGTATCTGGTTCATTTTCTGGTTCACTAAAGCTTGCCGATCCCTCCTTTACCGGAGTCAAACTAGAATTCGAATTTACGGTAGCCATAACGTTAAAAAATTCAGCATATTGATACTGATAGTTTTATCATAGATAAGCACAAAATCTGATTAATATTTATCCACCTTTAAAAAAAAGCCACCGAAAATTTCGATGGCTTGGATGTACGAGTAAATCGATTAAAGCGAGTTTACAAATTTAATGAGCTGTTCACGCTCTTTTGCTTTCAAAGCCATAAAACCTTGTTTCGATTTTGCAGCTTCTCCACCGTGCCAAAGAATTGCTTCTTCCACGGTTGCAGCGCGTCCGTCATGCAAAAAGCCTGCAAGAGGATTGACTGTTTGAGTTAAGCCTATCCCCCACAAAGGTCGAGTTCGCCATTCGTTACCATCAGCTAAAAAGTCAGGTCTGCCATCGGCAAGCCCTGCCCCCATATCGTGTAATAACATATCCGAAAACGGATAAATAGTCTGATCTTTTAACGACGCAGACATCGGCTTACCACCAATATTGCCTGATGGCTTTGTAACAAACTTAGGCGTATGACAGCCAGTGCAGTTCACTTTCTCAAATAAGCGTGCGCCTTCTCGTACATCACTATTATTCACATTTCGCCTTGCAGGAACCGCAAGTGTTTCCGAATAAAAAACAACCGAGTCGCTGAATGCTTGATCTGCTTCAGGCTTACCGTCTGGGCCGGTACCAATATCTTGATTTGCTGTTCTTGCAACGTAACTGTCATGAAACAAGGTGCCTTTTATGCTTTCATCGGGAAATAACGGATTGGTAATGCCAATATCACCGCGAAGTGCACCTAACGATTGTACTCTGACGCTCGGAGTGTTCGCTTTCCAGCCAAAGCGACCAAGTGATACAGGGTTATTATTACCTGCTCGCGCTTTTACTGCATCGAACACATAGTTAGGCTTACCACTGATACCATCGTTATTTTTATCTCCTACGTCAGCATTAGCCAAAATTGCTGATTCAGGGATCGCTTCAAGTAAACCTAACCCAAAGACCGGCATACCATTACGCCATCCCATCAGTACATCTGCTTGTCCCAATTCAGAAGCCGCAAAGTTAGTCGGAGAATCATAAGCATTTTCAACTTGAAACAGAGGTTTTTTCAGCTTTACTTTCGTCCCATCAGGGTAACTGATTACAGAGTACTCATAAGAAAGATAAACATCTGCTTGACCTTTATTGTAGTTAGAGAAATTACCGTCTTTATCTTTAACATTCCAATCTGCACGAGCCTTCAATACGCCGCGGTGAAATAATTGCCCACCAAACTCAGGAACCGGAATTGGCGCACAATAGTTATTTTCCTTTGTACCAGTAGTACAAGCTTGGTCACGCTTTTTCGAAATTCGTAAAAAGATACCCTCTTCGTTACCTAGCTTAATTCTACTTTTCCCAGCAGGAACCACTGGTGTTGAGTTACGGCCATCTCTTTGGTGGCAAGCATTACAATTAATGTTGTTAAAAACTGGACCTAAGCCATCAAGATCAGGATGTTCTTCATTAGGAGCAGCGGTAAAACTGGTTTCAAATCCTTTATCGCCTTCAAGGTGCAAAGCTAAATCTTGTGAAGAAAGATTCGGTGCTGGTGTGGAAAAGCCGTGACCTGAATTTGAGGTATCAACTGTCGTAGTATCACCGCCAAGTTTGGTTATGTCCGTATAGGCTGGGTAAGTCACAATAGGATCGGCTGGCTTATCAGCATTATCTTGCTTACCTGTCCCACCGCATGCTGTCAATCCAGCGGTAAGTAACAAGGCAATTGATATATTTTTATTATTGGTCGTAAACATAGTTTCCATCGAAACTGCTCCACACAAAACTCTATGATTAGAGTTGCATTCCAAAAACAACAGGGACATGTCACGTTAAAGCAACTGTCCCTGTTTTATTATCAAATTAATTTGTATCTGTGTTCCTTCAAAATGCACAGATATCGTTAATTATTGTGCATTCCATTTCTTAATTAACGGTGTTACATCATTGTGCAAACTAGCATGTAATTTCGATAATGACTCAATTGCTGCTTGTATTCTGACACGACCAGCTGTATCGCTAATTGCTTGACGGAATGGCATACCTTCACCACCATCAATATCACGAATCTTGGTGATTGCAGTATCAATTTCAGTTGAAATACGTGTCGCTAATGCAGGGTTACCAGCTTTTACAAAGTCGACAATGCCTTGCTTGTCTTGGCCATTGGTAAATTCACCTTCCCAGACATTCTTAACACCTTTGATGTTGTTGCCAAAGTCAGTTAAAGAGTTCCACGAATATTGTGATTCAACTTTGGTTACGTCTTTCTTTTCATAAGGTTCTGCGATTTTACCGTTTCCTACTTCATCAACAATCCCTTTCATGCCTTCAACCAGTTCTTGGATTACCGCTAATTGAGAAGCATATTTAGAGTTATCACCTGGACTTTTTAGCTGATTAGCAAACGCTTCTTTTTTACCATCTGGTGATTTGTTGTAGTTTTCAATCCAAGCGTCACGTAATTCATTGGTATAGCTCAAAAACACATCTGCAACTTCTTTGATAAAATCTCGTTCATTTTGCGATAGTTCAGCAATATTTTTAACATTGTCTGCTTTACCATCACCAAACAAAACATATTCCATTGCATGAAAACCTTGCTGGTCTTCATTCAAGTTTTTAATGGTTTCAGCAGTGAAGTTGCCATTGCTGATAATTGTTTTTACCCCATTGGTATCTAACGGCCAAGTATCAACTTTCGGATCAACACCTAGCGCATCTACTGGGCCAAAAATATGCGACTCACCTTGCTCCCATGGTTTACGAGCAGCTTTCCACGCATCTTGAGCAGCTTTCAAGTTTTCTTGAGTTGGCGTGTTAACTAGTGTTTCGGTGGCTAAATGAAGCGCCTTTGCTTTATCTGCTAACTCTTTATAACCTTCAACAATAACATTATCAGTTAAATTGGTTATCATCTGCGTCGCGACAAAGTCGAACTTGCCAGCATTGGCATTGTTACCATTATTTGGTGTTTCTTGTTTCTTTCCAGAACCGCCACAGGCTGTTAATAAGGTTGCTAACGTTACAGCAATAATTGATTTTTTCATCATTTTACATAAGTCCGTTTTATAGAGTGTTAATTACAAAGAAAATTGATAGCCAACGCCTAATGCGAAGAAATTTGTATCTGGTATGTCATACACTGCAACTTGCTTTTTGCCTGCCTCAGCTTTTAATACAAGTTGAGGAATTGGAGTGTAATTAACACCAATGCTTGTCCACGTTTGTTCGAAACGCTTCGAAGGTGTGCCTGATTCGATCTTTTTAAGTGGATTTGCATAATCCATATTGGCAAATACAGTCACAGGAATTTGGAAAAACTCATTCAAATCTACGCCAGCTTCAACAAAAAATGATTCTGCTTCTGAACCAATTTGAGCGAAATTACCTGGGCGTAAGCCTGCCGTTGTTTTGTTCGCTTGGGTTATCTCATTGGTGTCTGCAAGCGTACCGAGCAAGTATTGACCACGAAGGATCCACGGTCCATCGACGTATGCACCTGAAAATGAGAGAATTTTTAACTCTCCATCGCCAGAAATTCGTCCATGGTTATTGCGGTTACCTGACGTAAAGCCATAGTAATAAGCTGCACCTAGTGCTAAGCCTTCTTTTTTGAAACTGCCGTAATCAAGACGAACGACACCTGAAAAATCATCAGCATTGACATGCTCAAAGCGTTTTTGGTGACCGGTACTTACCCAACCATAAGTACGGAAAAACTCTGAATTTAAACTATTAACAATCTGAGCTTGATAATTAAAATTGCCGAATGAACCGAAAACGCCAACACCAAACTCATTCCATGTCGACGGGATCAAGGCCTCTTCACTACGATGACGCATGACAGTTAGATATTGGTTAGGTTTGTGTAAAATGGTACCTAAGCCAACTGGAACGTGAATATTACCGAACTTAATGCCAAAATTTTCAAACGGAAGATAACGGAATTGCGCTTTTTCAATAACAACTTCACCGCCCGCTTCAATCTCTGTTTCAAACTCGCCAAATTCTTCAAAACCGTCATATTCTAGCGCAGCACCAGCGCCGCCATGCTCGTATTCAATCTCGAACTCGACATCCCATTGAGCATTAAACTTATAACCAAACTCAGTAATGATCCTTTCTAAATCAAAACGACCACGACGAGTTGGCGTAGTATCTTGCACGTTATCAAAGATTTCATCGCTTGAATAAACCGCAGAACCATAAGATTTAAATACAAATTTATCTAATCGACTGCCACTTGAAGTAGCTGACACCAAACTTTCTTTATTGAACGAGTCAGCTTGTTTTTGTTGATCTTGCTTTACTTTATCCAGTTCAGCCCTAAGAGTTTTAAGCTGAGCTTCTTGTGCCATGATCATTTTTTCAAGTTTATCGGTATCTGCTGCAATGGCATGCAAGGATAGACATGCCAAGATGCTTGCAGATAGCAGTGACTTCTTCATTAGTAAGGGCTCCGTTCGGTAAATTTAATCGGCAAGCAATCTATCACTAACGAGAATGATTTGCATTAACCCTTTCAACTCTACTAGCAAAAGATTGATTTGGATCAACGAAATATTTAGTTACATTGATCTAATTTAAAATATCGACGTCCAAATAAGTTTCAAAAGACATAAAATGTCAGATGCAGTCAGGGTTCCAGACACAGTGCAAAAAAAGCAAGTGAAACAAGAACAATAAGAAATTAGCAATTGTTAAATATAATGATGAAATGTTGATTTTTTCCTGATATTTTATTTTCACTTTATATAAATGGAACTTAATTTATGCAATCAAAAACGGCATTTGGCGCTGTGATCGATATTTTTCTTTCACCAACTAAAGCATTTAGTGGACTAAAAGAAGCAAAAGGTTGGTCTTGGATGGCCTTTGCTTTAGTCATGGTGTTTTTTTCAGCGAGTCAATACTCATTCTATTCGTCAGCGGATCCTCAATATTTGGTCGAACAGCAGATGGCGATGCTTAGCCCAGACTTATCAATCGATGAACGTAAAGCCACCGAATCTTATATGAAGCAAGGTGCCGAATACTCAGTATGGGTAGCCATTGGCGGTGGAATTGTTGGATTTATCATCATCAACGCGATTATGGCTCTTTATTATTCGTTGATCAGTAAAATGGATCTACAATCGAACTCTACTTACGGTGCTTGGTACGGTTTTGGCTTCTGGACCATGATGCCCATGGTCATAAATTTTTTCGGCGTTATTATTCTGGTAGTAACCGCTGGAACCGACCAATTACCATTGACGCTACAGAACTTTGCCTCTCTAAATCAGCTTGTTTTAGGGCTAGAACCCGCAGACAAACTCTATGCTTTGACTGAATCGTTGAATATTTTCAATATTTGGGGAATTGTCTTAACCGCAATCGGTCTTAAAGTTTGGACCAACTTCTCAACCAATAAAGCATCACTTTTCGCTTGTCTTCCATTTATCGTTATTTATCTAGTTTGGTTTGTTATTGCATTAGCTTAAGTTGTAATCTAACTCACCGCTAGGAGTCATAATCATAATTCGCCAGTCACTGTTCGTGGCTGGTAACACAAAGAGCATACTTCATGAAAAAAATGATTATTGTTGTTGTCGCGACGTTAGCATTTATTGGTATTTTGGTCGCCAAGCAGGTAACAAACGACAAAAACACCATTAACGTTAACGTTGCTCACCCAACCACGGGAAAAATTGCTGATTCAATTTTAGCGTCAGGTAATCTCGTCTTTAATACCCAAGTTCAATTACGTTCAGAAGTGACTGGTCGTGTCGCTGAGGTTCTCGTTGAGGAAGGTCAAACCGTCAGCAAAGGTCAAATTCTAATGAAGCTCGATACTAAAGCGTTTGAAGCTGAAGTCGAGCGCACCAGCGCAGTGGTAACAGCAAGCAAGATTGCAATTAAGCGTGCAAAAGTTAATTTAGAAAACCTTGAAATCCAACTTAAACGTAAATCTAAAATGTTTGGCTTAGGACTGACTGATACTGAAAGTTACGACAATTTAAAAAATCAACGTAATCTTGCGGTTATCGACATCGAGTCAAGTAAAGCTCAGTACGCACAAGCAAAAGCATCACTGGACATTGCTAAAGATAGATTAAGCAAAAGTGTCTTCCGTTCACCAATGAGTGGCTTACTCGCTTCGGTCGATATTAAAGAAGGAGAAACCGTTATTGCTGGCACCACCAATATTATTGGGTCTAATTTAATGTTAATTGCCGATCCCAGTGCAATTCTAGCCGAATTAAGAGTAGATGAAACCGACATTGCCAGTATCAAACTTGATCAAAAAGCGGATATTTTTGCAGCTGCTTATCCAGAGCAGCCATTCACTGGTAAAGTGATAAACATTGGTACTTCAGCAAAAGCGGAACAAGGCTCCAATGCATTATCTTTTAAAGTCAAAGTGCTACTTGATAAAACCTCGCGTCACCTGTATGCAGGCATGAGTTGCCGTGCTGAAATTGCGACTTTTATGTCCAATCATTCTGTCAAACTCCCCATTGAGGCCGTCCATCAACAAGATGATCAATATTATGTTTGGCTTGTTGACGAAAAAAGTAAGGTCGAAAAGCATAATGTTAAAGTTGGAATTTCATCTGACATCGAGCAAGCAATTACTTCTGGTTTATCGGCCAGTGATACTGTTGTTATCGGCCCTGCCCGCCCAGTAAGCAAGCTTAAAAATGGCGATACTGTTGTGGTGAGTGAGACCGATGCTGACGATAAACGGAAGTCAAAGTAATGAATGCTGTCATTAGCCTAAAACAGATCAATAAACATTACCAGATGGGCGATCAAACATTCAAAGCGTTAGATAATGTTAGCCTTGATATTGATGCCAACGAATACGTGGCAATTATCGGCCCTTCTGGTTCAGGCAAGTCAACCATGATGAACATCTTAGGATGTTTGGACTCCCCTACAACCGGCGAATACTTTTTAAAAGATTGCTTGGTTAGAGATATGAGCGAAACGCAGTTAGCTCAGCAACGTAATCAAAGTGTGGGCTTTATCTTTCAAAGTTTTAATCTTATTCCCAGAGCCACTGCACTGGAAAACGTGATGCAGCCTTTGGTTTATCGATTTATTTCAGCGAAAGAAAGGCGAAAAATGGCCATCGAATCGCTAGAGCGTGTGGGACTTGGTGATAAAATTGACCACTTATCAAGTCAATTATCTGGTGGTCAGCGTCAACGGGTTGCCATCGCCAGAGCCTTAGTTACCAAACCACACATTCTACTTGGTGATGAGCCAACAGGAAATTTAGACAGTAAAACTACCAAAGACATTATGCAGCTTTTCGATGAGCTTCATCAAGAAGGCCATACCATTATCCTTGTTACTCACGAACAAGATATTGCCGATCATTGTCAACGTGTAATTCGACTTGTTGATGGTAAAGTCGTCGCTGACACACGAAAGTCAATTGAGGAGCGTTTGCATGTTTAAATCAGCAATTGCTGTGATGGAAGGAACAAAAGCAGCATTATCGGCAATAAAAGCTAATGCTATGCGCTCAGCCCTCACCTGCTTAGGGATCATAATTGGTGTAGCATCGGTTGTCACCGTGGTGGCTGTAATGCAAGGTTTTACGAAACAGATCAATGATCAACTTGCCGATTTATCCCCTGACGTAACCACAATAAAACCTTATACCAGCATTGAAGAAGAAATGGTCGGAAAGCGCAGCCACTTAACTTATGAGGATTTCCTGGCCTTAAAAGGAAGGATAAAACAGGCTGAAACTATGACTGCGCTTATGTTTACCCGTCGATTTTCTGGTGGCGCTGAATATGGTCGATACGTTCATAACTCCAGAGTGATAGGGACAGAGCAAAACTATCAGAAAGCCTATCGAATATACCCAGTCAAAGGTCGCTTTATTCGTGCTGAAGATGACGCGAAAAGGAGAAGAGTGGCATTTATTGGCCCAAGCGTGATCGATGAATTGCATTTACCTAAAAATCCTGTCGGCGAATACATAAAATTAGGAGGCGAATGGTTCCATATTATCGGTGTTGCTGAGCCCCAAGGTGACTTTTTAGGTATCGATAGAGATGACTATATTAATATTCCAATCAGTACCATGAATGCCTTGGAAGGGGCAAACAGACGGCACAATAACGTACGGATCATGTATAAACTGAAAGCTGATGCAAATGAAGAAGCTGTTAAGGTGCAAATTAGTCGTATTCTTAGACAACGGCATAAAATCAGCTCAGGTGAAGCCGATGATTTTGAGTTTGAAACGGCTGAGAAATCTCGTGAAAATATCGACAAATTTACCAGTAGCGCAACCGCAATCACCGCAGGTATTGTGGGAATTAGCCTAATTGTTGGTGGCATTGGCGTGATGAACATTATGCTCGTTTCTGTGACAGAACGAACACGTGTCATTGGTACCCTAAAAGCTCTTGGAGCAACACCTGGATTTATCATGCTGCAATTCTTGGTGGAAGCCGTCGTACTCTCATTATTTGGTGGATTGATCGGCTTGATTATTGGTTATGGGCTATCGAGTTTGATTTCAATTAGCGTGCCGAATTTACCCGAAGCTTATATTCCTGGATGGGCAGTGTTATTGTCATTCGGGTTTACGTCTGCTATCGGTATTATTTTTGGTTTAGCACCCGCCATTAAAGCGGCACGGCTCAATCCGATTGATGCATTACGTTATGAATAATTACCCCAGATAAATCAATTGGAGCGTTATATTAATTTTGACAATTATAAACGCTTAATCCCTACAATTGATTACATAGCATCACATATGAGGTGGCAGGAGTTAAGGACGCGACTTAAAAGCTCTATTGCTTTACTTGATGATTACAGAAGTTACAGTAGGGCTGATAGGCCTATATTTATCAACCCAATAAACCAAGTCTGAATCTAACTAAAGATAAGCTATCACTCATACAAAACTGAAGTGAACGACCTTTTAAAGAATAAAAATTAGACAGCACGTTTTTTTGTTCTATTCTTTATTTTCATCAAAAAGTTGGTTCACAAAAATACTGAGGTATAAGGATGTACAGAGTAGTAGTATTTTCAGCAGTTATTGTCGCGATGTCATTTCAAATTGAAGCAAATACAGTGCAATCTGAAATGGACAACACCAAGGTTAAATCCA
>JBMYXI010000085.1:0-11016 GCA_049608225.1 Parashewanella sp.
CTAGACGGTCGTAAAGGTTCTGACTTAACGCGTTACATCCCAGTACCTAAGTCTCCACATGGTATGAACACGTCTCCAAGTGGTAAGTACTTCGTAGCGAACGGTAAGCTTTCTCCAACCGTTTCAGTTATCCAAATTGATAAGCTAGATGATCTATTCAACGATAAGATCAAGCCTCGTGACACGGTTGTTGCTGAGCCAGAACTCGGCTTAGGCCCATTACATACTGCCTTCGATAACCGTGGTAACGCATACACAACTCTGTTCCTAGATAGCCAAATCGCTAAATGGAACGTAGAAGATGCGATTGCGCACTACCAAGGTAAGAAAGTTAACTATCTACGCCAGAAGCTAGACGTACATTATCAACCAGGTCACAACCACACCTCTGCGGGTGAAACACGTGACGCTGATGGTAAGTGGTTAATCTCGCTATGTAAGTTCTCTAAAGATCGTTTCTTACCAGTAGGCCCACTTCGTCCAGAAAACGATCAGTTGATCGATATCTCTGGTGACGAAATGAAGCTGGTTCACGATGGTCCAACTTATGCTGAACCACACGATTGTATGATCGTACACCGCAGTAAGATGAAGCCGAATAAGCTTTGGACTCGTACTGACCCAATCTTCGCTGACACTGTAGCCATGGCGAAGAAAGATGGTGTTACGCTAGAGACCGATAACAAAGTTATCCGTGAAGGTAACAAAGTACGTGTTTACATGACGTCGGTTGCGCCAAACTTTGGCTTAACTGAATTTAAAGTGAAGCTAGGTGACGAAGTCACCGTTGTGGTAACTAACCTTGACCAAGTAGAAGACGTGACTCACGGTTTCTGTATGACCAACCATGGTGTTCAGATGGAAGTAGGCCCACAAGCTACGGCTTCTGTGACCTTTACCGCAAACCAACCGGGCGTACAGTGGTACTACTGTAACTGGTTCTGTCACGCACTTCACATGGAAATGCGTGGTCGTATGTTGGTTGAAGCATAAGCTTCAAGCCTCATACTCCATAGCCAGAGTGCAACGCACTCTGGCTTTATTAAGGAGTCAACAATGATATGACAATACGCTTATTTTCTTTTGCTGCCCGACCCAAGCAAGGTCGATTTTTCTCTCGTTTCTCTTTAACGCTGGCTCTTGTTTTCGCGTCTCCTTTTTCTTTCAGCGCAACTATTAAAGTCTCTCCGGCACAAGATTTACAGCACATTATTGATAACTCCCAAGCGAATGATGAAATCCTACTTAAAGCTGGAGAGTATCAAGGGAATTTTTCCATCAAACACCCGTTAACATTGAAAAGTATTCAGCCTCACAAAGCGGTGATTAATTCAGGCGGTAAAGGCAATGGCATTTATGTCAAAAGTGAACATGTCACTGTTGAAAGCTTAACCGTGATCAATTGGGGTGACGATCTTACCGAGCAAGATGCCGGCATTTATGTCGACAAAAACAGCCACCATTTAGCCTTAATCAACAACCAGCTACAAGGCGATGCTTTTGGTATTTGGGTGGATAAATGTGACGACGTTAAAGTGATTGATAACACAGTTGTCGGCAACCCTAAATTACGTTCCTCTGACAGAGGTAACGGTATTCAATTGGCTTCAGTTACCAACGGTATTATCCGTGGTAACACCGCCAGTTTAGTGCGTGATGGCTTATATGTCATCGCCAGTAAAAATAACACGCTCGAACACAATACCATGCACGATCTGCGCTACGGTATTCACTACATGTATTCCTATGACAATAAGGTGCAATACAACCTTTCGTACAACACTCGTGCGGGTTATGCCCTAATGAGTTCACGACGCCTTATCGTCAACCATAACGTCACTCGCAACAGTGAAGATTACGGTTTCTTACTCAATTACATTACTCAGTCAGACATCAGCTACAACATCGTCGACCATGTCTGGACTAAACCTGAGAACAAAGTGTTAGGTCGAGAAGGTAAAGGCTTGTTCGTCTATAACTCAGGTTACAACACCATCAGCCACAACATTGTTGATACCGCAGAAATCGGTATTCACCTCACTGCTGGCTCAGAAAAAACCAAAGTTTTTGCCAATTCCTTCATCAACAACCCCGTACAAGTGAAGTATGTGGTGAACCGTGAAGAAGAATGGAGTAAAGACGGTGTAGGTAACTATTGGAGTAACTATTTAGGCTGGGATCTCAACCATGACGGCCGAGGTGATACCCCCTTTGAGCCAAACGATGGTATCGACAAAATGGTGTGGCAATACCCAGAAGCCAAAATGCTGTTAGACAGTCCAGCCGTGTTGATTTTGCGCTGGATCCAAAGTCAATTCCCTGTATTAAAACCAGTCGGGGTCAAGGACAGTCACCCACTGATGAAGCCGCTTGCCATTGACGACGAAAAAGACGCTGGCGCCATGGCAATGACGGAGAACCAATAATTATGACAACACATTCTCATCCAATTGTAGAGCTGACTAACGTCAACAAGCACTACGACAAAGTAAAAGCACTGCATGATATCAACCTCAAAGTGATGCCCGGAGAAGTATTAGGTTTATTCGGTCACAACGGTGCCGGTAAAACCACTATGATGAAACTGATCTTAGGCATCATCAAAGCCACCAGCGGCACTGTTAATGTGCTAAATGCCGATCCAATGTCATCACAAGCCTTCGAAAGCCGTAAGCACATTGGTTATCTGCCTGAGAACGTCAGTTTTTATGATCACTTAACGGGTAAGGAAGTTCTTACTTACTTTGCTCGTCTGAAAAAAGTACCGAAGCAACAGATCACAGATCTCCTTGAGCAAGTTGGCTTAACTCACGCCATGAATCGTGCAGTGAAAACCTATTCCAAAGGGATGCGTCAACGCCTTGGTTTAGCTCAAGCGTTTCTAGGGCAACCAAAGTTATTGCTCCTCGATGAACCAACCGTAGGTCTTGACCCAATTGCTACCCAAGAGTTTTATCAAAGCGTTGATAAACTCAAAAGCACTGGTGCCAGCATTATCCTTTGCTCACATGTTCTGCCCGGTGTTGAACAGCACATTGATAAAGCCATCATTATTTCGGGTGGCAAACCTCTGGCGCAAGGCAGTTTGCAAGAACTACGTCAACAAGCCCAACTTCCCGTGACCATCAAAACTCAAGGCTTAAACGGAGCATTAATAGCAGATAAACGTTTTGAAGATTTTGTGGTTTCAGCCAACGAACTCAAAGTACCGGAAGAGAAAAACCTTGAAGTGGTAAAACAACTGCTGGAAATGAATAACATCTCTAACCTGCAAGTGTTACCAGCCGATTTAGAGCAGGTGTATCAGTATTATTTATCAAAAAAACCAGCCAACGTTACAGAGGAGGCAAAGGTATGAGCCCAGTGTTATCTGTAGCCATTAAAGAGTTTCAAGACGGTTTACGTAACCGTTGGTTGATTTCAATTACACTCATTTTTGCGATTTTGTCGCTTGGATTAAGTTACTACGGTTCGGTTGCATCAGGGGAAATTGGCTTAACTTCGATTTCTTCAACCATCGCCAGTTTATCGAGTTTAGCGGTATTTTTGATCCCACTGATTGCCCTGCTGCTAGCCTATGACAGCTTTGTGGGCGAGCAAGAATCTGGCACCTTGTTACTGCTACTCACCTACCCTATCAGCCATTCACAGCTGCTGTTAGGTAAGTTTGTCGGTCAAGGGGCGATTATGGCATTAGCCACCGTTCTCGGCTTTGGCAGTGCCGCTGTATTACTTGGCTTTCAGATGGATTTTGCCTCTGTAATGCACAGCTTTGGCTTGTTCATTCTAACCGCCATTTTGCTTGGTCTGTGCTTTATCTCAATTGCCTATGTCATCAGCTTGATTGTGACCGAAAAATCAAAAGCGGCTGGATTAGCTTTGATCTTGTGGTTCTTCTTTATCTTGGTGTTCGATTTAGGCTTATTGGCCGTTTTAGTGGGTATGGAAGATGGATTGTCACAACAACAGCTTGTTAATTTGATGCTGCTCAATCCAGCCGATATCTTTCGTATGGTAAATTTAGCCAGTCTTGATACTTCAGACGTAAATGGCGTATTAGCCGTTGCCATTAATGGCAGTATTTCGCCATTAGGATTATTAGGCTTGCAGCTGGCATGGATTGTTACGCCACTTGTTGCAGCTGGATTTATTTTTAATAGGAAAACACTGTAATGAAATTGGCGTCCAAAATCTTATTATTAGCTGTTGGCATCATGTTAGCCGCTTGCAGCAAAGAACCTGAGACCTTATCGGCTCGTGAGGCACAAGCGATTCACGCTGGCGAAGAATGTCACTTGTGTGGCATGTTTATCAAAAAATTCCCCGGCCCTAAAGGTGAGCTTTACCTTAAAACGTCTGACAAGATTAAAAAATTCTGCTCAACCCGAGATATGTTTACCTTCTTACTTGACCCCGAATACAAAAAACAGGTGAAAGAAGCTTACGTGCATGACATGAGCAAAGCTCATTGGAAAACCCCTGATGACAATCATTTTATTGATGCTCGTACAGCGTGGTATGTGATTGGCTCGAGCCAAAAAGGCGCAATGGGTAAAACCTTAGCCAGCTTTGTTGACAAATTATCTGCCGAAAGGTTTGTCACCGAATTTGGTGGCAAAGTACGTGCTTTTAATGAGATAACACTAACAGAGCTGTAATGAGAGGTTCAAACTGTGGTTGTTGAATAATCAGCAACCTCAACTTGCAATTGACGGATTTGCTGTAATGCGTCATTAGATTGCGCATCTAACTTCTTTATCAATTCGGCATTTAAGAACAAATCAGCCATGACCCTAGGGTCTCGATTAATCAACATTTTTGCCGCCAATATATCTTTATCCATTAATACGTAAAACAATAATGGTTTTGGGTTTAACCCGTTAGGCGTAGATGAACATTCACGTATGCCCTGAACCGCCAGAACAAGTGCAAACGCTTTTTCCAGAAGCTCAGCATCATAATTTCGCCAAATAGCAGCAAATTGAGGGATAATTTTTGCAATCTTTTCTCTGCACATTTCAATTGCTACACACCATGCTTTTTTGGCTATCGCCTCTCCAAACATAATGGTTTCACATTGCTCAGGAGTCAATCTTGGAAATTGTAATTTCTGCTCTTGTGCGCCAGCTACCTTAAAAGGTGTTTCCCCCCGATTATTTCTCTCTGCGTGTAATGCCCCGTTGATTAATAAGGTTTGAGCATTTAATACGTTACCACCCAAAACCGCATAATGTAACGCCGTAGCATGCTTAAAGTCTTTATCATCCAGCCTTGCACCATCGCTGATCATTTGTAGAAGCCCATCCTTTGTTCCAAGTAAAGCACACAACATTAAAGGCGTTACTGAGTAGCGCTTGGGCAGCCATTCAACAATTTGCTGACACTGAACATTTTGAACACGACTAAGCTTGTCTGTTGCAACATCATTCTCTTGTTTCTTTTCTTCTAACCTACGCACAACATGAAGTTTTTGTAATAAATATAACGTGTCTGATAGTGAAACCGAACGCTTGCAAATAAGGAAGGTAATCGTTTCAGATGTTCTAGGAAGAGGATTATTACACCCAAAATAAAGCGCAAAGCGGTTTAATTCATCATCATCAATTTTTACTCGTCTATTTTTCATGTTTGCGATAAACCGCTCACAATCATGTTCGGTAAAAGGGTTGATGCTCCCAAACGATTGCTTCAACACTTTTAATCTAGCGAGGGCAGTTTCTTCATGAAAAGGTACCAATGAGTCATCGAAATCGTCTTTTTTTTTCTGAACGGAATAACCAACTCGATCTTGACTAGAAAACAATAATTTATTTTTAGGTTCTAATTGCTCCTTAACTAAAGGATCAGAACTCATTAAACAAATTGAAGTCGGTGAAAAATCAGTTGAAGCCATGAATAGTTCATATATCGGTAAGTTATAGAACTTACTTTACCTCAATCTAAATAAATACCGACTGAACACAATTGGTATTTGTATGAAGTTTAATGAGTAATCACTTTAAGTTAGCTGATCATGCTAAGTTAACAAAGCGTGAAAACAGCCTCATCAATAAACCGACCAACCAATGTGCTTTGTCATTGACTCTAGTGCGGCGACCCCCGCTAACGAGTTACCGACAGTATTTAATGCTGGCGACCAAACGCAGACAGAGAAACGTCCGGGAACGATGGCAATAATTCCCCCTCCGACACCGCTTTTTCCGGGTAGCCCAACACGAAATGCAAATGTGCCCGCCTCATCGTATAAACCACTGGTCGCCAGTAATGCATTTACTTGTCGAGTCTGGTTTTCTGTGAGTATTTTGTTTTTTGTTTCTAAGCAATAACCACGATTAGCAAGAAAATTCACCGCTTTTGCCAGTTCCACACACGACATTTTTAATGCACAGTTACAAAAATAGTTATATAACACTTGCTCAACATCGTTATTGAAATTACCAAAAGATTTCATCAAATAGGCCATTGATGCATTACGAGCTTTAAATTCGAACTCTGAATCCGCGACTTCTTTATCAATTTCAACTGTTTTGCTTCCTGATAATTTTTTTACAAATTCTCTCAGAACAATATTGGGTGTCGCAAACTTAGATTGATTCATATCGCTGATAACCAAGGCACCACTATTAATAAACGGATTCCTTGGAATACCTTGTTCATACTCAAGCTGCACTAATGAATTAAAAGGTTGGCCTGAAGGTTCACGACCGACTCGTTGCCATAAATCATCACCATAATGCTCCATAGCAAGTACCAGACTAAAAACCTTGGAAATACTCTGAATAGAAAAAGGCGTATCGGCATCACCAATGCTAAAGATTTCGCCTTCATTACTACAGATGGCAATGCCAAACTGCGCAGGGTTAACTTTTGCTAACGCCGGAATGTAATCAGCAACTTGACCTTGTCCAACTATCGACAATACGTTTTGATAAATTTTGGATAATAACGCATCCATCTGTATACAACTCAACTACAGCTTAAAAAACATAATCAATTATAGCCTGTCTTCTCGATGAGTCGATAACTTAGTCCTTGAGCATAAACTCATTAGAAGCTCATCATGATCATCTTCACTCTATAGCAAACCTTTTACCACGATAAATAAAATAACAATAAATTAACACTTGGAAATTATTCAGCTTTATGACAATGTGAAATCATGCAGTAAAACAATTAGAAAAGGATGTTTGAAAGATGTGTTCTATTTTTGGGATATTAGATATTTCAACCGATGTGTCGACATTAAGAGCAAAAGCATTAGAGTTATCTGGGTTATTACGCCATAGAGGACCTGATTGGTCTGGTATTTGGTCAAATGATAATGCAATTTTAGCTCACGAGCGTTTAGCCATTGTTGATTTAGAAAATGGCGCGCAACCACTGTTTAATCAATCCCGGAACCATATACTCGCAGTAAATGGGGAAATTTATAATCATAACGAATTGAAATCACAACTTGCAGACGATTACCCGTTTCAAACACAATCTGATTGTGAAGTCATTCTGGCGCTGTATCAGCAACATGGCATTGACTTTATTGATAAACTACAAGGCATGTTTGGCTTTATTTTATATGATGAAACCAAACAAAGTTACTTAGTTGCTCGTGATCACATGGGGATCATCCCACTTTATTATGGCTACGACATTCATGGGCAACTCTACATCGCGTCAGAAATGAAAGCCTTAGTGCCTGTTTGTCGCACGGTTACCGAATTTCCTCCCGGACATTATTGGGACAGTAATTCAGGCGAAATCACCGCTTATTACCAAAGAGACTGGATGGAATTTGACTCCGTTAAAGACAATGAGGGCACAGCACAAGATATTCATGATGCACTTTCTCAAGCAGTAAAAACTCACATGATGTCTGATGTGCCTTATGGCGTGTTACTTTCTGGCGGCTTAGATTCTTCAGTTATTTCCGCTATTGCCCAAAAATACTCACAAAATCGCATCGAAGATCAAGAGCAATCGAAAGCCTGGTGGCCGCAGTTGCACTCATTTGCCGTCGGTCTTAAAAACGCCCCAGATCTTATCGCTGCAAAAAAAGTCGCAGATGAGATTGGCACCATTCATCATGAGTTACATTACACAGTACAAGAAGGACTCGATGCCATTCGTAATGTAATTTATCACTTAGAGACTTATGATGTTACCACTATACGCGCATCAACCCCAATGTACTTAATGGCACGAAAAATTAAAGCCATGGGCATAAAAATGGTACTGTCAGGCGAAGGTGCTGATGAAATCTTTGGTGGTTATTTATATTTTCACAAAGCGCCCAATGCCAAAGAGTTCCATGAAGAAACCGTGCGAAAGTTAAAACGACTGCATATGTTTGATTGCGCTCGGGCAAATAAAGCTATGTCAGCTTGGGGAGTCGAGGCGCGGGTGCCATTCTTAGACAAAGAGTTTCTCGATATTGCTATGTCGATAAACCCAGAGTTAAAAATGTGTGGCAACGGCAAAATGGAGAAACACATACTCAGACAGGCATTTGAAGGTTACTTGCCAAATGAAGTTCTATGGCGGCAAAAAGAGCAATTCTCGGACGGAGTTGGCTACAGTTGGATTGATTCATTAGTGGCTGATGCAGAAAAATCAGTTACCGAACAACAAATGGCAAGTGCGCAATATCGATTCTCACATAACACGCCATTAACCAAAGAAGCTTATTATTATCGAACTATATTTGAAGAATTGTTTCCTTTAGATTCTGCTGCTGAGTGTATTCCAGGTGGTAAATCGGTTGCCTGCTCGACACCAGAAGCTCTGGCATGGGATGAAAAGTTTTCATTAAATGCCGATCCATCAGGTCGCGCAATGTTTGATGTACATCAAGAAGGCTACCAAGATAAATCGCTAGTATAAGAAAATGAAAGGCTCCGTTTGGAGCCTTTATTTGGATAAAACTAAATAACGCCTGTAAGTTTTAACCAAGACAGCGATGCTGGAAGCGTTGGAATTAGTAACACCAACAAAAAGCCGATAAAGTGAAAGATAGTGAACGGATCCTTAAATGGCTCGTCATGATTCATAGTGTTCTAATTTCCCAAATAAACGTGATAAATATCACAGTCACAAAAAAGCCGCCATTCTAGCGACTATTCTTTAATTTAAAAACCCACAAATAACAGGGTTTTTGTTTACTTTTTATCCACAACCAGCTAACTGCTTGTCATCACAATTTCTTTTTCTGACATTTGACTAAGTAATTGATGACAACCTTGCATAATTGCTTCAGTTTCCATCTGTGGATACAAATCAGCCAGCCATGAAGTTAGTTCGGAAAAAGTCGTGCCACCAGACTGATCAATATAAGACAATACCTGAGCAGAAAGTGGTGTTAAGTTTAAAAAGCTCACTTCCTCTTCATCATCTCTAAACACACAAAAAAACTGTGGCACTTCTAATGGCTCTGTTGGTTGGTAATCTTCACTGATGTGCTGCACATCGAATGAATATTGAGCAACTCTTGCATAGTCCGACAAACACAGTTGTGCAGATGCGATTTGTTCTTCACTAAGCGGCTTTAAAAACCGTTGTTTTTGTGCAATCGATACCACTAACTCTAGCCATTCATAATGCGCTAATTCGAGCATAAATATCGGATCGGTTTTTGTTGGTTGATACTCAGTTTGTAAGAATAATAAGAACTCTTCTGCAATCTCTAAAAATATTGGCGTACTGCAATCATGATTAACAAAAAAGTTTTGTACTAAAGTCGTCCACTCATCCTCTTTATATAAGGTCTTTAAAACAGGAAAAGCATTAGAAACAAAACCATCAACATTATTAAAAAACAAATCCCTATATACCAACATCCTTTTTAACGGAATATTGTCAGGTAAAGGATTGCTTGGATCGCGAATATAATCCATAAATTCATTTTGGATATCGGCAAAACCCATTACGCACTCCTTTTTTGTAGCTTAATTTCTGTATTTTGGTATGCATGGATCTGATCAATCTCGACTAGTAGTTCTTCCGTTGTCGGAATATTAAAGTCACGCTCAAGCAAGGTTGGATGCACCCCATGAATTCGATAGCAATCCGCTAACAGCTGCCAAACAGGTTGAACTACATCGGCACCATGAGTATCAACGATGAGATCTTTATCTTCAACATAGTGACCTGCAACATGAATATAAGCGATACGATCAGTGGGCATTTGCTTTAAAAATTCGCGCGCATCGTAGTTATGATTAACCGAATTAACATAAATGTTGTTTACGTCAAGCAACAGTTTGCAATCAGCTTCTTCTAAAACCGTATTTACAAACTCAAGTTCAGTCATTTGCGCGCCAGGAGCGGCATAAAATGACACGTTTTCCATGATCAATGGTCGCTCTAGAATATCTTCAACTTGCTTGATACGAGAAACAACATGTTTGACTGCATCATCGGTAAAAGGTATAGGCATTAAGTCATACATGTGACCTTTGCCAGAGCAATAACTTAAATGCTCAGAGTAAATATCTATCCCGTGAAGATCTAAAAAATGCTTCACATTTCTGACGAACTCGGTATCCAATGCCTCAGGACTACCTATTGATAAAGACAAACCGTGACAAAAGAATTTATGTTGCTCTGTTAATTGTCTAAATTGACGACCAAATTTACCGCCTAACGTCATCCAATTTTCTGGTGCCACTTCAAAAAAATTTATTTGCTCAGGTGTATGTTCACAAAACTCATCTAACATTTCTCGGCGTAAGCCCAAGCCAACTGTATTTTGGCGATTCATTATTTTTTCTCCATTGGCCATACGATTTTGAATATTATCATTCAAAATAATACGGCGTTTATTTCAAAATTTTTCGTAAAAAATAAGGCCAGCATAAGCTGGCCCAGTATGATAAGCAATTAATAAAGCATTGCGTGATTATTTAGCGCCACCGCACTTACCTTCACCACACTTGCCTTCGTGCTTAGCTTTTTTGCCGCCACACTTGCCTTCACCACACTTGCCTTCGTGCTTAGCTTTTTTGCCGCCACACTTGCCTTCAC
>JBMYXI010000086.1:0-10798 GCA_049608225.1 Parashewanella sp.
TTACCAGAGCCTTTTACTTCTGCGCGAGTTTTTTGCGCGCGAGTGCCTTGACGTGCGTTAGCAGCGTACGACACAACTACCTGATGAACCAGTGCTTCGTTAAACTCCTGGCCGAAGGTAGTTTCGGAAACTTCAAGAGCGCTTTGGGCGTCTTTCAATACCAATTCCATTACTATCTCCTCAGACCTAAGCTTTAACTGCAGGCTTGATTATCAAATCGCCATTGGTTGCGCCTGGAACAGCACCTTTAACCAATAGTAGGTTGCGCTCAGCGTCTACACGAACCACTTCTAGGTTTTGTGTAGTAACTTGCTCGGCACCCATGTGACCTGACATCTTTTTACCTTTGAATACACGACCAGGCGTTTGGTTCTGACCGATAGAACCGTTCGCTCTGTGCGCCAAAGAGTTACCGTGAGTCATGTCTTGAGTACGGAAGTTCCAACGCTTAACACCGCCTTGGAAACCTTTACCTTTAGACTGACCAGTAACATCTACTTTCGCTACATCAGCGAAGATATCTACATTTAGCTCAGCACCAACTTCAATGCCTTCACCTTCACCATCAGCAAAACGCATTTCCCACAAACCACGACCGGCTTCTACGCCTGCCTTGGCAAAGTGACCTGCATTTGCTTTATTGATGCGGTTGGCTTTTTTGGTACCAGTTGTAAGTTGAAGCGCTTTATAACCGTCAGTTTCAAGTGTTTTAACTTGAGCTACACGGTGCGTTAACACTTCAATTACTGATACAGGTATGGAAGCACCATCTTCTGTGAAGATGCGAGTCATACCAACTTTACGACCAATAAGACCGATAGCCATCTCTCAAACCTCTTCTAAGGATCTCAATTAACCCAAGCTAATCTGAACGTCGACACCAGCCGCAAGATCTAAACGCATAAGTGCGTCGACAGTCTTTTCAGTTGGCTCTACGATGTCAACCAAACGCTTGTGAGTACGTAATTCATACTGGTCACGAGCATCTTTATTAACGTGTGGAGAGATCAAAACGGTATAACGCTCTTTGCGCGTTGGTAGTGGAATTGGACCACGAACCTGAGCGCCTGTACGCTTCGCAGTTTCAACGATTTCCGCAGTAGACTGATCAATCAAACGATGATCAAATCCTTTTAAGCGGATACGGATTCTTTGGTTCTGCATTGACCAGAGCTCCTAAAATGAACACATAAAAAATCACCCTCTTGCAACTTCCCTTTATGGAAGGCAGAGCGAGATGATTTAACCGTTCGATTCCCAATCGGAATCGCTGTTGTTTAATCGTCAACAAATATTTGCTGACTCTTATCGTCGCTGACCATGCCAGCGAGGGGGATGATTATACTCAGATTTAGTCTGAGATCAACCCAGTTGTGTAATTTCTCTTCATTTTTGATTGATTCGAGAGCTACCAACTTTTCGTGGACGAGATTATACCGACTTTTGTTCAAGATGCAATTTTAGATGGGAAGGGTTACCAATATGTTAGTTTGTCACTTGATCGTTCTTCATTAATTCTGATTAACGTTACTGTTATTCTTTAGCCGTAACGTTATCCTGCTATTTATCTCTACAAATCAACGTAATCGTTTAGGAGATATTCATCATGATGTGGATAATTAATCGCTCGATGCTCATTGTTACCAGCTTGGCTTTTTCTTTATTCTGCTCAGCCAACTTGAAGGCAGAAATCCTTCCAACCATCTCAATCAAGACGCTAAAGCCAACTATTTGCCCAGGATATCAAACGAAAATGTTAGTTACTGTTACTGGCAGCAATGCAGTTCCTAACTATGAAATCAATGGCACCGCATACACAACGGATAATCTTCCGAGCGGTTTCGATTGGCTCGAAAATGGATTACTATATTCTGATTATGGAGTGAACTCTGACACAGATATAGAAATCACAGTAACGCCTTATTTGATTTGGTATTCTATAGAACCACAGCGTTATCAGGTGATCCAGCCAAAGCAGCCTGCCATGATTAAAATTTCACAGCTTGCATGTGAGTAGCACTCGATAACGAATTTCAAAGGTCAGTTTATGGCTGCGGCATATAGTCCATCATCTTATATTGAAAGCTTAAGCAAATTTTTAGATCAAATATCACTTGCTCTAGTAAGCTTGCAACGACTATTCAACCAATATCAGGTGACAAGGCCTGAATTGATTTCCAACCGCATCTCGCAATGGCTTCTACCAGCGCTAGAGGCAATAAGTGAAAAACAAAATATACAACAGTGTGTAACGTCTCTTACAAGTGATGTATTTAATCAATGTGAGAGTACTTGCGTATGCCTTCAACCCTACTTGCCAAAAAACTACTCTTTTGGCAAACAAGATGTTAAAACAAGATCAGACGAGAAATTGACACTATTTTTTGCTCAGGAGTCAAATAAGCCATTATTCATTTTCAACTCTTTTAGAATCCCTTCAGAGTCTTCGTCGTCAATGGTTAATGACGAATACCACAGTAAAAAAGAGCACGAGCGTAAAGCTATTCACACTTCTGCTTCTATAGCGACACAAGTGGCGATCCAACACAGCAGTTATAACCCTGCACTACCCAATCTTTGCAGCCCTCATCAACGAGTCTCAAGCGGCTTGAAACCACAAGAAAAAATAGCAACGGAAATAAGTGAGCAACGAGAAAAAATAAATGATCTTTTGTCCGACTGTAAGTGCACCGTTGAGATGAGAGCTAAGTTAATCGAATTATCAAGTAGGCTTGATATGATCGCTCATCAAAAAGCCATTAATGCCACTGGTACTCAAAGTGATACGGTAAAAAAGGTAGCAATAAAATCAACGCAATTTCATTTACCAAACTGACCACAATGCTAGCCACTGATCAACAGCACCACTTTGCAGGTAGTGACACTCAGCTCGCTTAAACTATTATTAGAGTATTACTTATCAAACTGGGCAACCAAATCTTGTTGTTGCTCATTTTGTCGTGTAAGCCCTTGGCTTAATTCAGCAGAGTTATTAGTGCTATCTACCAAATTTTCAGTGCTATTCTCAATCGCTTTAATGTTATGTTGAACTTCTGTCATTGCTTGAGACTGCTGCTCTGCTGCAACGGCAGTTTGTTGCCCCATATCTCTAACTTGTCTTAAGGAATCATTCATTTTTAATAATGTATTCTTCAATTTTTCATCTGTCTGTAAGCTTTCAGCCGTAAGCGTTCTACTCACCTGCATTTGCTTAACTGTTTCATCTGTACTTTTTTTCAATCCCGTAATGATCACTTGAATTTCTTTGGCCGAATCTTGCGAGCGATTTGCCAGCATTCTTACCTCATCTGCGACGACAGCAAACCCTCTGCCCGCTTCCCCAGCTCTCGCAGCTTCAATCGCCGCATTGAGTGCTAATAAGTTTGTCTGCTCAGCCAATCCGTCGATAACATTCAGAACTTCATCTATTTGGCTACATAATGAATCGAGATGCGCAACAGATGACTGTGAGTTTTCCAGCAATTCGGTTATTTTACAGTTAGATTGCTGCGACTCTTCTAATGCGCTTTGCGTATCAATAAGATGATGTAGCGAGGAATCTATGCACCCCGCTGTTTCTACCGTATTTTGCGCCACTTCATTAATCGCTTCACTCATTTGACATATTGATGTCGCTACTGCAGAAAGGTTATTGCTTTGTTCTTTTAAATCCTTCAAATTTTGCTGGCTTTGCTGCTCTTGCTCCACAATGGAATGCTGCAAACTGGAACCACTTTCTTGGATACGACCAACAATGGCTAATGTTTCTGCCTTTCGCATTCTTAAACTCAGTTCTACATGCGACAATTCGTCGACATAACCAGTATAAATGAACTGATTGACAGGGTTATCATGAACATCTTTACTCAGATTTAAGACAGATTGCCAACGATGCTTCAATCGGAATATAGGCCATAAACCTGCCACCAAACCTAAGATTGTAATGACACATTGAGTTGCAAAGTTAGGCTGCATAACGCCAACTGTGATCAGTATGACTGACAACAACCAACCCAAAGTCAATTTTTGAATAACACTAAGTTTAATTTTAGGGAAAACATTTTGTTGCTTATTTAATTTGCTATAGCAATCATTGGCTCTGTTAATTAAGTCAGCATCGGCCTTGGTTCTAACCGATTGGTACTCTACAACTTTGCCATCATGCTTTATTGGGCTGACGAATGCGTTTACCCAATAGTAATCACCATTTTTGCAACGATTTTTAACCAAACCCATCCAGTTTTTGCCTTGCCGAATGGTTTGCCATAAATTGCTAAAAGCCTCTTTCGGCATATCGTTATGGCGGATCACATTATGAGGTTTCCCTATAAGCTCTTCTTTGCTATAACCGCTGACGGTCGTAAAGTCTTTATTTAAGCAGGTGATATGGCTATCAAGATCCGTTATTGAAATGATTTTATAATGATCTGGAAAGTTGACTTCCTTTTCTTGATTTTCTACTTCCATAACATCACCTTAAATAACAAAAGTTACTTAAGATAATGCCAGATTTTTTTGATAACAAAACAGTTAAGTGATAAGTTTTTGACGCCAATCAAATTAATGACGGAATTATAGGAGAAGCTAGTTTTTTTACTGACATTAACACCCCGAATCAACAACAATACTTGTTGCTGGTGCAGGCTGATTGATGACTCCAGCTTCGGTATACATAAGAAAACAATTATCAGGCGCTTCACTTTGATGAACAATCACTTGAGCAGGTTCTTCGAGTAGCGCTTCCTGCTCATCTATCACCCATGCAGAAGAAGCTGAGTGAGTGGAATCCTTTGCATCGAATAATAAGTCCATGCCATTATCTATATCAATCTGTGTTGCTTTTAAGTAACCGTTTAATACGCCAACTTGTACTCCATTCATTTCAATTTCAGCACTGCCATAATCTGCATTTTCATTTTGCGCTCGCTGATGCACTCGTTCATTGGCACGGTGAATGGCAACTTTTAACGAGTTCAATGTTTGCTTACGACTATTTTGCGCGACATCAGGGTTGGGTGAGAAAACTTTCAACGCATATAAACCAATGATGCTGACACCAAGCAGGATAGAAAAGATCATCACTTTCATTTGAGTTAATCCTAATTGATGTCGCATCATTACCTCTGTATTTTTTCTTCAACAAAACATGTCTGCTGAATCTAGGTTCAAAGAGGTTACCATTAGCACCGAAAACTCGCTTGATTGCTTTGGCATACATAATTATTATTTTGTATAAAGGATAATCTAACACCCTGCATTAACCGTTTGATATATAGGCGCTGCTGCTTTATCTTCAGTGCCTGCTTCGGTATAAATTAAATGACAATCTGTCGGCGTGACGTGATGTTTTAACTTAACTTTTCGCGCATTATCATTATTGGTTGGCAGTTCAATAATGATCCAATTATCAAACGCTGAATGCTCAGTTTGTAATGCTTTATATGCAATGGCTAAACCATTCTCAAGTGATTGACTATTAGCTCTTAATTTACCGTTAAGCAAAGTGACGGGAATGGTATCAATTATTTGTTGGCTTCTGCCCAAAACGACACCATCTGGATCATATAATACTTTCTCATTAACGTGACGAATTGCGACTTCGAGCCCCTCTAATGCCGATTTTCGCTCTGAAGAAATGGTTTGCTGAGTCCGATTTTGATTGATTGCAACTAACAGACAAATAACAATAATGGTGGTTACCATAACCAACACCATTAGTTTTTTGCCGTCCATATTAAGCGATTTTCCCATGCTTGCCTCAAATCTTTTGATGATTAACAATAACAAGTGTAGGAAATAATTGAGATCTTGCAGATTGCTTCACACAATCTGCAACTAGTACGAGGAAGATTTAGCCTTGTTTGGATTGATACAAAGCTTTCTTATCCGACTCTGAAAGAAACGCCATTTCAACACCATTTCTTTGCAACTGAAGTAATTGGGCATCCGTGAGTCCAATTTCAGATTTAGCAACCTGATACTCATGAGCAATCGTAATGTTGCTCACACCAGGATCATCGGTATTTAATCCAATAACAACACCCGCATCTAAAAATTTTGTGATTGGATGCACAGCATAAGACGCAACTGTCGAAGTTTGCAAATTACTGGTAGGGCAACACTCGATACCGATTTTGTGTTTCACTAAATATTCCATTAATTTAGGATCATCAATAGCGTGAACACCGTGGCCAATACGTGCGGCACCAAGTTCATTGATTGCTTGCCACATACTGTTTGCACCATCCGCTTCACCTGCATGTATAGTGATTGCTAACCCTGCATCACGAACCAGTTTAAAGTGCTCATTAAATAAGTCTCCGGGAAAACCTTTTTCATCACCGGCTAAATCCATAGCAACTAAATGCTGCTTGTAGTACAACAATGCATCTAGTTCTTGCTGGCAAGCTTGTTGACCAAAAGTACGAGACAAAATACCAATTAAATTTATCTTAACGTTATGTTCTTTCATTCCGGCTTTAACGCCATCAACCACGGCTTCAACAACACCCGCAACAGGCAAATTATGCGTCATGGCCATATAGTAGGGACTAAATCTTAATTCAGCATAATCCAAACCCGTTTTCGCTGCGTCTTCCACGTTTTCATACGCTATTCGTTTAACCGCATCTAGATCAGCAAGTACACCCACCCCCCAATCCAGCTTTTTTAAGAAACCGACAAGGTCGCCTTCTTTGCCTTGGATCTGAACAAAAGGTGTCAGTGTTTCTAAAGAGTCTGCAGGTAAAACAATGCCATGCTGCTGGCCTAACTCCCAAATGGTGTTAACTCTTACATTGCCATCGAGATGACGATGAAGATCGACGAGTGGAATACTGCGATTTATCATATTTCCCCCAAAAATATAGCGCCTTAGTACGGTGTCGCTTCTAAGGTAGCTGCAAAGTTTATCATGCCTTAATAAGTTAACAGTCCTTTTATTGTAAGTTACAGTGCCAAAGTGTGAGAATTATCTGAAATAAATGGCATAATCTAAGCCATTCATCGTGTATTAACAGGAAGTCAGCATGTTAAAGAAAATTACGCCTCTGGTGTTCGCGTTAACACTCGGCGGTTGCCAACTGAATACCACAGTTTCAGATGCTTATACCAAAAAACACCACACACCTATTCACACCTATTCACAAGTAACTGAAAAACCGAAAGTCATAGTAAATCGATCATTGAAATCAATTATAGATGAAGATTGGCAGATAAAATTAGATGCTAGCCATCAACTCGCAGCATCAATGGGCAATCAACAAGATGTCGGCAAGCTAGATGATATGTCTGCGAAGCACTTGTCTGAAATCAACGCTCGCAGAGTAATGTTATTGACTCAGTTAAAACAAATTGATGAAACTCAGTTGTCTAAATCCGACAAAATCAACAAACAGATTTTACAATCACAACTCCAAAACGCTGTAGACCTGTTTCATTTTCACGATCATTACCAACCAATTACAGCAGAAAGTGGTTTTCACGCTTATATCGCTAGCATAGCCAAAGGTACATTTAAAACCGAGGAAGATTATCGAAACTATCTTGAACAGCTAAACGCTCTGCCTACATATTTTGCTCAACAAACTTATTGGTTAAAACAGGGTCTTAAAACGGGAATTACCCCAGCGAAAGTGACCTTAAAGGGTTTTGAAGATAGTATCAGTGCATTTATCGTCCCAGTTAAAGACAGTGGTTACTATAAGCCATTTACTCACTATCCTGAACATTTTAGCCAGCAGTTGAAAAGTGAGCTCACGCAACTAGGTAAGCAAGCAATTCACAATGATGTATTACCAAGCTACAAAAAATTCTATTCGTTCATGACCCAGCAATACATTCCAAATGCTCGAACATCTATTGCTGCATCAGCACTACCAAATGGTGATGCATTTTATGAAAATCGGGTTCGATATTACACAACCTTACCAATGACGGCTGATCAAGTACATCAACTTGGACTCAAAGAAGTTGCCCGCATTCGTAAAGAAATGCAGCAAGTAAAACAGCAAACTAGTTTTAAAGGGAGTTTTGCTGAGTTTTTACATTTCTTAAGAACCGACCCTCAATTTTACCCTAAAACCGCTCAACAACTACTCAAAGAAGCTAGTTACATCGCCAAACAAGCAGATGCTATTTTGCCTAAGTACTTCGGAAAATTACCACGGATGCCTTATGGTATTGCACCTGTTCCCGCTGAAATTGCGCCTAAATATACCACTGGTCGCTACTCTGGATCTCATCGAGATGATCAGGCAGGATTTTACTGGGTAAACACTTATGCGTTAGATAAGCGTCCATTATATGAATTAACGGCTTTAACATTGCATGAAGCTGTTCCTGGCCACCATTTACAAATATCACTGAATAAAGAGCTGACCAACTTACCCAACTTCCGTCGTTACAGTTATATTTCGGCCTTTGGCGAGGGCTGGGGCTTATATGCTGAATACCTCGGACTCGAAGCAGGTCTATACAAAACACCTTATGACAACTTTGGAAGACTCACCTATGAAATGTGGCGAGCAACCCGACTCGTTGTTGATACAGGCATGCATACTAAGGGGTGGAGTCGTCAACGAGCGATTAACTATATGGCGAACAACACCGCCCTATCTTTACATAACATCACCACCGAAGTAGATAGATACATTTCTTGGCCTGGGCAAGCACTGTCTTACAAAGTCGGAGAACTAACTATCAAACGCCTACGAAAAAAAGCGGAAACGCAATTAGGTGACAAATTTGATATCCGTAAATTCCATGATGCCATTTTAGAAAACGGTGCAATTCCCATGAAAATATTGGAACAACAAATTGATGACTTTATAAAACAATCAAAATAAACCACAATGGTGGGAAGCCATTCCCACCGACATTATTTACATTCAGCAACTTATGTCTAATTATTCATCAGAGCACAAGCTACAAACTGAAGAGCAAAAAAAGCTCTGGCAACAAGTTGAACATCACCAACTTCACATCAACAGTAACGTCTCACTCGCTTGGTGCAGATTGCGTCATCCAAACAGTGATAAAGCAATCGTCATTAGTAATGGACGCATTGAGTCATACGTCAAATACCAAGAAATGTTTTTCGACTTGCATCAGCAAGGCTATTGTATTTATGCACTGGATCATCGAGGCCAAGGGCTATCATCACGATTAACCGATGATCCTCAAATTGGCCATATTGACCAATTTTCAGATTACGTGGATGACTTCAAAATCTTTATTGATAGCATTGTACTCCCAGCCCAACATAAATTTTTATATTTACTCGCCCACTCAATGGGATCAACCATTGCGACTCTTTACCTACAAGGCGATCAGAACACATTTAAGGCGGCGGTATTTTCTGCGCCTATGTATGGCATTAAACTTCCCTTACCTAAGCCATTTATATATTGGCTTGCCAAACAATTTGCTAACAAGAAGCCCAATTACGTCATTTCAGGAACCCCCTATCAATCGAAACCTTTTAAAGGGAATCGACTTACTCAGAGTGCAGCTCGCTATCGATGGTTCAGAGAGCTCTACCAACAGCAGCCCAGTTTGCAACTTGGTGCCCCGAGTGATCAGTGGTTAATTGAAGCACTTGATGCGGCAGAAAGCTGTGAGCAAGCACTTCAAAAAATATCGACACCCATTTTAATCTTACAAGCGCAATGCGATAAAATCGTCGATAACAAAGCTCAAAATAAATTTGCGGAAAATCTTAAGGAAGGGAAATTGATCACCTTTATTTCAGCAAAGCATGAATTGTTTGTAGAAAGTGATCACATTCGCAACCAAGTGATGGATGAATTACTTAATTTCTATAAGCAACATTCATAATCATCCATTAAACGTATCAGCTAAGTCACGCTCAGATTAAACAATTTGGGCTTTAACCTAACAGGAAAATAGCAATGTTTCATGTTGCCCTTTACGAACCAGAGATAGCACCAAATACCGGAAATATTATTCGCCTTTGTGCCAATAACGGTTGCCGTTTGCATTTAATCGAACCGCTGGGATTCGATTTCGAAGAAAAAAAATTACGCCGAGCAGGATTAGATTATAAAGATCTTACCAACGTAACACGCCACAAGAATTTCGATGACTTCATAGCTGAAATGAACGGTAAGCGTATTATGGCATGCACAACAAAGGGAAGCAGACCACACTCTGAGTTAACATTTACCAAAGATGATGTATTGTTATTTGGTCCTGAAACTCGAGGATTACCTTCAGACATTATCGAATCACTCCCTTTAGAGCAACGTTTGCGAATTCCTATGGTAGCAAACAGCCGTAGCCTCAACCTATCTAACGCTGTCGCGATTATATCTTACGAAGCTTGGCGACAACTGGATTACCAAGGTTGTAGCTAATTAAAACAAGCAGAGTATCGCTTTTTGTTCCTTATTAACCTGAGCTCTGTATAAAGAAATCAATAACGTTTTGTGTTTACAGAGAAGCTATAAATTTAATCTACAGTGCGGCTAATTTCGTGTAGTTCAGGCAGAGCAGGTCGTAATAGCTGGTCTATTTCGAGCTGTTCTAACGCAGAAATACGCATAAGTAGCTGTGCTGTAGAGGTTTGCTTATGCAGAGCTCAGGTTTATTAACTAGCTGACCTCCAATATCAGGGAAAATCTATGGATATGGATGGGCTAAGTTGTGATTATACCAGCTGCAAACCTTGGAAATAGTTTTTCTACCTGTTACTTGTTAAGTGAAAACTAAAACAAAACACAAACAAAAAAGCCCCGTCATTTCTGACGAGGCTTCGTTGTGTTGGCGGAGCGGACGG
>JBMYXI010000087.1:0-9710 GCA_049608225.1 Parashewanella sp.
TCGAACAAAAAACTCTCTCAAAACTAATCTGTTTTTCTGAGAGGCAACTTCACAGGCACATGAATAAATCAGATCACCATTTTTAGCCGCTAGATACTCATTATCTTGATTTGACTGCAACAACCTGTTGGCTAAAACGCAAAGTATCTATATGTAATAAATCGCTACCGCACGATCGTTCTAGCATCGTGTTAGCCTTTGTTTATCCCGTTTATAGAAATTTTAAAACTCAATTCTCCTTTCGTCTATCAAGATGATAAAACATTCACTCCGTCTTCATTTTTCAAAAACACTCAGCCATATTTCACTTTTTCGTAAGACTTTGCATTATCAAACTTTCATAGTGTACAGTGAGTAAAGATGGTCTGACCAAGGATAAAAATAATGAGCAAACCAATGGAACTACACTTACAGCAAATCGCTCAGTTAAAGCTTACTTTCGAACAACAAAAAAATGCTTTTGCTAAAAAACCTCACACTGAATATGAACAGCGGGTAGATACCCTTAAAACATTAAAAAAATCCATCCTATTGCATCAAAAACAACTATTAGATGCATTGGATATGGATTACAGCGGCCGCGCAATGCAAGACAGTTTGATTGGTGATATTTTGCCTGCCATCACTCACCTTGATTACACGCTCAGTCATTTAAAAAGCTGGATGAAACCAAGTCGACGCAGTGCAGGCATGCTGTTAGCGCCTGCGAGTGTCAAAGTCCATTATCAACCTAAGGGTGTGGTTGGCATTATCGTTCCTTGGAATTTTCCAATTATGTTGTCTTTTGGACCACTGATCACAGCGTTAGCCGCAGGCAACCATGCCTTATTAAAACTTTCTGAATTTACTCCAAACACCAATAAAGTCATTAAAGCGGTTATTGAAAGTGCTTGCCCTATTGAACAAGTTGCAGTTATCGAAGGTGAAGCGGAAGTGGCATCGGCATTTTCATCTTTACCATTCGATCATCTCTTATTTACGGGGTCTACCGCTGTCGGTCGCCATGTGATGAAAGCTGCGGCAGAGAATTTAACACCTGTCACCTTAGAGCTCGGCGGCAAATCGCCAACGATTATTGCTGATGACATAGACATAGAAACCGCTGTTGAACGGCTTATTTATGGTAAGTGCTTAAACTCAGGTCAAATTTGTGTAGCACCTGACTATATTCTTTGCCCACAGAATAAAATTGAGCACTTCATCAAAGCCTATCAAATTCGCTTTAACGAAATGTATCCGACCGTTAACGGCAACCTAGACTACGGCAGCATTATTAATCAACGACAGTTTGAACGATTACAAAGCTTGTTAACTGACGCCAAAGACAAAGGCGCAACCATTGTTTCAGCCGCAAACGAAGAAATTGATACTGAGCAACGCAAATTTGCGACCCAATTACTCACTAACGTCACTGATGAAATGTTGGTGATGCAAGATGAAATCTTCGGCCCTATTTTACCCATTGTGGGTTATCGAACCATTGATGATGCTATCGAATACGTAAATCAACGTCCGCGACCTTTAGCGCTTTACATCATGAGTTTCGATACTAAGGTGCAACAGCAAATACTTAACCACACTCACTCGGGTGGTGTTTGCATTAACGAAACCGTCGTTCACGTTGCCGCAGATGACGCACCATTTGGCGGAACAGGACCTTCAGGTATGGGAAATTATCACGGCAAAGAAGGCTTTATGACTTTCAGCCATGCTAAAACTGTATTCAGTCGAGGTAGGCTAAATATCGGCAAGATGGTTCAACCTCCTTATGGCACTGGCATTCAAAAATTGCTATTTAAGTGGTTTATCGGTTAGACTAAAAAACGACCAAAGCATCAGTAAGGGAACTTCCTGATGCTCTATTTGATTTCAGGGATTGACAAATGAGAGATCCCACACATGAAATACCTAAGTGCTTTTGCTGTTACCTTTTGCTTTTACCTTTCATCACTTCATTTTGCTAACGCAGCACAGCCCTTCGATGGTACATGGAAAAATCAACGAGGCTCAACACTGATCATTCATCAAGTTAGTGAAACTGAATTTTCTGGCAAGTTTAAAACTGCGGTGGCGACCACCAAATCTTGCATTGGTTTTCCAATAAAAATACATGGTTTTAAAAACGGTAATGCCATTGCATTAAGTATGAGTTTAAAAGAATGTGGATCTCCAACAACCATAAGCATGGTAGGAAGCATTAACAACAATCAATTAGACACGCTATATTTAGTACAAGAAAAAGGCAAAGATGCGTGGAATTCAAGAGCGACAAACCACGATACTTACTCACGCATAAGATAAGCCGTTATGAGTGCAAGTACAGAATTGTGTGAGCAAAGACTAAGAGATCGTGTTGCTTATCACCATTGGTGCCAAACACCGCAAACTAACCAGATGACTCTAAATGGCTTAACGTACATTTGGCTTCCTAAATCTGAGACATCTTGGCAAGTAACTATATTACCTAAAAATGGTCACCCACACTCATTGACTTCTCAAATAATGAACTACTTAACTGGATTAGAGTCTGCATTAAAATCGGCGATGCACGCAGAAAGAATACTTCCTGTTAGCTATTCACAGCATCATTTACAACATAGCCAACAAAGTGCTTCGAGTGAACACATTAGCTTACTAAAATACGAAGCCAAGGCAGAAGATAATACTGAGTCTCAATCTTCGGAAACAGAGGCTTTCGCACAATCTAACATTCAAGCACTTTCAGTAACACCTCAAGGAAAGAAAACGGCCTTAGTCATCGCTGCTATCAATGATATTGCCAATGCTGACGACTTAACTGAACTTCGAGCGAACGGTGGTTTCCAAATGGCATGCTCTTTTATATGCCCACTAACAGGTGAAGGGCTATCGAGGAG
Source organism: Parashewanella sp. (assembly GCA_049608225.1). Taxonomy (GTDB): domain Bacteria; phylum Pseudomonadota; class Gammaproteobacteria; order Enterobacterales; family Shewanellaceae; genus Parashewanella. Next base: position 2,877 of record JBMYXI010000087.1, read on the forward strand.
AAACGCCATTCAAGTCAACTTAAAACGCCCTTTAAATCGAGATTCGGATGAGAATTGGATCACCGTTTCTCGTGGTGGGCTACGTGCAGCATTATTGACTCCTCAAGAACACTCACATTTCATTCAAGTATTACAAGAGCTTTTGCCAACCGATGTCAGACAAGTGACCCGTGAAAACACCAATAACAAAACCTTAGCAACAAAGACTTTTGATCACGCTTTTGGGCTTGGTAACCACACTTGAACTTTGAGTCCTTTTGGCGAACGATGATATAAATTAATTTGCCCATCATGCGCTTCAATAATCTCGCGGCATAAAGGTAAGCCTAAGCCTGTTCCTGACTGCTTTGTTGAGTAAAAAGGCAATAAGGCTTACCGCATAATGTCGGCCGACATTCCACAACCTTGATCATCAATCGTAAGCATCATGCCTGCAGATGAATTCTTATCACACAGCGATGCATCGCGCCACTACTGAAAACCAAACCACACAAGTCGACTTGAGGTATTTGACGATTTTGTTCTTGAGAAGCTGATGATTTATGGTCGCGCTTTGTGGTTTGGTTTGACGAAATAAGATGGTAAATACTTGTAAGCAGCTTATGATCATCCCAAGGTTTAGCCATATAATCTGCCGCCCCTTGTTTAACGAGCTCAACAGCCATCTCAAGCTGAGTCCAAGCCGTAATTAGGATAATAGGTAAATTGGCTTGTTAATTTCTCAGTGTAAAAAATAACTGCTTACCTTCTTCGCCAGACGTGGTATCAACGGTAAAGTTCATATCAACAATGGCTAAAGAAATATCTTGTTGTTTTAATGCCGCAAGCGCATCTGACTCATTATGGCAATAAAGGGCATGATAACCGTTTAATTCAAGCATTAGCGCCAATGCCTGACATACAGCTAAGTTATCGTCGATAATAAGAATATTGTTCATTTATTGTTGATGCTCTATTTACTTTATCGCAATAAGATTCATAAAAAACTTCAAAATTTTGAGCATTTAATTGCATAAATTATCTTTCCCAAACAATTCAGAATTAGTCAGTAAAAAAAGATATAAAACTTCAATCGAATACCGCTTTTTTTGCCTTGAATTGGTAAGTTCATGGTTTTACTGTGGCTAAAACTTTTTTTAGCATTTTAACTTCAACGAACCCTCTTCATCTAATTCAAGTAACCATGGGGAATGATCATGAATTCCAATCCTTATCCAGTACAAGGAATGTGGAGTCGTTTTTTCGGTCAATGGATTACCATTTTTATCGGCATACTTATTCTAAGTGGCTGTCCAACCGACAGGCATTCTGGCAGAGATGCGATAAGATCCATTCAAGTAGCCCCCATAGTTGAAACTGGCAACGGGTCAAGCAATATTCAAATCCCGAAAGGATTAACCCAAAAATATCAAGCCATTGCCACTTATTTTGACAATTCCACTCGAGATATTACAAATACAGTACAGTGGACAAGTACCGATAAAACTAAAGCTACCGTCACTGCAGCAGGTATCGCAACAGGTATCGCTGAAGGCGTAGTTACCATCAGTGCTAGCCAAGAAGGTGTTACCAGTAACGGTTCTGAATTGACGATCACTACCGAAGTGCTACAGAAAATTCAAATAACACCAGCCACGAGAAGCACCGCCAAAGGAAATCCTCAGCAATACACAGCCATAGGTACTTACAGTGATGAAACAACACGTAATATTAGCGACTCAGTAACATGGAATAGCTCGGACATCAGTAAAGTCACTGTGAATAATACTGGCTTAGCCAGTACATTGGCCGCAGGGCAGTCGACATTACAAGCTGTTAAGAATGATATAAAGAGCAACACTGCAACTCTAACGGTCACTGATGCCGAACTGGTTTCAATCCAAGTTACCGCACCTGAAAACACCATCATTGAAGGCTTAACTCAAAAGTACACTGCAACAGGCACTTATACCGACAATTCAACACAAGATATCAGCACATCAGTTAGATGGCACAGTTCTAACACAGCGGCAGCGAGAGTGGATAATACAGGGCTGGTGACAGGCGTTGATGGTGCAACCACCGTCATTTCAGTTACAAAAGGAAATATTGCCAGCAATAATTCGTCGTTAACAGTTACTGACGCAAAACTTGTTTCTATTCAAGTAACCCCCGCGATGCCATCGATTCCCAAAGGCACAACCGTTCAATTTACCGCCACTGGCACATATGACAACAGCACAACGGCAAACTTAACCAACTCAGTAAACTGGGCGAGTTCAAATACGGATGATGTTGTAATAACTCGACTCGGGCTAGCATTAGCTGAAAATCAAGGAAATGCCACAATTACGGCGTCCAGAGATGGCATAACCAGTGGCAGTAATAACCGCGGCAATTCAAGCTCAATAACCGTCACACCAGCGAAATTAACCTCGATCCAAATAACATCAGCTAATAGGAGCATTCCCAAAGGCAATAATGAGCAGTTTACTGCGATAGGTACTTATTCAGACAATTCAACCATGGATATTACCAACTCTGTCAGTTGGAACAGCTCAGAGACCAGTGTTTCAACCATAAATATGGCAGGATTAGCCAATGGGGTAACCGAAGGTCAAGTAAGTATTAGCGCATCCGATGATGGCATTAACAGTAACTCGCTCAGTTTGTCGGTATCGGCAGCGGTACTCAGTTCAATTCAAATAACACCAGCAACTCGCAGTATTCCTAAAGGCAATACTCAGTCATATACGGCTCAAGGCACTTACACGGATAACACAACCTCAGATATCACAAGCTCTGTGAGTTGGAGCAGCAGCGATACCGACAAAGTTACAATAACAATGGCAGGGCTAGCCAACGGAGCCAATGTCGGTCAGGCAACGATTCAGGCCACACAAAATGGCATTCGCAGTAATACTGCCAGTTTAACCATTACCCCCGCAGTCATAAGATCTATCCAAATAACCCCAAATAATCAGCGTATTGCTAAAGGAACCACGCAACAATATGTCGCAGAAGCAACCTATAGTGACAATACCGTTTCAACCATCACCAATACCGTTGCTTGGCGCAGCTCAAATGACACCAGAGTACCGATAACGATGGCTGGACTCGCCAGCGGAGCCAGTGAAGGACAAGTTGAGATCCAAGCATCGAGGGATGGGATCAACAGTAATACTCTTAATTTAACTGTAACCCCAGAAGTACTTACTGCCATTCAGATCACGCCTGCATCGAGTAATGTTATCGAAGGGTTAACTCAACAATTCACTGCAATGGGCACCTACAGCGATAGCTCAACCCGAAATCTAACCAGTGCAGTCAGTTGGAATAGCTCTGATACTAAGTTGGCAACGATAACCAGCACTGGGTTAGCAAGCGGCATAAGCGACGGACAAGTGACCGTTACTGCCAGAGTAGGCGATATCACCAGTAATACCGCCACACTCAACATTGTGGTTGCCCAATTAACTTCAATACAAGTGACTCCAGCAACAGTCAGTGTGGCTAAAGGGGTGACTCAACAGTACCAGGCTATGGGACGCTACGACAACAACACCACCGTCGATCTTACCAGCAGGGTTAATTGGCATAGCAGTAATACCAGTAATGCCACCATTACCTCGGCAGGTCTGGCAAGCAGTGTTGCCGTTGGCACTAGTGTCATTACCGCGACACTTGACGGACAAACCAGTAACAGTGCTAACCTAACCATCACTGCAGCAGAGTTAACGGCAATACAAATTACACCTGCGACTCGAAGCCTTGCCAAAGGTAATACTCAATCTTATACCGCAATAGGCACCTATACCGACAACTCTACCCGCACCATTACTAATATGGTTAATTGGAGCAGTTCTAATACCGCGAACGCCACGGTTACATCAGCAGGATTAGCCACAGCAGAAAACGTCGGACAAGCAAACATTCGAGCCAACTCCGGCACCATCGAAAGTAATCAGGCAACAATGACCATAACAGCAGCAGAATTGACCTCTATACAGATCACCGCGCCAACGCTAAGTGTTCCAAGAGGCAATAACGCACAATTTACAGCAACAGGGACTTATACCGATAACACCACAGCGAACCTCACTAGCACTGTTAGCTGGAGTAGCACTGATACCAATCGAGTGACAATAACTCCTGCTGGCTTAGCTAATGGCGCTAACGTCGGTCAAGTAACGATTTCCGCATCAATGAACGGACAAACCAGTAATCAAGCCACCTTCACAGTTACTGCGGCAGAGTTAACTCAAATCGAAATTACACCGACAGGCGCTCAAAGTGTTCCGAATGGCAGAAACCAACAGTTTACCGCAACGGGCACCTATACCGATAACTCTACGATGGATATTTCAACAACAGTAAACTGGACAAGTTCTGCCACTAACATTGCTACAGTATCGAATGCAGGTTTAGTGACGGGGGCTAGCGAAGGAACTGCGAATATTTCTGCTGCATTAAGCGGAATTACCAGTAACACAATCCCCCTAACCGTAACCGCAGCTGTGATTAATAGTTACATCGCGACCATTAACCCATCAAGCCTACCAAGAGGTAATACGGTACAAATGACTGCATCAGGAACATTTTCTGATGGGAGCAATCGGAATCTGAACTCTGAGACAAACTGGATAAGCTCCAATACCAATATTGTTACTGTCTCCAATTCAGGATTAGTGACTGCAGTCAATGTGGGGCAGACAACGATTAGAGCTTCCTTTGGAGGGTTATCAACCATAAGGAATGTTACCGTCACGCCAGCTGTGCTTACAAGCATTCAAGTTAGCCCAAACTCTCCAATCACTGTGATCGACGGGCTAACGCAACAATTAACCGCAACGGGCACCTATAGTGATTCAACAACCATGGATATATCCGGCTCTGTGAATTGGAACAGTTCCGCCACGAATATCGCGACAGTAACGACTGCTGGTCTTGTTAGAGGGGAAAGTGTAGGGCAATCTACGATCCGCGCTTCATTAAGCGGTATAAACAGTAATGAGATAACGGTAAACGTAACTGCTGCTCAATTGGCAAGTATACAAGTTTCACAGACACAAGCCATTATTCCAGCAAACCAAAGCCATTCTGTAACGGCAACAGGCCAGTTGACAGATAGCTCAACGAACGATGTAACTAGTTCAGCCACTTGGTCAAGTTCGGATACTGCTGTTGTTACCGTCAATAATGGACAAATTTCGGGCGTTGCTGCAGGTACAGCAACCATTACCGTTGCAATGGGAAGTATTAACCAAACCATAAATGCCACAATTACTCCAACTGCAGCCGTTGGAGTGTGTGGTGCGCAAGTAAACGACACAAGTAAGACAAACGCAGCTACAGCATGCGTGAAGGTAGCCTCCGACAATACGAACAATTGGTTTACATCATCGCCAAGTGCTCCAGCTCTTCAAGCATTAGGATTTACTGAAGGTACAGGCATAAGCAAAAATTATGATCAGACAAATACTGAAAATGGAACTAATGGTCCCAATGGTACGTTTGGTCGATTTACTCAAGTCAACTCCGCAAATGGTTCTGGAGGACAATATCAAGCATGGTGCGATGAATTAAATTCCATTTCTTTTGCAGGAAAAACCAACTGGAGCAGAGGTTCAAGAACACAAATGCGCGGGCTTTATAACGCTAGGGGTAATATGTGGACTTTCGCTGGCTGGCCAACACAACTTTTTTACGGTACAAGTGAACTAACGTCAAGTAATGTTACTTCGCAATCTCTGCGAACTCCCTTTATCGTTATTCGACCAAGAAACACTCCGATTTACGCTTCTTGTATTTCGCGGCCTTAGCGGATGAGTGATGATGGCGAAGTAAATCGCCATCATCACTATTTAAAAATCACACTGAATACGTTTAAAACTATACACTCCGTGTCGCTACCGCAGGCGAAATTGCCGCAGCTCTTATTGCAGGGATAAGTGCCGCAATCGTACTCATCAGCAACATACCCACAATTGTCATAAATACATAGCTAACATCTAACATAACGTGAGTTCGACAAAATTTAGATAGCCACTGGAAGATCCCCTACTAGATTTTCAACATCAATGTGTGGTTTCAATGGTTGTTTAGTGTAAGCAATCAGGCCAGCAAGTAAGTTCACAGCAAAGTTAAAAGGAGAACGGTGCCGAGTATGCTCAATTTGTGAGACGTTTTTTAGATAGCCTTTGTCTCCATATATCCAGCCAACTAGTTCACCAACGAGTTCTGGCACAGGCTTTCGAGCATCAACATTTCCTTTCGTTACACAAAAAGACAAAATCTCACCTAAGTGATTGATGACTAGATGCAATTTAAAGCCATATTTCCAACCTGTCGATGATTTACCTCGTTCTGCTATTCCTTTAAATACTTTCTGGCTCTGAATTCTAAGATTATTACAGATAACAAGCGGTGTTGAATCAATGAATGACAAGCCTGTCGGTTGGCCTAAGCATCGCGCTTTTAGGTAAATACTCAGAGGTAAAAGTGCTTGCTTCATAAGTTCAACAAAACGGTTATAAGAAACTAACTCAGGAAAATCAGTATGATGAAACGTTACAATGAGATTTAAGTAGTAATGTTTGAAATCACGATAACCACTTTGATGAAAATAGATTAATATCGTCATTATCTCACTTAAAGCTAGTCGACTATGAGTTAATGGTTTAGTGAGGGCTCATAGACTGAACCTTAAGAATTAAAGTGGGTGTAAATATTCCCTAACTTACTATAAGATTTAGACTTTTTCCGCTGGCTGGTAACGGCATTATTTTGGCGATAAACATACGCCCACTCAACTCGTTCTTTTAGTGCAATATACTCCCTGTCTGCGACCGCTTG
>JBMYXI010000088.1:0-9403 GCA_049608225.1 Parashewanella sp.
CTGAAATGGATTGGACTAACAAGAACATCCACCCATCTAAAGTTGTTAGCTTAGGTGACGAAGTTGAAGTTCTTGTACTTGATATCGACGAAGAACGTCGTCGTATCTCTCTAGGTCTTAAGCAATGTAAGACTAATCCATGGGATGACTTCGCTACTCGTTACGTTAAAGGTGATAAAGTTAGCGGTAAGATCAAGTCAATCACTGATTTTGGTATCTTTATCGGTCTTGATGGTGGTATTGATGGTTTGGTTCACTTGTCTGACATTTCTTGGACTGGAACTGGCGAAGAAGCTGTTTCTGAATACAAGAAGGGCGACGAGATCCATGCTGTTGTTCTTTCAGTTGACCCAGAGCGTGAGCGTATCAGCTTAGGCGTTAAGCAAACTGAAGACGATCCATTCAATGCATACTTAGCAGACAAGAAGAAAGGTACTGTTGTTAACGGTACTGTATCTGCAGTTGATGCTAAAGGCGTGACTATCGAACTTGCTGATTCAGTTGAAGGTTACCTACGTGTCGCTGACATCTCTCGTGAGCGTATTGAAGATGCATCGACTGTATTCTCTGTAGGCGATGCAGTTGAATCTAAGTTCATGGGTGTAGATCGTAAGAACCGCACTATCAGCCTGTCAATCCGTGCGAAAGACGAAGCTGAAGAGAAAGAAGCATTAGCATCTGTTAACAAGAAAGATGACGCTGTTATCAGCAATGCAATGGCAGAAGCGTTTAAAGCTGCTCGTAAGTAATATTAATGAGAAGTGTAGCCCCTGTGCTACACTTTTTTTATGACTTAGTTTGGCTTGATATAAGGGGATAGCTAGGATGACAAAATCCGAACTCATCGCAAAGCTCGCTAACAGACAATCTCAATTGTCAGCGAAAGAAGTTGAAAGTGCTGTAAAAGAAATGTTGGAACAAATGGCTTCGACATTAGAAAGTGCAGATCGTATTGAGATCCGTGGTTTTGGTAGCTTTTCACTTCACTATCGCGCACCACGTGTTGGTCGTAATCCAAAAACTGGTACTTCAGTTGAATTGGATGGTAAGTACGTACCTCACTTTAAGCCAGGCAAAGAGTTGCGTGAACGAGTCGATGCTGTGAATGCATAGACCTTTCTAAAGAAAAAACCTCCTATTGGAGGTTTTTTTATGCCTGAAACTAGCATGCCGAACGAATTTCGCAGATAATCGTTATGAATTCACTTTGTTAGTGTAGAGTGATAACGTCTTCTCACCGAAAATACGGAGATTTTAGTGAAATCCTTTTTTATCACGGTAGTTGTAGCATTGATCTTTTTCTTAGCGCTCATTTTTGGTGCTCAAAATGAGCAATTGGTCACTGTCAGTTATTTTATTGCGAAAGGTGAATATCGGTTGCCAATTGTCCTTGCAGTTGTGTTTTTAGCTGGGTTTATTTTGAGTTGGTTATTTGCTAGTTATCATATTTTGAAATTGAAATTTGCACTGCGTCAAGCAGAGAAAAAACTAAATCACGACAACAAATCTCCCTCACAAGATATAGACGCTTAATATGTTAGAAGTTCTGTTTCTATTGCTTCCTATAGCTGCTGGTTACGGTTGGTATATGGGACGACGTAGCATACGTCAACAGCAATCTTCTAAACGAAAAGAATTAAAAAAAGATTATTTTGCCGGTTTAAATTTTCTGCTGTCTAATGAATCCGATAAAGCCGTCGACTTGTTTATTAATATGCTTGATGTTGATGATGAAACCATTGACACCCATTTGTCGTTAGGTGCTTTATTTCGAAAGCGAGGTGAAGTAGATCGTGCTATTCGTATTCATCAAAATCTCATTGCCCGTCCGAATTTATTATCTGAACAACTTGAAATGGCGATGATGGAGCTCGGCAAAGATTATATCTCAGCTGGTTTCTATGATAGAGCGGAAGAGATCTTATTGAGTTTACTTGAAAAAGCCGATGAAACTGCAGAAGCGGAAGAGCAATTAAGGATCATTTACCAAACAACCAAAGAATGGCAAAAAGCCATCGATGTTATTAAATCGATGTCCAAAGAAAATCGTATTCAGCTCAGTGCTACTCAAGCCCATTATTATTGCCAATTAGCAGATGAATCCGATGATGATATTATAAAGCTAAAACTCATTAAATTGGCATTAAAGTCCGATGCAAATTGTGGTCGAGCATTATTAGAGCTTGCTAACCTCTGTTGTAGAACCCAAGATCACCACTCTTGTAAGCAAGCCTTGTATCAACTGATTGAATCGGATATTGAATTGTTGGCTGACTGTATCAAGGTTGCAAACATTGCCTTTACTGAAACTGATGACAATATGGGTTATATCAGTTTTTTACAGCATGCGCTTCAACAAGGTGCAGGTGTTTCAATAACCTTAGAGTTGGTAAAACAATATTTGGATTCAGATCACTCTGCTGATGCAGAATCAATCTTATTAGATACCTTACATCGTCAACCAACGATGAAAGGTTTTCAAAAACTGACTCAAATTCATGCTGAGCAAGCAGAAGCGGGCTCAGCAAAACAAAGTCTAACCATGCTTGAAAAACTGGTTGAGCAACAAATAAAATTTCGTCCTAGTTATCGATGTCGTAATTGTGGTTTTCCATCCCATGGCCTTTATTGGCAATGTCCATCATGTAAAGGTTGGGGAACCATTAAACGTATCAAAGGACTCGATGGTGAATAAAAGGGTATTACATGACAAGCAAAAGAATCCTCGTCGCGTTAGATTATGATAATAAGCAAGCCGCTTTTGATTTAGTTGATCAGCTCGACCCAGCGATGTGCCGTTTAAAAATAGGGAAGGAGATGTTTACCTTATTTGGCCCTGAGTTTGTCAAGGAAGTACAAGCAAAAGGTTTCGATGTCTTTTTAGATTTAAAGTTTCATGATATTCCTAATACCGTTGCCAAAGCCGTAACCGCAGCAGCAGAATTAGGTGTTTGGATGGTGAACGTTCATGCCAGTGGTGGTATGGAAATGATGAAGGCAGCCAAAGAAGCATTAGTACCTTATGGTGATAAAGCGCCGGTTTTGATTGCTGTGACAGTGCTTACGTCGATGAAAGACAGTGAATTACCACAAATAGGCGTAGTGAAAACAGCGGCAGAGCAAGTAAAACATCTTGCAACACTCGCAAAAGAGTCCGGGCTTGATGGAGTCGTGTGCTCTGCTCAAGAAGCGGCAGAACTAAAACAGTTACTTGGTGATGATTTCATGCTTGTGACTCCAGGCATTCGCCCAATAGGTAGCGCTGCCGGTGATCAGCAACGAATTATGACACCTGAAATGGCAATTGAGGCTGGTTCTGATTATTTAGTGATTGGTCGACCGATCACCAAATCAGCGCAACCGCTGCAATCGCTTCAACAAATATACCAATCTATCCAGTAAAATTAGCAAATGTGAGATGAATAATGGCTAATGCATTACAAGAGCAGTTATTAAAAGCAGGCTTGGCAAGCAAGCAAAAAGTGAAGCAAGTAAAAACGCAAAAAAGAAAAAATCGCAAAGCCAATATTGATGATGGCTCTGATGCATTAAAGCGCGAACTTGCAGAAAAAAAGCAACTGCAAGCAGAAAAAGATAAGCAATTAAATGAGCGACGATTTGCTGAGGCGATGGAAAAAGGCCAAGTACGTTCACTCATTACGGAATTTACCCGTACCGCTCTTAAGGTGTCTGACTTTGCTGAAATTAAGTTTAACTATACGTTAAGTAATAAAATTTATTCGGTATACATTACCGAAGAAGTTCAGTCTAAGCTATTGAACGGTCAGCTTGGTATCGTACGTCATGATGAGACAAGCTATATCGTCCCTTTTAAATTAGCAGAAAGAGTAAATCTACTGGTACCTGATTGGTGTGGTTATTTGGCGACAGAAGATGATAAAACAGAGGCTGTGGCGGAAGACGATCCTTATGCTGATTATGAAATTCCAGATGATTTGATGTGGTAAAAATTTAGCATCATGTTAAATATGGACTTAATTAAATTGAGTTCATATTTACATAAATTTTGATTTTGCTGTCTACACTTTCAATTATCTGTGACATCTAGGTACAGTAATGAGTGTAGATTATTCACTAACTAATCTTGCGGTATCTTCACTGACGACAAAACATTTGTCTGAAATTGCGTTGATGTTAGATCGTGAAATCAGTTTTCAATATCTTGATACTGTATTTCGAGTAAGACTAGAGAAAAATAAAAGATCAGAATATCAGTTGGTTAAAGGTTTTCATCTTGCTGATGAATGCAAACCAGTGGTCATGGCCGAAACGACCTTTGGGCTAGATACTGTAGATCTCGAACAAAACTTAGTTTCTGAAGAGGAAGCTGTAGAAGAGCAACATGCGGGGCTTGAAATGATAAGTGTCAAGCCAACTGTCCATGCAGAGCAAAAAACTCGTGCTACATTTCAACCAACTGCTAGTGAAGTTAATTTTCGACGCTTTAGAGCTGAGTTAGTTGATCGGCTTAACCAAGGTCAACAGCTTATAACTGCGGTTCAAAATGGGAAATATGACAAAGCGAGTCAGCTAATCGAAGAGACAGCCAACATAAGCTATTGTGATAGCCATGGTAATACAGCCCTTCATTATGCTTGCAGATATCAAGATACAAAATGTATTCAATTACTACTTGATGCTGGAGCCGATATTGAAGCGAAAAACAATGATGGATACACACCGTTAATGTTTGCGTCTCGATGCAAGAATAGCAACGCCGTTAGGCTTCTAATTTCACATAATGCCAATTGTCATGCTAAAAATGAACAAAATCATACGCCTTTTAATATCGCTTGCGATAATCAAGATGACGAGATCGCGGAATTAATAGCACAATGTAATGTCGATACTCATATTGCCCAAAAAAGTTTTATGAGTTCCACATCACCTTTAGAACGTCTAGCCTCACCTTTCACAACGTTTTCGATGTTAGCTGCGAAGGGGAGAACTTCGTTGTTAATCGCTTATATAGAATATTACCAACGCAACAATATACCTTGCAGTTACACTACAGCATTTAAGTTGGCAATTGATAATAATCAAAGCGCGGCCTTGCAGTGTCTTACTGAGAACACAGATGCTCATAAGTGGCGCGATGTTTTTGGGCAAACGCCTTTGATGATTGCGATGCAACAACGAAAAAGTGTTTTAGTTTTAATACTATTACCCAAAGATGAATCACTTTATCTTACTGACGAAAATAAAAATACGGCGTTGCACCATCTGTTTTTAGGTGTTCAGCCGCCAGTAACAGTGGAATTTGTCACGCCAATTTTACAAAACTTAAAAAAAAGTAAGATTGATTGGTTGTTACCAAATAAGAAAAAGCAAACGCCACTGGATTTATTGATAAAAACAGGTAATGAAGAGCTACTTCGTGCTTGTATCCAAACCATGGCATGGCAGAACCAAGCAGTAATGATGTCAGCATTGCTTTTCGCTGTTGTGAAACAAAATAATGTAGCGTTACTGGAGACGGTTATCAGCCTGAGTGCAGTAAAAAACTTGGTTAACTCGCAAAATAAGCAAGGAGATACAGTACTACACCTTGCAGTAAAAGATAATAAAATAGAGTTGATAAAATCACTTGTTAATCTGGGAGCAAGTGAAAATATTAAAAACCACGCAAGCGCAACAGCATTGAATATAGCAAAATCAAGAATGAAGTCGCAGCGTGGCTTATCACACCCATTACTTGATGCATTAATTGCCAAGAACATGAGAACAAGTGAAATAGACGAAATGTTAGAGGTTGACGTAGACTTTAGTGGATGGCTTTCGATTGACACGAAGTAGCTTGTGTAGATTTTCCAGTTTACGATTGTTAGTGCTCATTTCTCAATAAAGGCTAAAATCTCACCTTTTCTGTTAAGGCCATCTTGATAACCAAGATCAATCAATGCTTGGGTATAAGCCTTTTCAAACAACAAATATGAAATAATACTTGAATCTGAACCTTGGGTTATTCCGAACGTTCTGAGTAATAATCTGACGGCGATAGGCATATGATAGTAATATCTTGCCGCGATTTTTGAGATATCTTCACTGGGTTTGAGTACAAGTGTTGATATTGGTTTTAACGCATATTCAGATCGTTTGCCTTCTGGAATAAGTTTAATAGTCTTATTAACTCTTTCAATTCTTTCTAAATCACTGTTTAACGTGTCACTAAAAATAGTATCGAGTAAATGACCTGCAATGTTTGCAGTACTCGGGTGATTGTTGAGCGCTTTTACCTTATCTTGTTGAGGTTTGTCCAAATTGATGACCAGTATTTTTTCAGCGCCTAAATGTATCGCCGAGGATAGTGGTGCCAGTTGATGCACTGAGCCATCGCCGTAGAATTTTTGGTTGAGCTTTATGGAGGGAAAAACCAAAGGAATAGCAGAGCTTGCAAGTAAGTGGTTGGTATAAAGAGTGGTTTTAATTCCTTCGCGTCGCGATCTCTTCCACCCATCCATGGCAATATTGCTTTGAAAAAACGAAATTGATTTTGAATCGTTATAGCAAGATGCGTCAACACATAATGCAGTGAGTGCATCACGTTCGATATTCAAATCAATACGTTTAAAATCCATGAGCTTATCGAGTAAATTACGTAATGGTTGATTATCGAATAAGCTGCCAGCTTCAGGGTTAATGGTGTTCGCTTGCAGTCCTTTTAGCCCCATTTTTGCCATGTGTTTGATCACGCCAGAAATCGAACTTTGATAAACATGATGGGTTTCAAAATTACGCCACACCCAATCTAGCTTTTTTACGCCAAGGTGAAAGCAGGATGCATGAGTTGCAAGTGAAGTGGCATTTATTGCACCAGCGGAGCTGCCACAGAGAATTTTAAAGGGAATACTTTGGCTACGAGGGTAGTCTTCAACAATGGCTTTTAACACTCCAATTTGGTAAGCCGCTCGTGCACCGCCTCCACCTAGGACTAACGCTGTTTTTCCCTGCAAAATGAATTCCTTTAATGCTCATTTTTCTAAAGCTAGGGGCTATTGACCTTTGTTTAATTATTCAGTTGAGCAATAAATCGCCTTAATCAAGGCGAAAATAGTGCTGTTTAGTCATCTAAATTAACTATTTTCAACACAGAGTAAGGCGATTTAGGCTCAGCCCAAAGGGCAATGGTTTATTTTTAACGCTATCTGCATTGTCACTACGCTCATTTAGAAACGAAGTAACGACAGTTTTATATGTCGATAATAACTAAACAATGCTTGTTCCGCTTTGCTATCGTTAAAAATAATCATTGCTGAAAATATCCACAAAAATCAACAGCCCCTAGATTCAGATTTTTATTTATTCTTTAACTCTAGGTTAAGTCTTTTTCATAAACAATTAAAGCTTAGCTATAAATACTATGATTGAATTATTAATGCTGCAACTTAATGGAAACTATGGTCTCTCTTGTAGATATTCCACTGGCAGAACTACCTCTCCTTCCTTCAGAGATTAATCTTGGTTTAACTGCTGACGGTTCTTTTGCTATTGAAGAGTTATCAACTGTTGTTTCAGAAATATCACACCAGCGGGGCAAAGCATTCATTATTGTGGTTAAAAACGCCGACAAAACTGAAATTCATCGTTTTCATTTGAAATGTTCGTTGCAGAAAAAAAAATTACAAATTGAATGTAAGAAAGAAGGCAAATTGTTCGTTGCTTGCAAAACAAAAGGGCAGTTTGTGGCTAAGCCCGTGGGTGATGAACAAGTCTTAGATATGTTATTGCATAAATTTCACGATGACGCAGGGATGAGTGAAAGGTGGTCAAAAAAAAACGGTGTAGTAGCGACTGAGGTAACGAGACGTATTAATGTTAATGCCGTTAATGCCGATGGTCGGACATTATTAATGGTCGCTGCAAAAAGTGGTAATGTTGAGGCTGTTAAGCAGTTAGTTGTTAGTAAAAATATTGGTATCGATCTTCAAGATCCAAAAGGAAAAACAGCTTTGCACATAGCTTGTGAACAAGGTCACCGAGAAATTGTAAAACTTTTGATACATCACCATGCCTCATTAGAGTTACGAGATAAACAATCTAAAACACCTATTTTTTCGGCAGCAATAGCTCAAAAAAATGAATGGGTAGACATTGTCATGGATTTGGCTGCGGCGGATGTAAATTTGAACACTGAGTGTAGTTCGGAAAAACCACTTCTTTTTTATGTTGTATGCGCCTATCAATTACAACTTGTTGATGCCTTACTGCAAAAAGGCGCGGGCATAACAATGCCTGAAAGCTTACTAGGATACAAAACCGTAATACCTCATTTTGACAGTATAGCGAGAACACTAATTACTGCTGCAAAGTCGGGTTATTGTCACTTAGTTCAAGCAATACTCAATTCAGATATCAAATTTGAAGAGATGTCTCCGCTTGAGAGGCGTTCACTGTTATTTGGTGCATACGATAACGGTCACTTGGACATTGTGGTATCACTTTATCAACATCTTGCAGGTTTAAATGTAAATGATAAGGCGGGATTAACGTTAGAAATGCGAGCAATGAAAGATAAAAATCACCAATGCATCAAATTATTATTCTCGAATAGGCTAATGCTTATATCTTCATTGCAGCAACAATCAAGTCAGCAGCGTCAAACGCCTCTGCATTATTTAATGATTATAAACGACGTCGACGTAGATGATGAACGAGAAAAAATAATAACAATATTGGGTCAAGTAAAAGGTGTGACATGGTCAACAAAAAATGCAGACAGGTTAACGCCGCTTGACTTGCTTATCGATTTGGGTAAGGTCGATTTAGTTGATTACTTTTGTAATGTATGCAGAGCTCAACTTACATCCTCAGATATGAAAACTCTATTTGCTTCGTCGGTGAAATGCGCTGATATACGAATGGCTAAGCAGGTGATGGCGTCGGCAAGGCAAATGCCCGCTTTTAAAAAAATTGATTTGCTTAATTGCCCAGATGGCAATGGGAATACCGATCTTCATAATGCTTGTTTAATTGGGGATGAGAGAAGCGTTGCTAATTTACTGGAGTTAGGTGCTAAAACGGAAATCATCAATAATTCAAAGAAGACTGCTTATCAACTCGCTCAAGAACATAAGCACATGAGTTGCTTGGCTTTATTGAGAGAGCATAATGCGAAGTTAAATCAAGGTGGTGCTATTGGAGGGATCTCATTTAAAAATGAAAAAGTTGGCGAGGAATTTGGAGAGGGGAGTTGGCTGAATATTGAAGTCCCAGATGAAATGTTGAACCAAGCCACGTGATTTATTTTTGGTATTGTAGGTTGACTTTATTCAACAGCATTTCGAGTAAAAAAAGAGGAAAATACGCTGCTTGAAAATACAATTCCAAACAGCGTGTTAGACAAAGAACGTTTAAGTAATAGACTTAATGAAATCCATCAGGG
>JBMYXI010000089.1:0-9083 GCA_049608225.1 Parashewanella sp.
AAGCAACTTTTTAGCAGGCCTCAGTGACAATAAGGTGTGGTTAGTGACTGGTGACGATGATGAATATGCCTCAATAGAAGAAAATGAGTCGTTTTTTAATGACATTCCTAGCAAGAATAAAAAGCACTTGCGCTTTGACAGTGGTCATATCTTACCTGCACACTATGCCGCTCAATTATCCGCTTGGTTTTAACTGTGCAGCACCGTAAATTAAAGATATTAGTGATTGAAGATAATCACGACATTAGTCTAAATATTGCCGATTATTTTCAACAGCAAGGAGCTGTCTTAGATTTCGCTGATAATGGGGAGTTGGGGCTCGCACTTGCGACCACTGAATATTATGACTGCATTATTCTCGATTTAATGTTGCCGAAACTCGACGGGATTGCGGTGTGCCAACAAGTGCGACAACGTGCAGAGCGACCTGTTCCCATAATTATGATGACAGCGCGCGATACACTCGATGATAAACGCTTAGGCTTTGGTGTTGGTGCAGATGACTATTTAACAAAGCCATTTGATTTAGAAGAATTGTGGTTGCGTTGCAATGCGCTAGCCAATCGTCATCAGCAACCAAAAGAACACATGTTGGCGATTGGACCGTTGAGACTTAATCAACAAACTCTGCAAGCGGAGCGAGATGGCAAACTGTTGCAACTGCAACCCATTCCTTGGCAAATACTCACAACGTTGATGCAGGCGCATCCGAGGGTAGTTAGTCGTAGTGAGTTGTGCGATAAGATTTGGGGTGATGAATACACCGAGTCTGATGCGTTACGCTCACATCTATATCAATTGCGAAAAGCCATAGATAAGCCATTTGAACATCCTATTATTAAAACCATACACGGTATTGGTTTTTCACTCGACATTAACTAATGGGCGGTAGAGCACGATGAAAATTAATCAACTACGCGTTCGCATTATCAGCTATTTTGTAGGGGCTGCGCTGCTCATTAGTGCGTTGTATGGTGCGACGGCTTTTATCTTTGCTTATCATGTTGAAGATAACTTCTTCAAAGCGCTCCTTAATGGTGAAGCTCAAGCTATTGATCAGCAGATGAATGAAGGGCAATCGCCGAGTCCTAAGCTTGAATTTGTCAGGTTTCATGAAACAGCTAATGAATTGCCAACATTTATTCGAGACACTTTAGGGTCTCAACCAAAGCGGCGAGAGTTTGCAGCGCAAGATGGCAAACATTATCACTTACTAAAATTTGAACAGGGTTACTTATTGGCTGATGTAAGTAGTTATTTGGTTGTGCGAGAAACAAAACAGGTCATGTTGTATTACCTATATGTTTTGTTAGCCATTGTCACTGCCATTGCTATCTTGGTTGGATTTGCAGCTTATCGTATTGCTAAGCGCTTACTGAGCCCGCTTGATGAGTTGATGAACATCGTTGAAAAAGCGCCTGTTGAGCAATTACCGCAAGGGTTTGCTGAGCGCTTTCAAAAGGATGAAATAGGCACATTTGCTACGGCACTAGAGCAGGCTTTAGCTCGTATCAGGGCATTTGTGCAGCGGGAACAACACTTTACCCGTGATGTGTCACATGAGTTACGCACGCCAACAACGATTAGTCTTGGCGCTATTACTTTATTGAAAAAAACACCGTTGAGTTCAGAACAACAACCTCTGGTGTCGCGCATTGAGCAAGCTCAAATACAAATAGAACAAAGTTTAAGTACGTTGCTCGCTTTGGCACGTGAAGATAAAAGTTCCTCAACTCAAACTCGACTGTTACCTGTTGTTGAGCAAAGCATTATTCAGCAGCATCAATTTTTGATCGATAAAGACATCGAATTGAATATTGAAATTAAACCGCAGCAAGAAGTGCCCATGGCAGAAGCCCCTTTACTTATATTACTCAATAATTTAATTGGCAATGCGTTTAAATACACAGTGTCAGGCACGATTAGTATTCAATATGACAATCAGAATTTAATCATTTCAGACAGTGGAAATGGTATCGAAGCAACCTTACAACCTTACATTTTTGATGCAGGAATTAAAGGGGAAGCTAGCCAAGGGCTGGGCATGGGCCTGAGTATTGTGAAACGACTCTGTGAGCAATTTTCTATTGAATATCAAGTTAGTAGTTCAGAACAGGGCACTGAGTTTTCATTTAACTTTGGTCAATAAAACAATGAAACTCCATTAGTGCGACTAGCAGTTATGTGAAAGTGCACTTTCAATGAACTCTAAAAAGTAAATAAATGGGGTCAGAGTCAATTTATTTTATAGAGCATATAACTGTACTTACTATGTTCCATTGCATAAGACCAAATCGAAGTGTTCTGGCTTTTTCGAGGTTTGGGTTATTACTGTTGCGACTCTTTTGCGTTCTTGAGTGCTGTTATTTTGTCATTAATAGCTTCAGCTTCCGCCGTTATTGAGCCGTATGATCTTATATCGCCGTTTCGTTGTGCATGCATTGCTTGTTCTAACTTGGCTTCATAGGTCTTGATTAACTTCTTGATTGGGTCTCTTTTAAATATTGAGAACATATTAGTAATCTCTAGTTAGGTGTTTTTGTTTTATACGTAGCGCTTTATGGTTTGGTTTTAATTATATTAAAAAAACTTACCAATAATAGGGTATGTCTATTCGCTTGGTTTAATTTATTGAGAGTATAATGAAATAAAAAGCCCGAAGTTTAATATCGGGCTTTGTTGTTTTTAATGATGGGTATGCTGTTAATCGTCTATGAAATCAATCGTTAGCAGTAGTCTTTTTTCACCAGTTGGCACGGGTGGAGAGCGATGTACCAAACCGTATCCTTCACTGTCATCCCAATTTTCACCTTTGAGTAGTGCTACATCGCCGACGGTAAGTTGATTGATGTGGGCTTGAGCTTTTAATAGCCCAGACTCTGCATCGGGTTTTCCTTGGCTTTTGGCACCGAGCTTGTTGCGATCGATGTCTCCATGATTGAGCCATTGAGTCGCAATGCCTTGGTAGGTGGTGACAAGTCGACATGGAATGCGATCAACATGAAAACGCGGACACATTGCGCGATCTAACACTGTTAGCCTGATACCTGCACGTTGTTGGTCGAACAGGCAACAGAACATATCTACTAATTGCGCAATATCTTCACTCAGTGGTGCTGTGATGTTTTTTGTATCAAAGTCAGCCTTGAGTATTTCCACTGTGTTCTCTGGGGTGACGGCCAACACAGCTGAAGTTGTTGAGTTAGTGGCCAGAAAATCATTAACAGCGTTGGTTAGTTCATTAGGCAGTGTTCGCTGCCATACGGATATATTGATATCGTCTTGGTAGATATCGGCAAATACGCTGGGGTCTGTCTTTATGCTCGGTTGTCTATGAGAAACTGGCGTTAATTCAAGTTGTTCTGCTAATTCGCTCATGCGTTTTCCTCCCAAGTTGGAAATGGATCATTCAATGTTACCCAAAAATCTCTACCCCGTAATAGCTCGTCTTCTGATAGTAAACAGTTATTTAACGCCTTGAGCATTGCTGGTTTATCTAGGTTTTGGCCAATAAAGACTAGCTCTTGACGCATGTCACCAAAGGGCTCTACCCATTGTTTTTCGATCTCTTTGAGAGACTCATCATCGGTGGGCCAGTCTTTCTTGGGAATCGCTTTCCAAAACATACCAGCAAAACCGTAACGAGCAATACCGCCAGCTTGACTCCATTGGCCACAAAAATGTGGGCGTGTTGCTAGCCAGAAGTAGCCTTTGGAACGAATTAGTTTGCCAAATTGTTCTGTGCTATGAAGAAGTTGATAGAATTTTTCTGGATTAAAAGGGCGCCTCGCCATGTAGTTAAAACTGGCAATGCCATATTCTTCAGTTTCAGGTATGTGCTGGCCACGCATTTCTTTAAGCCATCCAGGGGCTTGTTCTGCACGCTGAAAATCGAATAATTGGGTATTTAACACAGCATCAATTTCGACATTTCCGTTTTTAATTGAGATTATTTTGGCATGGGTATTAAGTACTTTGATAATGGCTTTTAAGCGTTCCAATTCATCGGCTTGAACTAGATCCGTTTTACTAATGAGAATCACATCTGCAAATTCAACTTGGTCGACAAGTAAGTCAGCCACGCTGCGCTCGTCGTCTTCACCAAGAGATTCACCTGCTTCTTGTAAGTATTTCGCTTGGTCGTAATCTTTTAGAAAGTTAACTGCGTCCACCACCGTTACCATGGTGTCTAATGTGGCGATGTCTGATAACGATACGCCATCTTCGTCGGAAAAAGTGAAGGTTTCAGCGACGGGAAGTGGTTCTGAAATGCCTGTTGACTCAATTACTAAATAATCAAATCGTCCCTCTTTTGCGAGTTTCTCGACTTCTAGTAGAAGATCTTCACGTAGGGTGCAGCAAATACAGCCATTGCTCATTTCAACCAGCTTTTCATCGCTACGATTGAGAGATACTTCATTTTTGATAGTGGAGGAATCAATGTTAATTTCACTCATATCATTAACAATAACTGCGACCTTCTTGCCTTCGCGATTATTCAGAATATGACTTAATACGGTTGTTTTTCCTGCACCTAAAAATCCGGATAGGACGGTAACAGGTAATTTGGGGGTATTCACGATGCTATTATCTCATTATTTTAATACTGGTAATGTTATAACGTAACGTTTGTTTTTGCTAGTTTACTGCTTTAATGAGTCGCACTTATCGACAACACAAATGCGAATTTTGATTAAGTTAGGTATTTTTTAGCGCTGTAAGAATAAGAGCTTCAGGAGTTTGCAATGCGATAATGTTAGATTATGTAAAAAGTATAAGGTATTGTATTTATTGGTAAATATGTGTTGTTAGACATTGTTTATTGACGATTTTTATGTAAAGTTTTCTGTTGTTCTTGATTGAATTAATTATTTAAAATTAGGTTTTAAACGATTATGGAATTAGATAAAGCATTATCGAAATTATTTTTGCCAGATGATGATAGCTGGCTTAAACATGCAAATCCTTGGTCGGTGTGGTCTAGATTTGCGACATTACCATTTATTGTTTTCAGTATATGGTCTCGTGTTTGGATCGGGTGGTTTTGCCTTATACCGATTGCGATTCTTATTGTTTGGATTTTGATTAATCCAACGTTATTTTCTAAACCTAAAGACTTTAACAGTTGGGCTGCTAGAGCGGTATTAGGTGAACGAATGTTCATGAAGCGTAAAGAAAATCCTATTTCAGCAGAGCATTCTAAGATTATTGTCATTTTAAATGTGCTTCAATCATGTGGCGCGCTAGTATTGATTTACGGTCTTTGGGCCTTAGATTTAGGCCTTACCATTCATGGGATGGTTTATGTCTACATGGCCAAGATGTGGTTTCTCGATCGAATGGTTTGGCTATATGAAGCTACAGACATTGCGAAATAGTTTAAAATGTAAAAATACAATGTTATCCATTGAAGATGAGATTGTAGGGTCTGTTGATCTTTTGAGTTTATTTTTGTTGCTACATTTGCTAGTTCAACGAAATTTCTGATTACTTAGTATTGTCGGTCGCAGTAAATTCATTTGCTAAATTTAAATATTCAATTTCTGGGTTTTTTATTTCTGATAAAGCCCTTTCGATGTTTTTATCCAATGCCGCTATTATATTCTCAGCATTTTCGTGTTTTTTAGAAACTGCAAGATAACCGTAAACATTCTCTATTATAGGCTTGGTTAACTTAATTTCGTTTGCCAAATCTTTATTTTTTGTTAATAAATAGTTCATTCGCCCTACCTCAGCATATAACGCGTCAACTCGAGATAATGCAAGCATTTGAGCGCCTTGCTTTATCGACCTAACGTCATAGAACTTCCAATGCTTTTGAGATATGTTTTTACTTAGATAAGTTGAGCGTTGTATCGCAATAGTCCCATTATGAATTTCTTCAAGTTTTCTATTTCGTTTGATGTAAAGCCCTAAAGTTTGCTTAATGACAGGCTTTGTAGAGAAG
Source organism: Parashewanella sp. (assembly GCA_049608225.1). Classification (GTDB taxonomy): domain Bacteria; phylum Pseudomonadota; class Gammaproteobacteria; order Enterobacterales; family Shewanellaceae; genus Parashewanella. The sequence goes on from JBMYXI010000089.1 coordinate 5,948, forward strand.
TAAAAAATTTTCCTGCGTTGAGGGCTTGGCCATAATCCTGCGATCATGCATTTAGCGTCTTGAGCTTGATGCATGATTCTTGCCCATGGAGGAGAAATAAGTTTGAGCTCAATATTCGACATCTTTAATGAATTAACTATGAGCTCAGCTAAGGGGCCATTGCTTTTTAGGTTTTTTCCAGAGTATGGCGGAGAATCCGGTACGCATAATGTTTCATTTATTAACAAGGGGTGGCTGAAGCAACTGAAGCTCAATAGTGAAAGGAGCGCTACTCTTAAACAAAACTTTATATTTGCAATCATTCTTTTAAATTTCTCGTCGCGCACTTCTAGAACTTTTTAACTATATCATGAGGCGATTGTTTAGACGTAGCATTTAGGCTATTGACCCTCTAAGTTGCGGGTTATTTCAAATTTCTGATGATCTTTTATACAATAGGTTGCTTGAATGATTTGGCACGAAAAGAAATATCACTTAACTTTCAAGCTGTGGTGATAACCATTCTTTTAAAAAATCTATAAATAACCTAAGACGATGCGGCAAATGTTTTCTTGTCGGATAAATTCCGTAAATTCCTATCGTGGGGAACTCCGTTAACCCTTCGATTTTTAGAATATTTCCCTTTTCTAACTCTTCTCGTGCAAAAAGCTCAGGTAATACTCCAATGCCCATACCTCTTATTATTGCCGCTATGTAGCTTTGCGTATTTGACGTAACTATCGACCAAGGCTGTCTGTAGCTTATAATTTCACCGTTTACTGATAAATTCCAATAATCCCCATATCTATTTGCACCCATGTGTAAGCAGTCGAAATCTTTTAATTCACTAAAATGAGTCGGCACACCACAGCGTTTAATATATGAAGGAGCTGCGTACATGTTAAATGTAGTTTCACCGAACTTGGTTGCGATATAAGACGAGTCCTGTAAGTCAAAAGAAAATCGGAATGCTAGGTCGATTGATTCTTCTATTAAATCGACTTGATTGTTTTGCAGTAGTAAATCAAACCTTACATTGGGGTGTTGTTTTTGAAACTCTTGAATTGCATCAATTAAGAATGGTGTTCCTAAGGCATCTGGTGCAGATAAACGTATTATTCCACCTGGTATTTTTTGGTGTTCAGAGCCTAGTGCATCTTCCAGCTCTTCTAAATTGCCAATAATTTTTTTTGCTCCTTCGTAATACGCCTTTCCACTGGGTGTTATCAACATTTTTCGTGTTGTTCTATTTAGGAGTACAAATCCAAGAGAGTTCTCAAGGGCGGCAATTCGTCGTCCAACAATCGCTGGTGTAATACTTAAGCTCTTCGCAGCATTTGCAAAATTGCCTTTTTCAACAACTTCGCAAAAGAGCTGCATGTCTTTTAATTTGTCCATTAATTAACGCCTATATTAATTATTGCTATTAGATACTTTTTGTATTCATTGAATTTACTTAATACTCATTTATCTAATAATCGTATCGAATATACTGGTTCAAATCAAAATCACACTCGGTTCGCTATGAAAGAACAAATAAAAATCACGTCGATTGAAGCTGCTAGAACACGATATAACATCGCGTTGTTAGGTACAGAAACTAACAGTCAATTATCAATGAGAGTACAAGATGTGGCGCCAGGTGAAGGTACTCCATTGCATGTTCATACCGAGCAGGCAGAAACGTTTCATGTCGTGCGTGGTATTTTTAGATTTCAAGTTAGTGAAGAAATCGTAACAGGAAATTCGGGATTTACTGTACATATCCCCAAAGGTATACCTCACTGTTTTATATATGATGATGTCGGTCAACAAGAAAGTGGACATTTGATTAGTGTCCTTACTCCGGGAATTCATGATGGGTTTATTAAGAATATTCCCGAAGCAGAACAAAATGGTATGCCTTTGAATGAACTAACAAAAATGGCTGAAAATTTTGGCGCTAAAATTGTTGGATCGAAGCTAAGCGTGCAAACGTAATAATGGAGAGAAAAATGAAAAAAGTATTTAAGTCATTGCTAATGATAGCTGCATTAACTATTGGATTCTCTACTGTTGCGGCTGACTTTGACCCATCAAAACCAATGGTGAAAAAATTGAAAGATGGTGTTTATCAATACTTTCAATTTTATGCCAATAGTTTGGTTGTTATCTCTGATGAGGGGGTGTTAGTCGTCGATCCTGTTAATGAGAAACGGGCTGCGGATATGCGGGCTGAAATTAAAAAGCTGACTGATCAACCTGTTGTTAAGGTGGTTTACACGCATGACCATTTCGATCATTCAAGAGGTGGCCAAATTTTTAAGAAAGAAGGGGCAAAATTTATTACGCATAAATTATGTTCAGACCTTATCAGTAGAGACGTGGAAAATAGAGTGGTGCAACCTGATGTCTACTACGAAGGTGATTATCACAGTATAAAAATAGGCGATAAGCAAGTCGACTTGCACTATTTGGGACCAAATGAAAGTTTTTGTATGAGCACTGTTCATATGCCAAAAGATGGTGGTTTGTTGTTTGCAGCAGATTGGCATTTACCGGGCTTCATGCTTGATTACCATCGACAATATGCCCGTAATTTACTTGGTCAATTGAATACTTTTAAGGCAGTAAAGGAAAAAGAATTAAAATTCGATACTGTTGTCAGTGCTCATTCTCCAATGTCTTCACCTAAAGCTTTTGAGGAAGATCATCGCTTTCACCAAGCATTATTTGACGCGGTATTTTCTGGGCTACAGGAAGGCAAGAGTGTGGAGGAGTTAAGAAAAACGATTAGGCTGCCAGCATTTAGTCATTGGAGAGGCTACCAAGAAAACTTAGCAGACAATGTTGATCGAATGGCTTATTCGATTTGGCATGGTAACTAATTTCAATAAAAGGCATTGAGATTATTGAATTTCTCATCTCAATACCTTTTTCATTTTTAGCATTAAAGGCAATCACATGAAAAAAATATTACTAATAATCTCGTTAATCTTGAGTGGCGTTACCGTGTCTGCTCAGGAGTTTGATCCATCAAAGCCCATGATGACAAAACTGACAGATGGTGTTTATCAATATCATCAGTACTTTTATAGCAGCCTTGTGGTTATCACTGAGGACGGCGTTTTGGTTACGGACCCTTCGAAAGCACATCGAGCTGCGGACATGAGAAAGG
>JBMYXI010000090.1:0-8918 GCA_049608225.1 Parashewanella sp.
ATCGAAGACAGCGTAAATTGGTCACTTCTGCTGCGTTATCGTTTGTTTATGTGGAATAACCACACCTCACAAACTCTGCCTTGCATAAGATAACCAATTTATCGCTGCAAAAATAATCACGAAAGTTCAACACGCCCTAAGCTCCATTTTTTAAATCGAAATCAATTATGGCGCAAGATTACCGATATTTTTTATGGGTGTAAAATAAATATACATCAATGACCGGTTATTGTGATTTTATGCATATTTATTCTTTTTGATGGGTGCTAATTTTACTGCATAGTAGCAAATTAAATTGGATTGGTTGTGATCACTGGGTTAACCAAATGTATCTCTTAGACTTTGCGCTTTATTGGCACTGCGTTCAACTTCAAATACAGATTGTTCGATACTGTTTAGTGCCTCAGCATTCTCATTACTGAGCAAGGCTATTTGATTCATATTATTCGCTAATTCACTGACTACTTGGTTTTGTTGTGACGCTGCTACTGCATTTTGTTCGGCGAAAGCATTAATGTCACTGATACCTTCATATACTTGATTTACTTTTACTGCCGACTGTTGAATTGCGTTAGCGCAATCTGTGGCTTGCAGCTTACTTTGCTCCATTTGTTGAGCCCAGTTATTTAGCATGCTGAACATAGATTCAACACTTTTAGAAATGCTGCTGGTGGATACACGAGTTCGACTTGAAAGTGCACGTACTTCATCTGCTACTACTGCAAATCCTCGTCCTTGTTCACCAGCACGTGCCGCTTCTATGGCTGCGTTTAATGCTAATAAATTGGTTTGTTCTGCAATGGCGTCAATTTCAGACATAGCACTGGCAACGTGTTCGGCTTCTTGGTTGAGCAAGTTAGCATTTTTAGCTGCATCAGAAACGGCTAATGACAAGTCATCAATGTGTTGACTGTTACTTTGAATGTTGTCGCGTGAACTTTGACAAAGTTGATGAGCTTCACTTAATCGTGCCGAAGTTGATTCGGTGTTTTTTGCTACATTGGTTATGGTGACTTTAAGTTGCTCAATGGCGGCTGCGATTTGTTCAATTTGTTGGTTTTCTTGATTTAAACTGCTGTGTGTTTGCTGAGTTGCTGAAACTAAGTCCAATGCTATCTGTTGTAAATTACTGGCTTGATCTTGAGTTCGTCCAAGCACTGCTTGCATTTTGGCTTGTTGTAACGTTAATTGAAATTCAAGAATGGAGGATGTATTCGTGCCGCAATAGATGTAACGACTGACAGAGTCGTAATCGTGTTGTAACTGCATCAGTCGAGCTGGAATGCGAAACGCTTCATCATAAAATATCGCTAGATTTGCTGCCATCAACAATGCCACTGCGGCAATCACGCCCCAGCCCCAAAAATAGCCCATTAATCCAAGCCCTAATGTGGCGAGCAAGCCTGACAATATGCGCTTTTGAACTAAGGAGAAGCCTCGTTTTATTGGTTTATCATTATTTAATTGCTGATAAATTTTGGTTGCTTTAGTGATATATTTGGTTGTTGGTGCAATTCTAACTGATTGAAAACCTGTGATTTTACCTTGCTCAAAAACAGGTGTTACAAAGGCATCGACCCAATAATAGCAGCCGTCTTTACAGCGGTTTTTGACAATGCCACGCCACGGTTTGCCTGCTTGTAATGTGGTCCACATTTCTTTGAATGCTGCCTTGGGCATGTCGGGGTGGCGAACTAAGTTATGCCCATGCCCTATCAACTCTTGTTTTGAATAACCTGAAACCTCCATGAATCGTTGATTCACGTAGGTGATACGACCTTTTGTATCAGTGGTCGAAATGAGCTCATCATTAGGGTTGAGTTTAACTTCCTGTTGCGTTTTCGATGTCGAAATCGAAGACTTCCGATTTTTGATTGTCATTTTCTGTACAAGGCTTTGTTATTTTGACGATAAAAAAGTGTGGCGATATTAACACTAAAGTCATGCTAGTGTTTAATCTGGATCAATTTTTTAGAGTAAATATCCAGTTATGGCGATTGAGTTTGCATTTATTAGCCAGCTTTCACGGTTAAAGTTCTGTGTCAGACAGCGTGAATGATTAGGTTTAAATTACCTTTACAAAAATTGCGATACATCTATGGCTAGCTTTACTCTGCAGATACGAAAGCCCGTATACGGGCTTTAAATATAGCCGTTGATGAGAAAAAAGGAGGAGAATGTTCAAAGTGAAGGTGATTGTAATTGTTAACCTTTTTATCAAATTGTAAAAAATAAACGACATTCTGTATCTGGAAAATGTTGAGTATTCGCTCTGGTAAGCTTTCTTTAAATGCCAATGTGATTAAGATCACTGTTGAAAAGACAGTGTTAGTTGGTAGAACTTACATTGTTGGTATCTGAAACGTACTAAATGTAGTGTGTTTTTAAATCGTTAACGATCAATTTTTTAATAAAGTAAAAATCAATAATGACATTAGAACAAATTTTAAAAAATTATCATGGAAAGAAATTAAATGAACAGGAAGTAAGTTACTATCAAAAATGGGCGATGGAGTATTTTCATAATGATGAACATGTGACAGACCCATACATTTCAATGACGATAGATTTGGAGTTAACTGAAGTACGTAAAAATTATGAGCTCCACTATCAACAACAAGAAGGGGCTTCATTTCAAGCTTTCATGGTTTGGTGTTTAGCCAGAGCCTTAAGAGCTCAGTGGACATTTTCAAGCCGTAATATTGGTGGAAGTTGGTATCGGTTTGATAATTTGCCGATTTTCACTCCTATTGCTGTGGGTGGTGATCTTAGATTTAAAGATGTAATACTAGAAGACACTCGTTCTATGGATTGGAAAGAGTTTGCTCATTACTATCGCGCATCTGTAGATAGCACAGAGCAAAAATTAGAAATCTTGCCTCAAGATGTGTGGGCGTTATGCCCATTTATTGGAAACCTACCTAATTTAGATTTTTCTGCATTAAATGTACACCGAAACAAAATAAAAACCGGCAGACCTATGTTCTATTTCGGTAAAAGAAGAAATCATAACGGTGTTCTTTCAGTGCCCCTAAGTATCAGCTTTGATCATGCAAATAGCGACCCTTATGTGCTTGATAAGTTAATCAACACCCTTAATACCTATCTAACCTCAGCGCCAGAACATAGATTAAATTAGCAACCCTAAGTTTTGGACTCGGATCAGAATAAACAGTTCTGATCCGCTATTGCTCTCATGATAAACGCCTCTAGCTTGCAGTTATTTTTGTATTTTCTAAAGACTCTTAAGTATTGTTATTGTGTTCACCGAATAAATAAACACACAACATTTGATTAAACTTCAATGTGTTCAGCCCCTATTAATGTTCTTTTTGGTTAACTACCAAGTTTAAGTTATTGCTTCATTTGTCTTTTTATCTATTAATTGGAATTTATCATGGCTGTTTTTTCGAGTAGAGTTGAGTATTTATCACCGTCGACTTATCAAACTAGGCGCATAAATATTGAAAGTAAAAGGTGCTTAAGAAGTGCTCCGGCTCATTATGATATTCCACGTGACTCTCCCTCATATGACTCTGTGACTGCTCGTGGTGTGCAGCTTGAGCTGAATCAGTTTTTAAACATTAATGTTTATGCTGGAAGTATTAAACTCATTTTGCCTGATGAAAAAGATTGGACAATGCTTTGTGAGTTTGATGATTTCGTGGGTAACAGTTTGGAATTAATAGAGAAAGAAGTGCATTTGGAAACTTGTGAGAGATTTTTTAAGGCAAGGCCTGCTCTTTATGCTTGGGTATACCGCACTTCTTTAGAAGAGTCGCTAGATCTACGTGACCGAGTGATACAATACAAAGCGCTAAGTTTAGATTGGAGTCGTTCATTTTATCGTGCAGATCAGTTGGCTGAGATACCTAAATTCGAATTTAATTGGCGAAAAATGATGTCTCCGGATGAAATGAAACACATGTTTCAAGTTAAGCGTAAGAATGAGAGATATGTTCAAAGTGAAGAGTATAAATTAGCAATGCATCGTAGTGTGAGAGTACACGTGCTCAAGCGTAGTCTTCTTATTCGGTTAGCGGAACTAACGGAGCACAAACCAAATAAAGGGAATCGCCAAGTTATCAAATTCAGATCTGCATTGAATCATTTTTTAATGCTATCGCCAAATTGCCCAGAAAAATATCAACAATTTCAATTGAGAGGCAACAAAGTGATGAAGATTGCAAATCGATTGATTCGAAGCGGTGTTCAAAATACAAAAGATGATTTTGAATCATTACCTGAAACTTTGGATTTATACATGAAAAAGTGGGAAGAAAAATACAAGTTACCCTCTTCGACAAAAAGATCAAAGTGTAAATAATTTCACCATTAAAGCTTATTCGTTACGGAAAACGAATAAGCCTTGCTCTGAGATTTAAGTTACCACAAATCCTGCTTCACCATGCCAGTAACCATTACAATGATTCACTGGCGTTGGAATTTGGTTGCCTAATATCAAATTTTCAGCCAATTCAATACTTCCTAAGCTACTGGGCGATATGCGAAAATGTGTTACTCCCATGGCTTTCATGTCATCAATTTCACTACTTAAATCGGTGCAAGCGGCGGCTTGAGTTTGAATGCCATTTAAACGGAGTAAAGGTTGGTCTTCTTGAGTTTGTGCCAGTAAGCCTTTCGGGTATTGAATACACACAGTTTCGCAGTTGTCCTTAGCGATCCCTTTATGTCGTGCTGTAAAACAGCGTGCAGAATGCGCAAGTGGCGCATGCCCATGACCAAATACTTCAATACCAAACGGTAAAGGCTCATTGTGTCCGTCGATCACCTTCTGTAACCAATGCTTAGAAAGCTCAACAGGTACGACAAAACGTTCCATGCCCCATTGGTGCATTTTTAATAAACTGGCGAGATTATAGTTATTGATGCTGGTGCCACACACAAAAGGAATGTCGGCTTCACGAGCGGCATAAACAGCTGCTAAATCATTTGCTTCAATTTTTAGCTTGCAGCTATCGACCTGTTTTTTTAACTCTGTATATTCTGAAGGTGTTTCTAATAATGCCAGTGTCGAAATATACACTTCTTTACCTGCGTCAGTGAGTCGAGCTGCAAGCTCAAGGTAATCTTTAAATTTAAGTTCACGGCGGCGTGTGCACACGGCTTCACCCAAGTAAACCACTGGAATGCTACTGTTTGCTATTTGCTGATAAAACTCGAATACTTTTTCTTTCGACCAGAAATACAATAATGGTCCCATGCTAATTTTCATTTGCTTTTTCTCCGAAACCTAGAAGAAGTATAAGAATGCTTAAAGTTTCAGTTCTTTTAGGTAAAATATTTATAAACTACTTTAATCGTCTAACTGCTTTTTCTAGGTTCCATTATTGCCAGCTTCGCTCGTAGGCTCCTAATGTGGTCGTTTGTCCTTCAGATACTTTCGCTAATGCTGCGTCCCATTCGGACTTACATTGGTAAGATTCTGGCGAATTAAGGTAGGTATCAATGGCATTGCGCCAAACTCGAGTAACCTGTTCAACATAGGCTGGACTGCGCTGACGACCTTCTATTTTTAATGAAACGATGCCAGCTTTACCAAGTTCAGGTATCAAGCTTAACGTATTTAAGCTGGTTGGTGATTCGAGCATGTACTCTGCGTTGCCATCATCAGAGGTATAACGCCCCTTACATACCACGGGGTAACCCATTTGCTCATCGCTACTACATTGATCGATTAACACATCGTTCAGCTTTGTTTGCTGTTTGCCTTTAACTTCTTCCCAGCGAACATGTTGTGCAGGTGAACAGCTGCCGCCGGTATTGGGCGATTGGCCTGTCACGTAAGAAGATAAATGACAGCGCCCTTCTGCCATAATGCATAAGCTACCAAAAGCAAAGACTTCAAGGTCAACGGGGCTTACTTTAGCGAGATCGCGTACTTGCTTCATGGATAAAACACGAGGCAACACCGCGCGTTCAATATTGAACTCTTCTTTATATAAGCTTAAAGCACCAAAATTAGTCGCGCTGGCTTGAACGGATAAATGCAACGGAATATGGGGATGTTTCGCGTGGGCGTAATCAAGTAATGATAAGTCAGCCATGATCAACGCGTCAGCACCTAAGTCCCCCGCCATGTCGATGGCTTGATACCAGCGTGACTCTTCTGATGGCTTAGGGAAAGTATTAATGGTCAAAAAGATCTGCTTGCCTTGATCATGTGCAATGGAAATTGCCTGTTGTAGCTTTTTGGGGCTAAAGTTTAAACCTGCAAATGAACGAGCGTTGGTATCATCTTTTAATCCAAGATAAACCGCATCGGCTCCAGCATTAAATGCTGTTTTTAAGGACGCCAAATTTCCGGCTGGACAAAGTAATTCCATACTAAATCTCTCAAGTATTATTTGAAGTCGAAGTTTACTGAGAATTGATCTACTAAGATTTGATTTAAGACAGGTTTGCGTCGATAAAGCGCCGCTAGAATAGCGACACTTGAAATAGCTCTTGGTGAGATATGTTATCGAAAATACCTGTGGCTCTGAGCCAAAGTCTAAGCCAACAATTACTACAACGAATTCCACAGGTAGCGCAGATGTCGTTACGCTTTGTTCCGTTTCAATTAAAGGCGAAAGCCATTAAGGAAATGCTCGCAATTATTCTCAAAGAACAAATGGAGGATGACGAACTTGGATTTCTTAACGGTAAATGGGTTGCAATTGTGGTTTCCGACTTTAATTTTGCATTTGAGGTTAGCTTTAATGACGAATGGCTGGTTCGTGAACCTCAAGGTGCGGACGTTACCTTTAGCGCTGATTCAAAAGCATTAATAAAAGTAGCTGCGAATGTGGAAGATCCCGATACCTTATTTTTCCAAAGGCAGTTATTTATTGAGGGTGACACTGAGCTAGGGCTCGAAGTGAAGAATTTGTTTCTCAGCATCGAAATGGATTTATTGCCAAGTAAAATGAGTAAGGTGGTAAAACAACTGTCAGTGATAGTCGAGGGTTTAGAAAATCGGGCTAAAATTGCTTAAATGCGAGGAATAATAAAAATTAATTTTTATTTAGTTTCATAAAGATTGGGTTGGAATATGGCAGGATAATCGGTTTCGAAATATATTAGAGGCAAATAATGATTTTTGGCTTAAGTGCTTCAACTCCTCCTTTGTATTCATCTGCATCGTCTTACATGAGATCTCATACGAAAGATTTGACACCAGATGATTTGTTAAAAGGAGTAAGAAACTTCAAGCCGTTCGTGCTAGAACTTGCTAAATATGTGGATTCCTATGCAAAGGAGCATTGTTTGCAACTAGTATGCGATCTATTAAATACAGTTAGCCTAGAAAAGTCGCTAGCGTATTGTGAAGCGATTAATCAGTTATTGACATCCGCATATCAAGTAAAGGTCTACTGTATTGTTGACGTACCTGATTGTTCAATCCCTGAAATGCATCTTGTAAGATTTGGCTTTCAAAATGAAGAACTCGAAAATAACTATGATCTAAAAAACTTACAGGTGAGTACATGGGAGTTCAATAAAAATAAGCAAGCGATTATTAAATTGCAATTAAAAACGGATAATGTGCAGAGTCTACTTCCGTCATCACAACATTTAGGTGGCAGAATAAGTTGTGAACAGGAATTAATAAGAGCAAACGGTACTTGTCGATACCTGATTCGATGTGAACTTTCTGCAGAGCAGCAAGAAGCAATGACCACGTTTTTTGATGAAGATTTCGAATGTCCAGTTGCCAAGGTTCGATCTTTAGAGAGCCGCTCAGAAGATCATGCAGCAACAATAGCGCAGAGCCATCTAGCTCGAATTGTAAAATTCACTCACTGTGTTACTACTTCTGATTTGTTAAGTATGCCAGACTGGATAGCTTCTTTATGTGTTCAACCATTTGTCGAACAGAACCTGAGTTTGGGAGTGACCCTCGCAAATAATCCAATAGATATTTTATTTCAGGAAACATTCACGCCAACATGCCGTGTCAATTATAGTCAATATGGCTTATCAATAGATGTTGCAAGCGTGGTAGAGCCTGCGGGACAAAAAAGTGTTCTGCTCTATAAAAGCTCTATCAAACCAATAGCTGTAATTTTTAATGTTGATTGCCAACGATTATTAGATTATCCAGCAGAACAATTATCTGAACAGCAATTTCATGAAGGCGAGCTATTAAAGCTACATAAGTTTGAAGAGAATGAACAAAAAGCCATTGATAACTATTTTGCTATACAAGCAACTGAACAAAGCTTGCAATATATTGCTGATATTAACTCTTAATGGAATAGAGTTTCATTTAGCGACAAAATAACATAATACGTTTCTTTTGTTCAGTTATCGCTGCTTGACGTTGCTCTTCAGTCATAGTCGTTGTTTTATTCGTTGTAGCGGACTTCTGTAACAAATTAGTGTGTGACGACAACACCTTTAAATTATGTTTCGCTTTGTTGCAGATTGCTTTTGATTGTAACTCATCATCTTGCTGCTTACTGCGATCTGAATGAGAGGGAAATTCTGGTGTTAATTCAGTTTTGGATTTAATAGCAACGGTTCCAATTTTCTTAGGTTCGATTGATTTGCTGTCTAATACCTCTATAGCGATATCTTGAGGGCGCTCTTGACTAAAGTGAGTTACCCCATTTTTATCAACCCATTTGTATATCGTGGTAGCGTTGATTGTAAAACTGAGTGCAAGGTAAAGAGTAACTCTAACAATAATTAAAATAATTAACGAATTATGCTTAAAACACATAATTAAGACCTCATAGACATATTAATTACGGTACTTTTAAGGTTAACTTATTTTAACGGACTACGATAATTCGAATAAAAAGGGTAAATAAGTTTTAAATTTAAACGAAATGATGCAAAAATCAACGATTGGTAGAAAACTTCAAAAAAGCCCTTGCGCGATTTCAAAATCACCCTATAATGCGCACCCA
>JBMYXI010000091.1:0-8707 GCA_049608225.1 Parashewanella sp.
GATAGAATGGTTAATCACGTTTTTAAGCTCGGCAATGACACGGAGTCATCTGTCGGAAGCAAATAATCAGGAGAGCGAGCAGTTTATGACTGATCTGGCATCATCGATTTCGCCGATAAACATTGAAGATGAATTAAAAACTTCGTACCTAGATTACGCCATGAGCGTTATTGTAGGCAGGGCATTGCCAGATGTACGTGATGGCCTAAAGCCTGTACATCGTCGAGTTTTATTCGCAATGAACGAGCTCAAGAATGACTTTAATAAGCCTTATAAAAAGTCGGCTCGTGTTGTTGGTGACGTAATTGGTAAATATCACCCACATGGTGACTCTGCGGTATATGACGCGATTGTTCGTTTGGCGCAGCCATTCTCAATGCGTTATACATTGGTTGACGGACAAGGTAACTTTGGTTCAGTTGATGGCGACGCTGCAGCAGCAATGCGTTATACCGAAATCCGTATGGAGAAGCTATCACATCAGTTGCTGGCGGATCTTGATAAAGAAACCGTCGACTTTGTTCCAAACTACGATGGCACCGAACAAATTCCAGCTGTTTTGCCCACTCGTGTACCAAACCTATTAATTAATGGCTCTTCTGGTATTGCGGTTGGTATGGCGACCAATATTCCACCACACAACTTGAACGAAGTGGTTCAAGGCTGCTTGGCACTGATAGAAAATCCAGATATCAGCATTGATGAGTTGATGGAATATGTGCCTGGCCCAGATTTCCCTACAGCAGCAATTATTAATGGTCGTAAGGGCATTATTGATGCTTATCGTACTGGTCGTGGCCGCGCAGTGATGCGTGCTCGTGCAACGGTTGAAACCGCAGACAATGGCCGTGAAACCATTATTGTTACTGAAATTCCATATCAAGTTAACAAAGCCAAGTTAATTGAAAAAATTGCTGAGCTAGTTAAAGACAAGCGCATCGAAGGCATTAGTGGCCTGCGTGATGAGTCTGATAAAGACGGTATGCGTATTGTCGTTGAAGTTAAGCGTGGTGAAGTGGGTGAAGTCGTTCTCAACAACTTGTACGCTCAAACACAAATGCAAAGTTCTTTTGGTATTAACATGGTGGCATTGACCAATGGTCAGCCTAAATTGTTTAACCTAAAAGAAATGTTGGAGTGCTTTGTTCTTCACCGTCGTGAAGTTGTTACCCGCCGTACTGTTTATGAACTACGTAAAGCGCGAGATCGTGCTCATATTCTTGAATCATTAGCTATTGCTTTAGCTAACATTGACCCAGTCATTCAGTTGATCAAAGAGTCGCCAACACCGAATGAAGCCAAAGCCAAGCTTATTGCTCAAGGTTGGGAACTGGGTAATGTGAAAGGCATGCTTGAAAAAGCAGGCGATGATGCCGCGCGTCCAGAATGGTTAGAGCCTGAGTATGGTATTCGTGATGGCATGTATTACCTAACGGAACAACAAGCACAAGCGATCCTTGAGCTAAGACTGCACAGATTGACTGGTCTTGAGCATGAAAAAATTCTTAATGAATATGAAGAGTTATTAGAAGTTATCGCAGGTTTGCTGTTTATTCTTCGTAGCCCAGAACGTTTGATGGAAGTGATCAAAGAAGAGTTAGAAGTTGTACTAACTGAATTTGGTGACGAACGTCGTACTGAAATCAATGCCAATGAAGTGGATATGAGTCTGGAAGACTTGATCAACGAAGAAGATGTTGTTGTGACACTTTCTCACATGGGTTATGCCAAATATCAACCATTGACCGATTATCAAGCTCAACGTCGTGGTGGTAAAGGTAAAGCGGCAACCAAAGTGAAAGACGAAGACTTCGTTGAAAAACTGCTGGTGGCAAATACCCACGATACGATTTTATGTTTCTCTGACGCTGGTAAAATGTATTGGTTAAAAGTGTACCAATTACCATTGGCAAGTCGAACTTCACGTGGTCGCCCAATAGTGAACCTATTGCCATTGGCTGAAAGTGAGCGCATTACTGCGATTCTGCCAGTACGTGAATACTCTGAAGATAAATACATTGTTATGGCAACGGCCAACGGTACTATCAAGAAAACCGCATTAACGGCTTATAGTAATCCTCGTGCAAATGGCATTATTGCAGTGAACCTGAAAGATGACGACCAATTAATTGGTGTCGACATCACTGACGGCAGTAACGACATCATGTTGTTCTCAAATGAAGGCAAAGTTGTTCGTTTTAATGAGAAAGTGCGCGATTCTGAAACCGGTAAAATAAAACTTGACCCTGAAACGGGTGAAGAGATGCAATCGTTGCGTCCAATGGGTAGAACAGCGACAGGTGTTCGTGGTATTAAGCTTGAAGGTAATCAAAGAGTAGTATCGTTAATCGTGCCGAAAGAGGAAGGTCAAATTCTGACAGTAACTCAAAACGGTTATGGTAAACGTACCGAATTATCTGAGTATCCAGCTAAGAGCCGTGCAACCAAAGGTGTAGTGTCGATTAAAGTCAGTGAACGAAATGGCGAAGTAGTCGGTGCCGTGCAAGTTAATGAAAATGATGAAATCATGCTCATTAGCGATAAAGGTACCTTAGTACGCACACCTGTGACTGGTGTTTCTTCTATTGGTCGTAATACTCAAGGTGTTACCATTATTCGTACGGCTGATGGTGAGAATGTTGTCGGTCTGCAACGTATTGATGAAATTCAATCGGATGATGAAGAGTTAGACTCTGAAAAAGCTGAAAACACTGATGGTGTTGAAGTTGCAGAGGCAACAGATGCTCCGGCGGCGGACGTAACAGACGAAACAGCAGAATAACTAATTGTTATTAAAAAGGGCGCCTTATTTGGCGCTCTTTTTTTATAAGGGATTTGAGAATGAGTAAAGTTTATAATTTTTGCGCTGGACCTGCGATGTTGCCTGAAGCTGTGCTGAAAAAAGCACAAGCTGAGTTGATTGATTGGAACGGGCTTAGCACTTCGGTTATGGAAGTCAGTCACAGAGATAAGCCTTTTTTAACATTAGCAAAACAAGCTGAGCTTGATCTCAGGGAATTGATGGGTATTCCAGATAACTACCGTGTGTTATTTATGCATGGTGGTGGTCGCGCGCAATTTGCTGCTGTGGTCAATAATTTTCTTGGTGACAGTGGTAAAGCGTTATATTTAGTTTCTGGGCAATGGTCGCAGCTAGCTGCTGCTGAAGCGAAAAGCTTGGTACCAGAAGCGCAAATCGAAACAATGCTGATCTCGAATTATCAAGAGAAAGAAGCCGTTAAAAAAGTAAATTTACCTGATTTTACAGGTGATAACCGTGAATTTAGGTATCTCCATTACTGCCCAAATGAAACCGTCGATGGCATTGAGATATTTGACGATATTGATAGTCCTTGGCCCGTTGTTGCTGATATGTCGTCAAACATTCTTTCTCGTGAAATTGATGTTACTAAATTTGCGGTGATTTATGCAGGTGCGCAAAAAAATATTGGTCCATCAGGTTTGTCTATCGCCATTGTTCGTGATGACATGCTGAAGTTACCAAGTTTACCTCAAGCAACTATCTACGATTATCAAGCACAAGCTGAAACCAATTCTATGTACAACACGCCACCAACGTTTTCGTGGTACTTGGCGGCTGAAGTCTTCAAGTGGCTTAAAGGCTTAGGTGGCGTTGCTTATATTGAAAAACATAATCGAGAAAAAGCAGCGCGTTTGTATGCTGCAATTGATGAGTCAGGGCACTTTTATAATTTAGTTGCCCTAGAAAATCGTTCTTTGATGAATGTGACTTTTCTTATGAAGGATACGGAAGCAGAAAGCCGTTTTCTTGAAGCATGCGAGCATGAAGGGTTGGTTGCCTTAAAAGGTCATCGCTTTGTTGGTGGGCTCAGAGCTAGTATCTACAATGCAATGCCCCTTGAAGGTGTTGATGCGCTTTGTAAAAAAATTGCAAACGAAAAATAGTCAGAATTGGAACTCGAAAGTTGGAATATGTTCGGTAAATGAGCATATTCCAATATTGGATCAAGGAAGTAGATTTATAGCTTCCAAGCTCTTGTGATTTCTCGACGCCCCATTGGCCCTTTACACTGATCCAGCTTGAAACCCAGTGACTTCAAATCTCGTTTAAACTGGCCATTGGCGCAATAGCTTACTAGTAGCCCACCTGATTTGAGTGCATTAAAGCATTTTTCAAAAAGGGGCTTTTCCCACGCATCTGGTTGTTTACTTGGCGCAAAAGCGTCGTAGTAGATCAGATCGATAGATTTATTTTTTATTGTTGCATCATGCAATTTCTGTTGAAGCTTCAGCAAGGAAAATGATTCAGTAACACAATAAGGCACGTCCATTTTTGCTGCATGCATATTGGCGAAAAGTTGGGGGATGGGCTGCACTAATTTTTCGGTGTAATTTAGCTTTAATGCTGTTTCTGCTGGAATAGGAAAGGGTTCTAGAGATAAATAATTTACTGACAAGTTGCGGCTCAATGATTGCTGTAATGTCAGTAGAGCATTTAAGCCTGTACCGAAACCAAACTCTAACATATTCAGCTTGTTTGTATTATCTGTTCGTTGTTTCAGAAAATAGCTGAGGCCAGAAGTGATATAAACAAATTCAGATTCTGTCCAAGCGCCATTATAGGCATGGTAAGACTCTTCAAGTTCAGGGTTAATTAATGTGTGGGAACCATCTTTAGTAAGGTGTAATTTAACGGCTGACATCTAAAAGCGGATCAATCAAAAAATAAAAAAGGCATCATAATGATGCCTTTTAAAATTATCAAATTTACTTATGTAAGTTTAAATCACTTTTGCAATAGAATTGGCTAAGTAATCGACATTATCTTCACTTATTCCTGCAATGCTGATGCGGCTTGAGCCTACCATGTAAATGCTGAAATCGGCTTTAAGCTGCTCAACCTGCTGCGGGTTAACACCTAAGAAGGAGAACATACCTTTTTGCTCTGTGATGAAACTGAAATCGCTATCAACGCCTTTAGCTGTTAATGCGTTCACCAGCATTTGACGATTGCCATTGATGCGATTGCGCATAATGGTGAGTTCATCTAACCATTGCTGTTTTAACTCTGCTGAGCCAAGTATAGTTTCGACGATCGCAGCGCCATGAGCGGGTGGCATTGAATATAAACAACGCACAACATATAACAAAACAGAGAATGCGATATCGGCTTGGTTACTTGAGTCACCAATGATAGAGCAAGCACCAATCCTTTCACGATATAAGCCAAAGTTTTTCGAGCAGGAGCTGCACAAAATCATATTTTCTACAGCAGCAGCCATTTGACGAACACCATAGGCATCTTCGTCAACGCCATCCCCAAAACCTTGGTAAGCCATATCGATTAAAGGGGTAAAGCCTGCCTCTTTAGTTAATGCAATCACTTTATCCCATTGTTCTTGAGTAAAGTCCATGCCGCTTGGATTGTGGCAACAAGCGTGGAAGAGTACTACATCATCAGCGCTGACTTGAGATAAGCACTGCATCATTTCATCGAACTTCAATGATTTGTTGTCATAGTCATAATAAGGGTAGGTTTTTACTTCAACACCAGCAGCTTGAAATAAACCAGTGTGATTAGCCCAAGTTGGATCGCTTACCCAAATAACTGGGTTCTTTTTACTGCGCGTAATAAAATCAGCAGCAACACGAAGCGAACCTGTACCACCGGGAGTTGAAACTGTTCTAATTCTATTGGCTAATAAAGCAGGATGATCAGCACCAAAGCACAATTCAGTAATTAATTGGTTAAAATCAGCTGAGCCAGTTGGGCCGATATAGACCTTGGTTTGCTCGGTGTCTAAACGGAATTTTTCAGCAGTTTTTACACAGTCTAAAATCGGTGTTACCCCTTCTCGAGTTTTGTATACACCGACACCCAAATCAACTTTGTTTGGATTATCATCTTGTCTGTATTGATTAAGTAGACCCAGAATTGGATCAGCGGGCATTTTGCTGAGAGTATTAAACATCATTCCGTGTTACCTGATAGTTATTATTAAAAGAAATTTTGTCTCAAGATTAGCATATTCGGATTCTGTGTTGAATATCATGCCGCTAATTTGTGTTCATAGGCTTTCTGGCTTTGATAAATCGATTACTTCTATAGCAAATGATAGTCGTTTACGGGTTTATCTCGTTATAGACGCTATTTTTTGATCATTATCTAGGTTATGTTTTAGATCAATGCTGATAAAACCAACGACATCATGAAGCAACTGAAACTCGCATATATTCCTAAGGTAAATGGTCAAATCAATCTACCGGGTTCAAAAAGTATTTCTAATCGAGCCTTACTGTTAGCGGCATTATCATCAGGTACCACGACATTACATAACTTGCTCGATTCTGATGATATCCGTTTTATGCTTAAGGCCTTGTCGCAATTGGGCGTTAATTATCAACTCAATGATGACAAAACAATTTGCACTGTTGAAGGATTGGGTCGAGGGTTTGACATTGCACAGCCATTATCTTTGTATCTAGGTAACGCTGGTACAGCAATGCGTCCCTTATGCGCAGCGTTAGCAGCAAGTAAAGGGACATTTGAACTGACAGGTGAGCCAAGAATGGAAGAGCGGCCAATAAAAGACTTAGTTGATGCATTAGCTGGGTTAGGTTGCAGTATTCAGTATCAAAAGCAACAGGGCTTTCCGCCTATCTTTATTGATGGTAAAGGTCTTGCGGGCGGTCAGGTTTCGATTGCGGGGAACCTTTCAAGTCAATATCTGACCGCGTTACTGATGGCTGCACCGTTAGCCAAGTCTGATGTCACTGTTAAGGTCGTCGGTGAGCTGGTTTCTAAACCTTATATTGATATCACCATAAATTTAATGGCACATTTCGGTGTAAAAGTTGTGAATCACAACTATCAATCTTTTGTCATTAAATCAGGACAAAGATATCAATCACCTGATCATTTTTTAGTTGAAGGTGATGCATCTTCTGCGTCGTATTTTTTAGCCGCTGGTGCAATCCAAGGCGGCTCTGTCACGGTAAAAGGGATTGGCAAAAACAGCATTCAAGGTGATGTCGCTTTTACTGAAGTATTAGCAGAAATGGGCGCGAGCATTGAGTGTGGTGACAGTTATATTCGCGTGTCTCAGTCTAAGCTTCGCGCTGTTGATTTAGATCTGAATCATATTCCGGATGCGGCAATGACCATTGCGACTACTGCTTTGTTTGCAAAAGGGACTACCACCATTAGGAATATCTATAACTGGAGAATTAAAGAAACCGACAGACTGAGTGCGATGGCAACCGAACTTAGTAAAGTAGGTGCAAAAGTGATTGAGGGCAACGACTACATCCAAATTACGCCGCCAAAAGAATTATGTCATGCGCAAATAGAGACCTATAACGATCACAGAATGGCCATGTGCTTTTCGCTGCTCGCGTTTGCAAAAACAGCGATAACAATTAATGATCCTGATTGCACTAGTAAAACTTTTCCAGATTATTTTAAAGTATTCAATACATTAAAAAGCTGACACTATTGATGATCTAGCCCTAGTGCATTGATTAAACATAATTTATGTAACAAATTAGCAACGGATTTTTATTTTTTTCTGGTGTACAATGCGCGCGCTTAATTTCATGACTAGACTTGTCTGCTGATCAATATTAATGAAAGCATATTGTTAGCGTGCATTAGCAATTCATGAGTGATGTTTTTTTTGGAGGAAATATGTCTGAACGGACTCCAGTGGTAACAATTGATGGTCCAAGTGGTGCCGGTAAAGGAACCATTTGTCATTTACTGGCTAAAAAGTTGGGATGGCAATTACTCGATAGTGGCGCTATTTATCGTGTTTTGGCTTTAGCGGCGATTCATCATGATGTTGAATTAGATAATGAAGAGTCATTAAGCTTGCTTGCGGCGCATTTAGACGTTCAATTTCTACCAGGAAATGGAACGGAAGCGATTAAAGTCGTGCTTGAAGGTGAAGATGTCAGTCGAGACATTCGCACACAAGAGTGCTCAGACGCGGCATCAAAGGTTGCAGCATTCCCACGAGTTAGAGAAGCATTACTTCGTCGTCAACGAGCCTTTCAAACTGAACCGGGTTTAATTGCAGATGGCCGTGATATGGGGACGGTTGTTTTTCCGCAAGCTCCAGTAAAGTTTTTCTTGACCGCATCTGCCGAAGAAAGGGCTGAAAGACGGTATAACCAGTTGCAGGACAAGGGGTTCGATGTTAATATCGATCGCCTTTTGGCCGAAATCATTGAGCGAGATGATCGTGATATGAATCGACCTGTTGCGCCTTTGAGGCCCGCAGATGACGCTTTAGTTGTTGATACAACGGGCGTAAAAATTGAAAAAGTGCTTGAAACTGTGATCGAGCACATAGAAAAGAACATGCCGAACCTTTCATAATCGAGAGGCTAGGCAAACATTCGTATCAAGGATGATGCGATTATATTTAACTGACTCCACGAATAGGATATTCCGTGGTTTATTACTTAAAGTAAATTAACATGACTGAATCTTTTGCTGATCTGTTTGAACAATCCCTAGAACAACTAGAATTCCGCCCAGGCTCTATCGTACGTGGTACAGTAGTAGCTATCGAAAACGGTATGGTACTAGTTGACGCTGGTCTTAAATCTGAAAGCCCAATCCCTGCTGATCAATTCAAGAACGCTGCTGGTGAACTTGAAATCAATGTGGGTGACGACGTAGACGTTGCACTTGACTCTGTTGAAGATGGCTTCGGTGAGA
>JBMYXI010000092.1:0-8581 GCA_049608225.1 Parashewanella sp.
TATCATTAACCCCATTTTTATAATATATACGCTACTTTTGATTAACGCGCGCGCAGTGATTTTACAGAGATCTTTAGTAAATAAAAGGGGTGGTTGCTCAAACTTTTCAATAAAACATCGATTGAAACTAAAGTCTTTTTCTGGTTAGTTGCTGTAATCCTTATAGCAGCGAAGTGAAAGCGAAAATACGATTTTGATATTACTATTATGTTTAGAGAGTGTTTATTTTTTTGTGGTTGGATTTTGTGCTGGGTGAACGCTTTATGTTCAAAGCGTAATCAGTGAAATTTAGCCATCTAAGCGAGTCGATAACTACATTGGACGGGGAGTGCTCAAAGCATCGTAACTTGATTATCTATATTGGGTTATTGCTCTTTTGTATAAGAAGGAAATAACGCCAGTTTTGGATGTTGGGAATGCCCTTTAGGCAGATCAACTAATCCAAAAACACAACAATAGCTACATTTTCAAGTAAAAATCTTTGGTAAGTTCAACCATCTGCTTACTATAATTCCCATCAGGCTCTCGAATACACAGCTTACTTTTCGAAACCGAATCAGTATTGAAGCTGAGCTCAATGATGGTTCGGCGTGCTTGTTTTTCGCGAACAGGAAAAATAACAAGTTGGTGACTCATTGTTAATTTCGTTAATTTCAACGCTGGTAAAAAGTTTTGTTCAATCTCAAAAGGTAAGATAAGCGTCGCGCGGCCATTAGAACTCAGTAACTTTTGAATGCAATGAAGTAATGTCTCAAGCGTTAACGTATTGTTATGGCGTGCATTTGCGCGTGATTGTAACTGGGATTGAGGCCCAGTTTGAAAGTAGGGTGGATTACAAATAATATGATCGAACTGATGATCATTATTATCTGCATAGCTTTCAATACAGGTTTGGATGATTTCAATACGCTCAGACCAAGGACTTGCTAACACATTGAGCTTAGCTGTTTTACAGGCATCGGAATCGAGCTCAACAGCCGTGATGCTAGCCGTCGAACGCTGGGCAGCCATTAGACTTAAAATTCCGCTTCCTGCACCGATATCTAATATTTGAGAGGCATTGGATAAACGAGCCCAAGCGCCAAGAATAACCGCATCGGTACTTACTTTCATACCGCAATTGGTGTCATCAACATGAAACTGTTTAAAACTAAAAGGCATAAAAACTGGTGAACAAATTAAAGCTACAAAGCTTAACGTGATCTCACTCGTTTTCCTATAGTTGAGGTGCGATTCAAACAGTGATTTTTGAATAACTTTGTTTGAAATGCTAGCCAAACTGAATAAATTCCCTTAAGTTAATCCAAAAATAACAAAGATAAAGGATTAACTGTGCAAGACAATAAAATGACATTAGGGGATACCTTTGGGCTAGGTTTTATGACCTTTGCTTTTTTCTTAGGTGCTGGCAACCTGATATTTCCACCGTTTGCAGGAATGCTTGCGGGTGAAAATATGTCTTGGGCAATGTTGGGTTTTTTAATTACCGCGGTCGGATTACCGTTATCTGGATTAATTGCGGTTGCTAAGACCAATGGCAACGTGATGTCATTATTACCTCCATTGGCAGCGACAGCTTTAGCGGTTGCGATTTATATCATTATTGGACCAGCTTTTGCTGCGCCAAGAACCGGTTTAGTTGCTTTTGAAATCGGTGTTCGTCCTTTTTTAACGTCGCCAAATGAATCCATTGAAATTGGGTCAATAACGCTTAACTTTCCGCAAATGTTATCGACATTCATCTTTTTTGCCGTTGCGGTTGCACTGGCACTGAATCCGGGAAAATTATTGGATAACATTGGCAAACTGCTGACGCCAATATTGATTGGCTTGCTAGTGATTTTATCTATTTCAGTGATCCTATTTAGTGGGGCTGAGCCTTCAGTGGCAACGGGTGGTTACCATGATAACCCATTGAGCAAAGGTATCATCGAAGGTTATAACACCATGGATACATTAGCGTCTTTGATGTTTGGTATGTTGATTATTGATGTACTTAAAAAGAAAGGTGTGACTGAAGCTAAAGCACAAACAAGCTATTTGATCCGAGCAGCCTTTATTGCGGCAGCAGGACTTGCTTTTGTTTATATTTCATTGTTTTATTTAGGCTCGATCGCTGGTGAGCTTGCAAACGGTTCTGAAAACGGTGGTCAAATTCTAATGAGTTATGTTGATATGCGCTTTGGAACTATGGGGGCAATTCTGCTTTCAGCTGTTGTGTCTCTTGCGTGTTTAACGACGGCGGTTGGGTTACTGGTTGCCTGCTCAGAGTTTTTTGAAGAATTGGTTCCTGCAGCCTCGTATCGCTTTTTAGTTATCTTTTTTGGTTGCATTTGTGCTCTGGTTGCCAATGTTGGTTTAACTCAGTTGATCAGTATCAGCATTCCAGTATTGGTTTGTATTTACCCTGTTGCGATTGCGTTAGTCGCGGTGACATATATCACGCCGAGATTGTCTCGACCTGAGTTCTCTCATCGCATGGTATTAAGTGTGGCATTAGTATTTGGTTTGGTTGATGGACTAAAAGCAGCGGGCGTTGACGTGCATGTATTCGATTTTATGCCGTTATTCGATCAAGGTATGGCTTGGGTCATTCCAACAGCAGTGGCAATGATTATTTGTACCGCGTTACCTGCGAAGCGTAATGTTTCATAGAATTTTATAGATTGTTTTAGCTGATAGCCATAATTCGATATAGTATTGATGTATGTTTTGTGGCTATTAGATTCTATTTTGACAACAAAAAAATACCAGCCTGATCCTCTTATTGATGCTTTTCTTGACAGTCTTTGGTCCATTGAAGGACTAAGTGATAATACGTTATCGGCTTATCGCACGGATTTACGACATTTAGATAAATATTTACAGAAGAAACGCCAGCAGCTTATCTCAGCAACGAAAAACGATCTAATAGACTTTATTTCCGCTCGTTTTGATAATGGCGCTGCGAGTTCAACCAGAGCGAGAATGTTGAGTAGCCTGCGGCGCTTTTACCAATATTTGCTCATTAAAAAGCAGGTCAATGAAGATCCATCGGCACTATTGGTATCGCCTAAATTACCCAAAAAGTTACCAGCGAGCCTTAGTGAAAGCGAAATTGATGCTTTACTTGCTGCACCAGATGATGAAGTGGCAATTGAAGCCAGAGACAAATGTATGCTGGAGTTATTGTATGCCACAGGATTACGGGTAACTGAACTTGTTTCATTAACTATCGAGCAGCTGAGTTTACACCAAGGTGTTGTGCGAGTAATTGGTAAAGGAGGAAAAGAGCGATTAGTTCCGCTTGGTGAAATTGCAGTAGAGCAAATTGAACATTACCTTACCTTTACTCGAAACGATTTACTGCCAAAAGGGCAATCTGATGTGTTGTTTCCATCTCAAAGAGGCTCGCAGATGACAAGGCAAACCTTTTGGCATCGAATAAAGCAATATGCTATTCGCGCAGGTATTCAGTCTGAGTTATCGCCCCATACCCTCAGGCATGCTTTCGCAACCCATTTACTCAATCATGGTGCTGATTTACGAGTCGTACAGCTATTATTAGGGCACAGCGACCTATCGACAACGCAGATTTATACTCATGTCGCCAACGCCCGTTTGCAAGAGCTACACGAGAAGCACCATCCAAGAGGTTAAGCAATAATTACATTTTGTTACCAGAGCAAAATTAGTTTAATTTGCATTACACTTACTTAGTGTTGTAACTTTTAGCGATATTTATCGGTCTAACTTAAAAATCGACTTCCCCTAACAAGTAGGAACAATAATGAAGTTTACCCGCATGTTGTCATTGGTCAGTTTACTTGCAGTATCATCTGCATTTGCTGCGACACACACTGAGCAGCTTCCAGATGAAGCAAAAATTAAACAAAAACTGCAACAAACCATTGGTGTAAAAGTGATGGCAATGCAGGACTCTCCTGTGAAAGGCTTATATCTTGCCATGACTGATCGTGGTGTGCTTTATGTAAATAAAGATGGCAGTAAACTCATTCATGGCAACATGTATGATTTAAATAACAGAATGAAAAACTTAACAGAGGCAGCACTTGCGAAACCAAGGGTGGAGCAGTTGAAAAAGTTTGAGCCGGAAATGTTGGTTTATAAAGCAAAAGATGAAAAACACGTCGTTACAATTTTTACTGACATTACCTGTGGTTACTGTCGTAAATTGCACAATCAAATGAAAGAATATAATGATGAAGGCATCACGATTCGATATTTAGCGTTTCCACGTGCAGGCGTACCATCGTCGGTTGCCAGTGAAATGGAAGCGATTTGGTGTGCTAAAGATCCATTAAAAGCAATGACCGATGCCAAAGCAGGTAAAGATGTGGTGAATAAAACCTGTAACGCGAAAATTGCTCAACAATATCACTTAGGCCAAAGCTTCGGTGTGAATGGTACACCTGCAATTGTGTTACAAGATGGTACTATGATCCCAGGTTATCAACCACCTGCGCAATTATTAAAGACCATAGAAAATCATTAATGATTTACCTATTATAATTACGTATATTAAAGCGGCTTTATTGCCGCTTTTTGTTTTCTTTTATGGATATCAAAGTGACTTACAGTATTCTTCGCCGCCCTCAAGTTGATGATTCACATTTACCGAACTCAATTCATCCATTGTTAAAACAAATTCTGGCTGCAAGAGGTGTGAAAAGTGAGCAGTGTAATGCTGGCTTACAGTCTTTGCTGCGTCCAGATACGATGAAAGGTCAACAGCAAGCAGCACAGATCATTTGTGATGCACTCGTAGGTGATAAACAAATTACTATTGTTGGTGATTTTGATGCTGATGGAGCAACCTCTACTGCGGTATGCATGTTGGCGTTGCGAATGATGGGATACAACAAGGTTAGCTATCTGATCCCCAATCGCTTTGATTATGGTTACGGATTGAGTCCAGAAATTGTTGAATTAGCAAAGCAGCAAGGTGCTGAGTTACTTATCACTGTTGATAACGGAATTTCTTCGATAGCTGGTGTTGAGTGCGCGAATAAACTCGATTTGCCTGTGGTGATCACTGATCATCATTTAGCAGGAGATTCAATTCCCGATGCTGCGGCTATTGTTAATCCAAACCAAGCTGGTTGTCCTTTTGCTAGTAAAGCCATTGCTGGTGTGGGTGTTGCTTTTTACTTAATGAGTTCCGTTCGTGCAGAGCTTAAAAGACAGGGGTGGTTTGCTAATCGACACATCGCTGAGCCGAATTTAGCATCATTGCTTGATATTGTTGCGCTGGGTACGGTCGCTGATGTGGTACCGCTTGATGCCAACAATCGAATTTTGGTCGATGCTGGAATTAAAAGAGTCAGAGCAGGGCAATGCCGCGTCGGTATTACTGCTTTGCTTGAAATTGCTAAGCGTAATCCTGCTAAAATTGTGGCTTCAGATTTTGGTTTTGCCGTTGGCCCTAGATTGAATGCGGCAGGCCGATTAGATGAAATGTCGCTTGGTGTTGAACTATTGCTGTGCGATGACATGCTTAAAGCACGAAGAATGGCGGCAGAGTTAGATGGGTTAAACCATGAGCGACGTGATCTTGAGGCTGAAATGCAGCACGAAGCATTACTTCAGCTAAAGAAACTTAACTTTGATGAGCAAAACATCCCCAAAGCGATAGCTTTGTTTCAAGAAGATTGGCATCAGGGCGTTATTGGCATTTTAGCATCGAGAATAAAAGATAAATATCATCGTCCTACGATAGCATTTGCACAAGCCGATAATGGCATTATTAAAGGTTCGGCCCGTTCCATTAAAGGTCTTCACATGCGTGATCTGCTTGATAAAATTGACAAGCTAGATGCGGAAATTATCATTAAATTTGGTGGGCATGCGATGGCAGCTGGCTTATCGATTCATGCGCACAAATTTACTGATTTTTATGCTCTGTATCAGCAGGTGGTAGAGCAAAGTGTTACTGAAGCGCAATTAACAAATCAAATTTTATCTGATGGTGAACTAAAAGCCCAACAACTTGAATTAGAGACTGCTCAATTACTCAAATATTCAGGTCCTTGGGGACAAGAATTTGAAGAACCGAGATTTGATGGTGAATTTCGTATCGTTCAACAACGGTTGGTTGGTGAAAAGCACTTAAAGTTAGTGTTGGAGACCCTTTGTGGTAACAAACTGGTTGATGCTATCGCCTTTAACGTTGATTTAAATGTGTGGCCCGACCTGCAAGTAAAGACTGTTTCTTTAGTTTATAGCTTAGATATTAATGAGTTTAGAGGGAATACCAGTGTTCAGCTTATGGTGACGCAGTTAAAACCTTGCTCATTCATTTAATGAGAAATGCCTTTCGCATCAGCTAATACCAATTACAATAGTTAAATGCTCAAATCAGAGCTCTGTATGCGGTCAAAGTGCAATCTTCGAAACGAAATTGATGAAGGCATAGTTATTACCGACATACAAAAGTGTCGTTATTTCATTGCTACGTTAAGGCAATTTTGAGTAGGAATTTGATTGGATACAAGCTCCCAGAGGGCAAGGCTAAAGATTTCCATTACTGCATTGCAAGCTCTTGAATTATCCCGATAGTACTTCGAGCTTGTGCTTTGTACTGAAAATCTTTAGTTCTTGCTGAGTGAGAAGTTAATTACTGTAATTGGTATAACTATGTTTTAGATGTGAATGGGATAAGCTGCTAGCTCGTGATCACTAATGGCCTGTTAAAGACTCATAACTATCGTCCAAGTTAGCGAGAAGATCGCTCATCCTCACTCGACCTTCAGCCATATCTTTTCTTCTTTGCTTTTCTTGAGCTTTTATTCTTGCCGCCTCTTCTTCTTGAGCATGTTGTGCGGATTCTGCCCGTAACCTTTGGGTACGAGCTTCAGGTGTTTCTATTGGACCAAAACCGGGGTCAAAAGTATTTTTGGTGGTAAAGCTCGGAGTACCGGTTGATCTGTTTTTAATGGACTCTTTCATCACGGGATCCATGTCTTTACCAGGTTCATCATTAGGTTGAGGGCGATATGCGAGGTTAAAGTTCGTCACTGGTGCGACAACACAACGAATGGAAAATGAAACCCAATCAGAAACTTTCTGACGTTTTTCATCGTTTTTCATACCTACTTTCTTAAGTATGGCGTGTAATACATTACCAACAGAATCACCATAAAGTGGTAAGCCTTTGCCGCCACTTGCTCTGCTTCGCCAGTTATATAACGATGTTGCAGCATCAGCGCCAGAAACGACTAATCCAGCGCCAAAGTACAATGCCAACGGCGCCGCAGCACCTGCTGTTACGGCGGTTAATACGAGTGATCCTGAAAATAACCCTGCGGAAAAAAGTAAAGGACCGAGGCTATGAAGAAACTCTGATTTAGCCATACCTCGTGCTTGCATGTCCTTTATCATCTTCTGCATTTTTTCATTTTGCTCTGCCCTGTCCCTTATTTCAGCGTCTCTTTCGCCAATATCTCGTTGGTGATCAATAGGTCTTTCTAAGGGAACATCATCAGCACTAAAGTTTGATACCGATGAGCGTCTGGAACCTGAAGATGCAGTTGAAGCTGAAGAAACGGTTGAAGCTGAAGATAGTGTTCTCGCTCGTGGTGCTTCCCCTGAGCTTTCTCTGTCATCATGCCGTTCATTTGGATCATATGGATCGAGTGTTGGCATTCCTGCTGGAGGGGTTGGGGCAGTCATTGTGATTCCTTACGACATTAGATGCATTCAATCTGATGTTTGTAAGGTTAAATATAGTTCCGATAAATTGAGCTCTCAACTCTCTGAACTTAAACAAATATTAAATTTCATTAATAAAAAAGCCGCTACTCTATTTAGTCATAGGGCAGCGGCTTTGTAACAGTTGATAAGTTAAGAGTTACTTCTTAGCTTCTCTTTCCTTAACGTCAGCAATTACTTTTTCAGCAACGCTTGCTGGACATGGCGCGTAGTGTGAGAACTCCATAGAGAACTGACCACGACCCGAAGTCATTGTACGTAGAGAACCGATGTAACCGAACATTTCTGAAAGCGGTACGTCAGCCTTAATACGAACACCAGTTACGCCAGCCATTTGGTCTTTGATCATACCACGACGACGGTTAAGGTCACCGATTACGTCACCTACGTTGTCTTCTGGGCTGAATACGTCAACGTGCATCACAGGCTCAAGAAGCTGTGCGCCAGCTTTTGGCATAGATTGGCGGAATGCACCTTTAGCCGCGATTTCGAATGCGATAGCTGACGAGTCAACCGCGTGGTATGCACCATCAGTTAGCTCCAATTCAACGTCTAACACAGGGAAACCAGCAACGGTACCAGTCTGCATCATAGACTCGAAACCTTTTTCTACTGCAGGCCAGAATTCTTTCGGTACGTTACCACCAACAACTGAAGAGCTGAATGTGAAGCCAGAGTTTGGCTCACCTGGACGGATAACATAGTCGATCTTACCGAACTGACCAGAACCACCAGATTGCTTCTTATGTGTGTAAGAATCTTCAACGATTTGAGTGATAGTTTCACGGTATGCTACTTGTGGCTCACCAACGATTAGGTCAACACCGTAAGTACGCTTCAAGATATCAACTTTAATATCTAAGTGAAGCTC
>JBMYXI010000093.1:0-8171 GCA_049608225.1 Parashewanella sp.
ATCTATCATTTTGAATTATATCCTGAAGTGTTAGCCCACGTTGTACTGTCTCTTATGGCATACAGTACGCTGATGATAGCAGCGCTTTATGCCATTCAGTTGGCAATTATTCAGCATAAACTTAAAAGTAAACAGCTGATCCTAAGCCCTGCTATCCCGCCGTTAATGACTGTTGAGAAACAACTTTATCACTTAGTGATAATCGGCGTTATTTTACTGAGTTTAGCCTTAGCTACTGGCTTTATCTTTCTAGACGATATGTTTGCTGAGGGCAAAGGTCACAAAGCGGTATTATCTATCGTGGCATGGTTTGTTTATGTAGCCATGCTATGGCAGCAATACCGAGTCGGTTGTAAAGTACGCACTGCGGTTATTTATACTTTGACGGGCGCAACCTTATTATCAATGGGTTAC
Source organism: Parashewanella sp. (assembly GCA_049608225.1). GTDB lineage: Bacteria > Pseudomonadota > Gammaproteobacteria > Enterobacterales > Shewanellaceae > Parashewanella. The sequence goes on from JBMYXI010000093.1 coordinate 415, forward strand.
TTTGGTGCTAGAATTATCAAAGAACTGATACTTTAGTCGCTTTTATTACCATAAATCAGTTGACAGGTACCATAGCCTATACAATCATTACGCTCTGGGTTAATGGAATGACCTTAACCCAGCTGAATGTTTAATTATCATAACGGAGCCCTTCTTGGACGCTATCTCGACCGGAACCCTTCTGGTTATACTTGCAACACTTATCCTTTGTTCTGCTTATTTTTCAGGTTCTGAAACTGCCTTGATGACGCTCAATCGTTATCGACTTCGCCACCTTGCCGACAGTGGTAACCGAGGCGCTAAAAAAGCCGCCACACTGCTCGAAAAACCTGACAAACTGATTGGTCTTATTTTGATTGGCAATAATATGGTAAACATTATTGCCCCTGTTATTGCTGCCGAAATTGGCCATCGCATGTCAGGCGATCTCGGCGTTGCTATTGCAACAGGTATTTTAACCGTAGTTATTTTGATTTTTGCTGAGGTCACACCAAAAACGTTTGCCGCGCTGCACCCTGAAAAAATCGCTTTTCCATCCAGCTATTTACTCAGCATATTAGCAGTAGTACTGCACCCGTTAGTTTGGGGATTAAACCTGATCACGGCAATGTTTTTAAGATTGATGGGCGCAGATAAAGAGACCTCTAAAAACGCACTCAGCCAAGAAGAATTACGAACAGTTGTTAATGAAGCTGGCGCGCTTATTCCACAGCGCCACCAAGATATGCTGCTTTCCATTTTAGATCTTGAAAAAGTAAAAGTGGAAGATGTAATGGTGCCACGCTCAGAGATCTACGCCATTAACGTCAACGATGATTTCAAATACATTAATCGCCAAGTGGTGCAAAGTCCTCACACTCGTGTTTTAGTTTATCGCGATAATATTGACGACGCTGTCGGCTTTATTCATCTTCGTGATGCACTGCGTTTACAATCAAAAGAACAGTTCAGCAAATCATCCTTACTACGTGCAGTTAAAGAACTCTATTTCATTCCAGAAGGCACACCGTTAAACGTTCAGCTTGGTAATTTCCAGCAAAACAAAGAGCGCATTGGCTTAGTTGTTGATGAGTACGGTGATATTCAAGGGTTAGTGACGCTTGAAGACATTTTGGAAGAAATTGTCGGTGATTACACAACCTCTATGCTACCTGCACCGAGTGAAGAAATCGTTGCTCAACAAGATGGCAGTTTTTTAATTGATGCCAGTATCAATATTCGTGAACTCAACAAAGAGATGAAATGGAACTTACCTACCGATGGGCCAAAAACGTTGAATGGTCTAGTTGTTGAATATTTAGAAGATATTCCAAGACAATACACCAGTTTACGCTTGGCTGGTTACCCTGTTGAAGTGATTGATGTGGCAGGTAACATGGTCAAAACCGTACGTGTTATGCCTCAATTTTATAAGCAACCTCAACAACATTAAAAAGTCAGTTAACACGCTGCCTCTATTAATAAATATTAATTTGCAGCAACATCGGTACCTGTATTATCAATGTTGCTTGTAATTCTAACTTATTTTTAATTAGAGGTAGTTATGGCAGCAATAAGATCGGAAACACAATCACTACAAATTGAATCCGATTCAGCTTTTAAAAAACAGAGCACTTTTGAGCCAAAAACATCGCTGAATGGGTTTCAAGTTGAACCACAAGAGTCTGATCCTAATACTACCGATTTTCAAGGCGTGTCTTCCGTGGACATTGTTGAACCTATCGCTGATCATACCGAAACTTTGTCTACAGATTCTTTTGAATTTCAGCAGACAGACTCATTACCACTGCCCCCCGCACCACCGAACTCGTTAACTGAAACCGCAACGAGCCTCTCGGAAAGGGATGCGATATTACTAGAAGAGGTATTTTTTGCCTTAAACAGCAATATAGGAACTGTGCTAGAGCATGCATTTTGGAATACTTGTCTTGAGGTTGTTGAAATCCCACCAAGCAAAGCAGATAAAGTGCGGGTAAGCCGACAAGATCTGAAAATGGCGAAGGTAAGTAAAAGTAATGAAGCCGTCAATTTTTTTAAACTCATCCAAGAATATGCATTACTGGGAAACTTAACCAATACACAAGCCATTGCTAAAGTAGAACAATTCATTCGTCAGTTTGTCGGCAACATACCATTGGCAGGCAAAGTCGCTTCAGCATCAGAACGTGAAAAACTGATGCCCTCAAGCTCACAAAATAAAACCGAAACAATCCCACAGAAAACAAAAGTAATTGAACACGTTAAAGAAAGATTGGGCATGGACTTAACTAAAGTCGAGCTATCTGCCCTGCTGTATATTGCTTCTATTCGCTCGATTATTTCAGAGAACGATATAATATCTATGGAACAGAATATTAGTGCCCTTTCAAGAGCTCAGCAATTTGAAACACAGGTTCACAGAACCGTAGATTTATGGTTTAACCATTTCGAAAAAACGGCTGCTAAACATGATGAAGCATTTCTTCAGTTACATGACTTAGTAGTAAAGCTCGGTAAAGTCAGAACGGCAAGATTAATGAAAACCTTTCCCTCACAATAGATAAAAGCTCAGTAATTAAACAGCTTTGCTCCATTGAGTTCAGTAGCTTGACTTCAAAAAGTAATTACTGACACTTATGATTCAATGCAACAAAAGCTGTTACCTTCTCATTAAGTTATATAAAAGCAAAACTTAATCTTGGACACCTTAATGAAAAATAGAGATTCTTCACACCTAGCAACAGCCTGAAAGCACTAACTATATGAGCACTCATTTAATACCAGTAAGGGCTCTCTGTTTTCCTTTAGATTGGAAAAGTAAGGAAAGTATATTCTCGTCATTAAAACCAGACCAATACCGAAAAATACAGGCTGAATTAGATTGTGCAGGATCTCAAGGTGTCATTCTCAGGTTTGCATGTAATACTTGCTTTATTGCTGAACCTAGAAGATGGCTGCTTAACATATTGTCGCAGAAAAGAGAAAAAAGAATTGCTCAATGGGAAAGCAGTGAAACCCAAAAATCAAAAAGTTTCAGTATAACATTCACAAAAGAAAGTTCACTATTCGCACAGAAAGAGTGAAAGCTTGATCAAAGCTGCAAAAAACAAACAGACAGCCTTATTGAAAGAAGAAACCATGCCATTACAAGAGGACAGCAGTTCAGATGTTTTTCAGATCTTTTTCAATGAAAATAACGCAACTTTCTATTAAAAATACCCGATTCAAACTCTTACTGTGATTAAAATCAAAGCAACAGGTTCAATAGATTAGCTTGAACATGAAGTACAAGCTAATCCCTGTTCAATTAGCCTTTTTAACCTAACTTAACTCGCGCATTTCTGAACATCCGCATCCATGGGCTATCCTCTCCCCATTCATCTGGGTGCCACGAATTAGCCACAGTTCTAAATACGCGCTCAGGATGCGGCATCATAATGGTTACACGACCATCTGTGGTAGTTAAACCAGTAATACCGTTAGCAGAGCCATTTGGGTTTTGTGGATATTGAGTCGCAATCTCACCTTTGCCCGTAACATAGCGTAATGCAATTGTTCCTGTATTTTCAGCTTTGTTTAATGCATCAATACTGGCAAATTCCGCTAAGCCTTCACCGTGAGACACGGCAATCGGCATTCTTGAACCTTGCATCCCCTCAAAGAAAAGTGACGGGTTTTGCTGCACTTCAACCAAGCTAAAGCGTGCTTCGAAACGCTCAGATTTGTTTTTTACAAAATGCGGCCAATGCTCACTGCCAGGAATTATCGACTTCAGATTCGATAACATTTGGCAACCATTACACACACCTAATGCAAAGCTACTATCACGATCAAAGAAAGCCTCAAATTGCTCACGCGCTCGCTGATTAAACAAAATAGATTTAGCCCAACCTTCACCTGCGCCAAGTACGTCACCATAAGAGAAGCCACCACAAGCAACAAGGCCTTGGAATTCTTCAAGACTAATACGACCAGATAAAATATCTGACATATGAACATCGCGGCTGTCAAAACCTGCTCGGTCAAACGCTGCTGCCATTTCTACGTGAGAGTTAACGCCTTGCTCACGTAAAATTGCCATTTTCGGTGCAGCGCCTTTAAGGATAAACGGCGCTGCAACATCCAATTTTGGATCAAAGCTTAAGTCAACCGTTAACCCCGGCTCATCTTCCACCAGCTTTAAATCGAACTCTTGCTTGGCACATTCAGAATTATCTCGTAGAGCTTGCATACGATAAGTTGTTTCTGACCACAGCTTACGTAAATTAACGCGGCTATCAGCAAACACAACTTGGTCGTTATCGCTGATTCGAATTTGTTGGCTGTTAGATAGCGTCGCTATGTCAAAACAATCTACGCCACCAGCTTGATACAAGGATTGAATAGCAGCGGCTTGCGATGCTGATACCTGTATAACAGCACCAAGCTCTTCATTAAACAGCTTTTCAAGATGAGTACCCTGCAGCGCAGACAGATCCACATCCAATCCAGTATTACCCGCAAACGCCATTTCAGTTAGTGTAGTAAACAAGCCGCCATCACTTCTATCGTGATAAGCAATAATTTGCTTATCAGCCACCAATGTTTGCGTGGTATTGAAGAAGTGTTTTAACAATTCAGGTTTATTTAAATCTGGTGCGATATCACCTAACTGACTGTAAACCTGAGCCAAGCATGAACCACCTAAACGGTTTTTTCCTTGGCTTAAGTCCACCAATAATAAGCGAGTATCACCTTTATCGGTGCGCAGCTCTGGCGTGACGGTATTTCGCACATCACGTACGACACCAAAAGCAGTGATGATAAGTGACATCGGTGACGTCACCAATTTATCTTCACCATTTTCCTGCCATGCGGTTTTCATCGACATCGAATCTTTGCCAACAGGAATAGTGAGCTCTAATTCAGGACACAGCTCTTCGCCCACAGCTTTTACCGCTTCATAAAGGCCTGCATCTTCGGCAGGGTGACCTGCCGCTGACATCCAGTTTGCAGAAAGCTTAATGCGCTTGAATGAACCAATGTCCGCCCCCGCCATATTCATAATGGATTCAGCCACAGCCATTCTTGCAGACGCGCCGAAATCCAGTAACGCTAACGGTGTACGCTCGCCCATAGACATAGCTTCACCCGCATAAGTATCAAAGCTGGCCGCAGTCACCGCACAATCAGCAACAGGAACTTGCCAAGGACCGACCATTTGATCGCGATTCACTAAACCGGTAACGGTTCTATCACCGATGGTAATAAGAAAAGTTTTATCAGCTACTGTCGGTAATGTGAGTACTCGCTTTACCGCATCAGCGACAGCAATAGAACTTTGTTCTAATGGCGCCGACTGCGCTTTGTTTGAAACCACATCTCGGCTCATTTTCGGTGCCTTGCCTAGCAATACATCCAAAGGTAAATCGATTGGCTGGTTATCAAAATGCGGATCATCAAGGGTTAAATGTTCTTCAACTGTGGCTTCACCGACAACGGCAAACGGCGCTCGCTCACGCTGACAAATATCAGTGAACAGTTGTAAGTTTTCCGGCGCAACGGACAGCACATAGCGTTCTTGCGATTCATTACACCAGATTTCTAGCGGGCTCATGCCCTTCTCATCCGATAACACATTACGTAAGTTGAACTTACCACCACGACCAGCATCACTCACTAACTCTGGTAAGGCATTCGACAAGCCGCCTGCACCAACATCGTGAATGAACTGAATTGGGTTATCATCACCCAGCTGCCAACAGCGATCGATCACCTCTTGGCAACGACGTTCCATTTCAGGATTTTCACGTTGCACGGAAGCAAAATCTAAATCTTCACTTGATTGTCCTGATGCCATTGAAGACGCTGCGCCGCCGCCCAGACCAATATTCATCGCAGGGCCGCCTAAAACAATTAATTTGGCTCCTTCGGTGATTTCACCTTTTTGCACATGTTGCTCACGAATATTACCTAAGCCACCCGCGAGCATGATAGGTTTATGATAGCCACGAACTTCAACACCGTTATGACTGTTAACTTCTTGCTCATAAGTACGGAAATAACCGAGCAATGCTGGGCGTCCAAACTCGTTGTTAAACGCCGCGCCGCCCAGTGGGCCTTCGGTCATGATATTGAGTGCGTTTACAATGCGACTTGGTTTGCCGTAATCTTTTTCCCAAGGTTGCACAAAATTTGGAATGTTAAGATTGGAAACGCTAAAACCTGTTAACCCTGCTTTAGGCTTCGAACCACGACCGGTTGCACCTTCGTCGCGGATTTCGCCGCCCGAACCTGTTGCTGCGCCCGGATATGGACTGATTGCCGTCGGATGGTTATGGGTTTCCACTTTCATCAATACATGCATTGGCTCTGAATGATAGTTATAGGCACCATCTGGATCGGGGAAAAATCGTCCTGCTTGTGAGCCTTCCATCACCGCGGCATTATCTTTATAGGCAGACAACACGTGATCTGGGTTAGTCTCATAGGTATTTTTGATCATTTTGAACAATGATTTTGGCTGTACTTCACCATCAATTGTCCAATCTGCATTAAAGATTTTGTGGCGGCAGTGCTCTGAGTTTGCTTGAGCAAACATCATCAATTCAATATCGTTAGGATTACGCCCAAGCTTATTAAAATTCTCTACAAGGTAGTCAATTTCATCTTCAGCAAGCGCCAAGCCCATTTCGATGTTAGCTTGCACTAATGCATCGCGACCTTGATTGAGAATATCGACACTGATAAAAGGTTTTGGCTCTGTTTGTTCAAACAACACTTGAGCTTGCTCAAAATCAGTGAATACAGTTTCAACCATACGATCATGCAGTAAATTATGCAGCAGTGTTAATTGCTGTTCGGTTAATACATCAGACTCCACATAATAGGCAACACCGCGCTCTAAACGTGTCACTTTGGTTAAATCACAATTATGAGCAATGTCAGTAGCTTTAGATGACCAAGGAGAGATAGTGCCTTGACGGGGAGTAATAAAAAAAAGTGTGCCTTGTGGAGCGTGAACTGGAATTTTTGGGCCGTAAGTGAGCAGTTTTTCTAATCGTTGTCGCTCATCACTGGTTATCGGCTCTGATAGTTTGGCTAAGTGAATAAATTCAGCGTAAATTTGCTTAACTGGAAGTGCGTTATCTTTGCATGACTGCATCAGTTTTTGCACGTTAAAATCAGATAGTGCAGGAGCTCCGCGGATGATTTCCATCACGTCTATTCACCTTTTCAGTTAGTTTTGTAGGGGACCAATTGCAAGACGATATTGTCTTGTGAGGCTTTTAATAATTGTTCGCTATTATAAAAAAATAACTCAGGTAAATCATCTTTGAGACCGGTTTTAAAGCTGTTTTCAAAAGCAATTTTAGTCCGTTTTTTAGAAAACTCTTTTTTATCACTTTCTAAAAAAAAGATTGCATAAACTTTGGTAAGAAGGATTCATCCTGTCAGGTGAAAAAAGGTGTCAATGACATCGCTCTCAATTTTAACATTCTCACTCTGGATACAAGCCAATATTCAAATAAAATGCTAAAGATTAAAATGGTATAACTTGTATTTGATTCAAAGTGTTGATAGTTTGAAAATTGTTATTAGGTATAACTCCCCGCATAACACTTCCATGTTTCACTTAATTGTAATAATCCACAACTAAAATTAAGTGCACAGTAAAAGGTAAACAATAGGTAGGTATAAAATGAGAAGTCGATTTTCTAGCACCGCAGCAAGACGACGAATGTTGAATAAAATACGTCACGCTCGCACTATTAAAAGGCAAAAGTTGTTCTTCAACT
>JBMYXI010000094.1:0-8121 GCA_049608225.1 Parashewanella sp.
TTAACCTAAAAAATTAACAGCAGCAAATCAAAAATCTAATTGGGAACGCCCTCTAAGCCTTGGTGTTTATTCCAAGGCTTTTTTATTGGAGAAATAAAAAAGTGTCACAAAAATTTGCATTAGAAATTAACGCCTTAAAAAAAACTTATAAGGGCGGTGTAGAGGCCGTTAAAGGTATTGACCTAAAAGTAAATCAAGGTGATTTCTTTGCATTATTAGGCCCCAATGGTGCAGGCAAATCCACCACAATTGGTATCATCAGTTCTTTAGTTCAAAAGACGGCTGGGCAAGTAAAAGTTTTTGAATTTGATATTGATAAACAGCTGGAGCAAGCAAAGTTAAATATTGGCCTAGTCCCACAAGAGTTTAACTTCAATCAATTTGAAACCGTTCTACAAATCGTGGTTAATCAAGCGGGTTATTATGGGGTTTCACGAAATGTGGCAATGGAGCGTGCACAAGTTTATCTTAGCCAGCTGGATCTATGGGATAAACGCAATGCCAAAGCCCGTGAACTCTCAGGCGGCATGAAACGCCGACTAATGATTGCTCGAGCGTTAATGCATCAACCTAAATTGCTTATTTTGGATGAACCAACAGCGGGTGTCGATATTGAGTTACGTCGTTCTATGTGGGAATTTTTGCAAAAAATTAATGCAGAAGGTGTAACCATTATTCTTACGACACATTATTTAGAAGAAGCGGAAATGCTTTGTCGCAATATTGGTATTATTGATGATGGACAGCTAATCGAGTGTACCAGCATGAAACAACTGTTGACCAAGCTGAATGTGGAAACCTTTGTGTTCGATTTAAAAGAAAGTTGCTATGCCATGCCTCAACTCGAAGTCACAGGGCGTCTATTGGACGAGCATACTTTGGAAGTAGATATTGATAAGCAACAAAGTTTGAACCAAGTTTTCGAAAGTTTAACACAACAGGGTATTTCGGTCCTTTCTATGCGTAATAAGGCCAATCGTTTAGAGGAGCTATTTGTGGAATTATTGGCAAAAGGGCAAGCAGCATGAAGTCACTTTATTTAATCGCATTTAAAAGTATTCTTACCAAAGAAGTTAATCGTTTTACTCGAATTTGGGTACAAACGTTAGTGCCTCCAGCTATCACGATGACGCTCTATTTTTTAATTTTTGGACAATTAGTTGGAAGTCGTGTCGGGGAAATGGGCGGTGTATCTTATATGGAATTTATTGCACCGGGTTTGATCATGATGTCGGTTATCACCAATTCTTTCTCTAATGTTGCCAGCTCGTTTTACAGTGCAAAATTTCAGCGTAACTTAGAAGAGATCATGGTCGCACCCGTACCGCATTATGTGATGATCGCGGGTTATGTTGGTGGTGGCGTTGCACGAGGATTGATTGTGGGTACCATTGTGACTGGTGTGGCAATGTGCTTTGTTGACATCCAAATACATTCTCCTTTTTTGGTGATTTTGACTGTAATATTGACCTCTATTCTGTTTGCCCTTGGTGGGCTAGTGAATGCGGTTTTTGCTAAAAGTTATGATGACATTAGCATTGTCCCCACTTTTATTTTGACGCCTTTGACTTACCTTGGCGGCGTGTTTTATTCATTGTCTTTATTACCTGATTTTTGGCGGGGGGTATCAGCCATTAATCCTGTTGTTTATATGATTAATGTATTCCGTCATGGCTTTCTTGGTTTTTCAGATATGAGTATTCCGCTCTCTTTAGCAATCATCGTTGCATTTTGTGTTGGCTTATGGACATTAGCTTATTATTTAATATCAAGAGGTGTTGGTTTAAGAAGTTGATTCGGAATGTTTACCAAAAAGCGCAGGCTATGCAGTTGCATTGCCTGCTTTTTTATTTCAGAAAGAATGTTACTTACTCGATTGTTTCAACTTTAATGTATTCAGTACGTTTCTTGAGTAACTGGATGGTGTCATCATTGAGAACCTTCATTTCATCAAAGTGCTGATTTACTTGTTTAAGCTTGGCTTGGTATTTTGGGTTTGACTCGGGTAAATCAGCAAAAAAACGTTGCCTATCTAACTTCTGAATTTCGCTTTTTCTTAGTATGTCGTAGTAATCATTTTCCAATGTTAAACGATTAACTTCAGCTTGTAATAAGGCAAGGAGCTTTTCTTTTGGTACTGTACGTTCGTTAAATAGGTTCAATAGCTTTGCTAAGGGATCAATTTTATTGTTGTTATCGCTTAATTCAGTTTCAGTGGTAACACCGTAGTGATATTCAACTTTGACTTGGCGATAGTCTACAGGGCATACCACTTGAGTAAAAACGACTTTATTGTTTTTAAAGCATTTATAAATGGTGTTTGCGTTTGAAGTTGGAGTAAATGCAAACCATAACAAACTGAACGAGAATAGATATTTCATCATGAGTCTAGCGTCCTGCCAGTAACTATTAATATATCATCAGATATTAATAGCGATTGCTCTTAGAGTTGCAGTGTTTCACTTGTTAAATAAGGCTATCAGAGATGGGGTATTTTTCCAGTGACGATAAAATTATCGCCACTTATACTCGCACTGCAACATGTAGTGTTGCAGTAACAGGAGTTTAGAACAAGAAGGCTAATTGTGTTTGTTATTCTTTTTCTGACAAAGAAAAACACATGTTATCAATTAATCGAGTACTGCCTAAATGTGCGGCGACTAAGATCACTAAGTTGTGATTTTTCGTCGTCACTTCTGTCATCGTTTCGGCATTACGTACTAATACGTAATCAACGGTTAACTGTGCAGACTCAATTTGTTGTTTGGCAAGCTCAATGGCATCAGCCATAGGCGAGCCTGATTTAAGTTTCACAGCAAGCTTATCCATTGCTTGCTTAATAATACCAGCTTGATCGCGCTGACTTTCGCTCAGATAATTGTTGCGTGAACTCATCGCAAGACCATTGGCTTCTCGATGAGTTTCGACACCAATGACTCGAATAGGCAGAGCTAAATCTTTTACTAAGGCCTTAATGATGATTAATTGTTGATAATCCTTTTGACCAAACATAGCGACATCAGGTTGCACAATGTTGAATAACTTAGTAACGACTGTAGCGACTCCGGTAAAAAAACCTGGGCGGCTGGCACTTTCTGCACAATTTCCTATGGTGAATTCCGGTACGCTAATACGAGTATGATTTTCGACACCTTGAGGATAAATCGTGTCAGTTTCAGGAGTAAATACTAACTCACAACCGACAGATTCAAGTGCTGATAAATCATCACTCATGGTTCTTGGGTAAGTATCCAAATCTTCATGAGCGGCAAATTGCATCGGATTTACGTAAATAGAAGCAACAACATGATCGGCATGTTTCAATCCTTCAATTACCAGAGAAATGTGTCCTTGGTGTAAATTTCCCATGGTTGGCACAAATGCAACCGTTTCACCTGCTTTATGCCACTTATTGACTTGATGTCGGATAACTTCAATTTCTGCACTAACGATCATCGATAAACCTAAAATTAATTAAACGTATGTTCTTCAGACGGAAAGTCGCCTGTTTCGACTTCTTGAATGAAGGCTTTAACCGCACTGCGAATATCACCTGTTTGTTCGATGTAGTTTTTTGAAAAGCGAGGAATATAACCGCTGCTGATCCCAAGAATATCGTGCATTACTAGGATTTGACCATCAGTGTCAGCTCCTGCACCAATGCCGATAACAGGTATGGTTAGCGCTTCAGTAATGTTTTTTGCCAGTGCAGCTGGAATGCATTCTAAAACCAATAACTGGGCACCGGCTTTCTCAACTGCTTTGGCTTCATTTAAAATTCGATCGGCATTCTCTTGATCGCGACCTTGGATTTTAAAACCGCCGAAAACATGCACCGACTGAGGCGTTAAGCCTAAATGGGCACAAACTGGTACGCCGCGTTCAGTGAGCATAGAAATGGTTTCAAGTAACCAGTTACCACCTTCTAACTTAACCATGCTGGCACCGGCTTGCATTAAGCTGGCGGCATTGGTCATTGCTTGCTCTGGCGTGGCATAACTCATAAAAGGCATGTCAGCGATGATAAGCGCACGTTCAACACTGTTGCTGATACAGCGGGTGTGATAAGCCACCTGTTCAGTTGTTACTGAAGTGGTATCCGCTTTACCTTGGATCACCATACCTAGAGAGTCACCAACCAGTAATACATCGATACCTTCTTGATCAAATGCGCTGGCAAAACTTGAATCATACGCCGTTAATGAAGAAAACTTCTTACCTTGAGTTTTAAATTTTAACAATGTTGAAGTGGTGACTTTCGCCATTTGCTTATTCCTTTATATTTTATGAAGCTTACTTTATAAGCTGCAGTTATAAACCACAGTTATATTCGATATATAAAAACGCTTCAACGATCTGTGTCTAATCGATGCAAACCTTCGTCTAAACTTTCATTTACAAGATCAGCCAGTAATGTGCCACAAGGTAAAACAAGATCAGAGGCAATATCAGATAATGGGAACAACACAAATCCTCTGTGCTTCATGCCATAGTGCGGGATAGTCAGACGAGGAGAGGTTAGTTGAAGATTGTCATACAGCAAAATATCCAAATCCAGTGTTCTGGGTCCCCAACGCTCTGTGCGTTCTCTTCCATGCATCAGTTCAATGGATTGTAGTGTATCCAGTAACTCAATGGGTGATAGCTCGGTTTCTATGCTTGCGACGGCGTTAACATAATCCGGTTGTTTAATCTCCCCCATTGGCGTAGAAGCATAATAGGGGGAGACGGTAACATGGGAAATACTTGCTAACGATTTCATTGCTCTTACGGCACTGTCTAGTTGTTGCTGTGGGTTGTTTAAGTTCGCACCCAGAGCAATAAACGCCTTAGCCATTAGCTTTCCTTGCGCTCTTTTGGCTTACGCTTTCTACGTTGCGTATATTTGTTGCGTCCGCTAGATTTATTGGCTTTACGAGCGATAGTTGTTCTTTCTTCATCCGATGCTTCAATGAAGGTTTGCCACCATTGCGCAATCTTATTGATTTTTCCGCTTTCAGAGCCACTACGCAACAATAACAAATCATAAGCTGCACGGAACTTTGGATGTTCGATCAACTTAAATGCACGTGTTCCTTGCCCGCGCTCCAAGCGTAATTGTAATTGCCAAATTTCTTTGGTTGGGGTGCTAAAACGTCTTGGGATACCAATAGTTTGGCATTGTTGCTCAATAACATCTCCCATGGCGGCAAAAAATGCATCATATTGTGATAAGCCACTTTCTAACATAATGTCTTGAGCTTTTTGCTGTAAGGGATACCAAAGCAGCGCAGCGTAGAAGAAGGCTGGAGTGACGGGTTTTTCTGCTGCTATACGCTGATCGGTATTTTCGAAGACTTGCTTCAACATTCTTGAAACAGTACCAGCTTGATCTTCTTTTAATGCTTGCACTACTTGCGGGAAAAGCGGCTCAAATAGATGGTACTCTTGCATCATTTGATAGTTTGCTGACGCTTTACCACTAAAGTACAGTTTTAACACTTCTTCGAACATTCTTGCGGCTGGAATGTCTTTTAACAATGGCGCAAGTGTTTTTATCGGAGCCGCTGTTTCGGCTGCAATTTGCATGTTTAGCTTAGTTGCAAAACGTATGGCACGGATCATGCGGACAGGATCTTCGCGATAGCGAGTTTCTGGATCGCCAATCATGCGGATGATACCTGACTGAATATCGTTTACCCCGCCACCATAACTGCGGATCGAGAAATCACTGATATCGTAATACAGTGCATTAATGGTAAAATCACGACGTTCAGCGTCTTCGTCTATGCTGCCATATACATTGTCACGCAATAATCGACCTTCAGCATTGGACTTGGAGATTTTCTGATTGCTATTATCAATATGATGCCCACGAAAAGTCGCGACTTCAATGACATCACGACCAAATACAATATGCGCTAATCGAAAACGGCGACCGACGAGGCGGCAATTGCGAAAGAGTCGTTTGATCTCTTCAGGCCTAGCATTGGTCACGACATCAAAGTCTTTTGGTTCTAACCCTAATAGAATATCACGAACACCACCGCCAACAAGATAGGCTTGAAAACCAGATTTGTGCAGACGGTATAGTACCTTGAGTGCATTTTCACTGAATTGCTGTCGGGATACAGAATGTTCCTTTCTTGGGATTATTTCCAACTTTAGCCCTTGAGAATATTGTTCAGAGTTAGCGTTTGTTGTGTCCTCTGAACCATCAAAAAGCTGCTTGCAGAATTGACTGATACGGCGAAAAATAGCACACCTCGAAATCAAGTAACGAAATACAAAAAATTGGCGGATATGATATACCAAAGTGCGCATTTGCCCAAATTCGATGTGAAAAACTCATTTGTTAAGTGTTAGGTTGTTTTTTTATTATCCAGTGATGGCTGAGAAAATGTTAAGTCGGCTTTACCAAACCTTACTAGTAGATGTTCTGGTTGACCGTTTTTAGAGGGTGATTTTCACATTTAGCATCACCCTGAACTTTGCTCTTGAAAGTTTCTAGTTCAACACTCGCGCACGGATCGTGCCTTCAATGCTTTTTAACTGTTCGAGAGCTATATCTGCTTGATTGGTTTCTACTTCCATCACAACATAACCAATTTTACCTTTGGTTTGTAAATGCTGAGCCGAAATGTTGATCTCTTTGTCTGAAAATGCTTGGTTTATTTGAATAAGCACGCCGGGTTTGTTCTGATGAATATGCAGCAGGCGAGAGCGACCTTCATGAGAGGAAAGCGACACCTCAGGGAAGTTAACCGCAGAAACGGTTGAGCCGTTGTCTGAATATTTTGCCAGTTTTCCAGCAACCTCAACGCCGATGTTTTCTTGTGCTTCAATGGTGCTACCACCAATATGCGGCGTTAAAATAACTTTATCTAATCCGCGTAACGGGCTGCTGAATTCATCTTGATTTGATTTTGGCTCAATGGGGAACACGTCGATAGCTGCGCCATCAATATGTCCAGATTCAACTGCAGAGGCTAAAGCAGTAATATCGACGACTGTGCCGCGTGACGCATTGATAAATTTACTTTGCGGTTTCATAGCCTTGAACTGCTGCTCGCCGAACATGTTTTTGGTTGCGGGCGTTTCAGGCACATGCAGACTAATGACATCAGACATCGCCAATAAGTCACTCAATTTGGGTACCTGATAGGCATTACCCAAGGGTAATTTGTCTTCAATGTCATAGAAAGCTACTTTCATGCCCAAGGTTTCAGCCAAAATGCCAAGCTGAGTTCCAATATGACCGTAGCCGACAATACCTAAGGTTTTGCCGCGCACTTCGTGACTGCCATTGGCATTTTTCAGCCATTGACCACGATGAGCTTTGGCATTTCGCTCTTGAATACCGCGCATTAAAATAATGATCTGACCGATCACTAACTCGGCAACGCTGCGGGTGTTGGAGAAAGGGGCATTGAATACCGGAATACCTAATTCGGCAGCTGTGTCTAAATCCACTTGGTTAGTACCAATACAAAAACAACCTATCGCAGTAAGTTTTTCTGCACAGCGCAATACGTCTCTAGTGAGCTGAGTACGAGATCGTAGACCAATAAAGTGAGCATCTTTAATCGCTTGTGTTAAATCATCTCCTGTTAATGAAGACTTATGATACTCAATATTGGTGTAGCCCTGCTTTTCTAAGGCGTTAACAGCGGATTGATGTACGCCTTCGAGAAGAAGGATTTTGATTTTATTTTTATTAAGCGAGTACTCAGTTGTCATGGTTATATGAAATGCAGAAAGTGGATTTCTGATTCTAAAAACATTGTGTTAGTGATACAAGTGAGCAGTTCAAAACTGTGAATTTTCGATGATATTGATCACGATATAGCTAATATCAATACTAAATTGTATTTCGCACTAATTGATTGAAATTAAAAGTAGTAGAGTGAGTTGCAACGCCTGTTTTTATAGACGAGATATATCGATGCTCTAAATGGAAGGTGAAGAATATGAAGATTGCGCTCTTTATGGTGTTTAGCTTAGTGTCAATGTTAGTGCTTGCCCATGAACAAACAGGAACACAGAATAACTTTAATCATCGGGATCGGCATCAACATCAACAGTGTGGTGTCTTGGAAGAAGTCGAGGCATTTACCAAGCAAAAGGACGTCGATGATTTTA
>JBMYXI010000095.1:0-8090 GCA_049608225.1 Parashewanella sp.
GCCTTGAACAGAAAAGTGCTCAAATAGCACAAAATTCAATCCTGAAAGATCAACACGCCCTAGCACGTAGCGCACTTGTATTGTATGTCACTAATTTATCATATTTCGTTGATATTCAGAACAATAGAAAAAATTAGTGATTTGTTTAGGTCGTATTCAGCCAGCCTGTTCTACACTAACTTATTATTTATTGACGCTTTTTCATTATGACTATCGAAACAAAATTAATCCCAATTCAAACAACTGCTGGTGAATTCAAGGTTTGGACCGAAAAACACGGTCAAAACGATAAAATTAAAATATTGATGCTCCATGGTGGCCCGGGTTGTAACCATTATTATCTCAAAGCTTGTGACAAACCTTTTGCAAAACTAGGCGTTGAGTATTTCTATTATGATCAATTAGGTTCGACCAACAGTCCAACTGGTTATCCAGACGATTCAAAACTTGATCATTTATGGGAACTCGATCGGTTTGTCGATGAAGTCGAGAAAGTACGTAAAGCCTTAGGGTTAAATAAAGATAACTTTGTGCTTTATGGTCAGTCATGGGGCGGGCTACTCGCCCAAGAATACGCACTTAAACATGGTGAAAACTTAAAGGCTTTAATTGTTTCCAATATGATGAGCAGTAGTCCAGCTTATGGCGCATACAGTAAAAACCTACTGGCTAAGTTAGATGATCAAGTCGCAGCCAAACGCATTAAAGAATTAGATCTGAATCAGAATAAAACGGCTGAAGAAAACGAGGAACTTGAGCAGCTGACCTTGCAACACTATTACCGAGCTTATGTTATACAAAAGCCAATGGAGCAGTGGCCTGAAGAGGTCACAAAGGCATTCACTGGTCTTAACCAAGCTATTTATATTCCAATGCAAGGACCAAGTGAGCTTGGCGTTAGAGGCAAGCTGGCTAATTGGGATCGTACCGGTGACATCAGCAAAATAACGGTGCCAACTTTATTTATTGGCGCAGAGCATGACACTATGGATCCACGACATCTTGAAGCCATGGCAAAAAAACTCCCTAAAGGACAGAGCTATATCTGCAAAAAAGGCAGTCATTTAGCTATGTGGGATGATTCAGAAAGCTACTTCAAAGGCATTGGGCAATTTATTCGTGGGTTAACTTAACGTCGAACCAAAATCAGAGGCAATTTATGAGCCAGCATATGTTGTTGTTTGATGCTGAGCTCATTCTGCCTAATAAAGTTCAAATGTTTTACAGTCTCATTATTTAAGCTTTGACCAGAAATAAACTTTGTCGCACGGTGTTGTTTGCGATAATCGTCAACAAAGCTTATTTCATTAAGTTCTTTTTTTGTTTTACTCGTCAAAAATGCGAGTTCAGGAAAAACAAAATGGCTAACGTTTTTCATCGTTAAACCAATCTTCAAACCTTCAGGATCGAAGTCACCAAAATAGATCACTTTAACTGCTTGTGAACCATTTGAAAGTAAAGAAGTTGATCCAGCAGAGGAGTGCGCGCCACCACCTCGATAAACAACCAATATTGGGTTCGCTCCCAGAGGTAATGAGAAGTCGTCAATATGAGAGAAAATATCCAAATTCTCAACAACAAGAACAGAAGTTATGTTCTGTTGTTTGATGAAATTTAAGGTTTCACAAATCGGCATTCGCAAACTACTGAGCCTTGAAAGTGCTAACCCACCTACCTCTATAGACAACCATTTTACGAGAACAAAATCATCTTCTGGACGAATACCTGCCAGTTTATCGTTATTTGTTTTAACGCTTATACCAATACGGTCATCATTAAAATCATCGTACATTGGATCAAATTTATTTTGATCTATTACGCTTTGCCGAAGTTTTTGACGATGTTCAGCACTGAAAAAAATATATTTTTTATTTATTTCAACGTCATGTAACTCAGCAAACTGAACAATAGCACGCCATTTAGCATTATCTGAAACTTTTGTTTTGCGCAATTTAACAACATCAGAAATCGCCTGTATTTGCTCTTTTGATAAACTGCGCATTACTTGCCTCGTTAATCCAATCCAATTTCAACATCAGTAACAATTAAATTGCCGCTAAATATTGGATGTGGTTCACCGATAGGTTCAAGGGTGAAATGCTGTTTGTATTCTTCAGCTAACCCCTCATAACCACCAATCACTTGATAAATCCAACTTTCACTATCAAATGGCAATTCATGTTCTTGCAAATATTCCAGCGCCGATTTGCTGCGCCCACTATCAATCACATCACAAAGATATTCATCAACCGCTAACTTGAGTGGACTTTCAACCACATCGAAATCTTGATGCTCTTCAAGTACAAAACTGCTGGCTTGATGAGTTTGAACAAGCTCGTGCGGACGCTCGTTTAACGCTTTGATTTTTGAGACTAAGGTTAATAGTTCAGTTTCATGTAAGTCATTACTCACATCAACTGATGCAGGCTTTAACAAGGTCGCTGCTTGATTAAATAAAACAGGTACGTTTTTATGAGCAACATGATCTTCTGGCACGTAATCAGGGTGCATTTCAGCATGCAGTAACCAACCTTTGAGTAACCGAGTGCGGCCGCGAATTTGTCGAAAACGTCCAAGCAGCTCTAACAGTCTTGCTTGCACTAAGCTTAACTCTTCAATGTTCTGGCTTAAGCTTTCTTGTAACGTCGTTACCAACAATTTACGCAGATCACGAATATCACCCGCAAGTTCAGCTAACTCGTCAAACTGGAACATTTCCAGCCCATTCAATAATTCAGTAACTTGCGTTTGCGCCAGCTCATTTTCACGAATTTTCGCGCTAATGGTGCCCACATAACCGAATTCATTATTAATTCGACTCCACAATACCCGAGTTGAATAACGTAAACCCTCAGTAAAACTATAAACATGTTCATTTAAGTCAGCTAAGTAGGCTTCAGCGGCGCCATGGTCAACATGATGCCGAGCTTCTTTATAATGATTGGCTAAGGTTTTGATGGTGGCTAATGCCGAGCCTGCATTGGAGTCAATTTGGCGATTACGTTCATCACTGAGGGTCTCTTCCAGCATGGCACGTATGTTACGCGTCAGGCGTAATCCTTGCTCAACATCTGGTCGCCATAAAATGCCCGATTGATGCAATTTTTCAATCGACTTTGCATCCGCTTTGCTTTCATCAACAGAGCCCGATAAGTAAGCATCCATGATCAAATCAGCATGACGCCCAATTTGTTTGAGCAGTTTTACACCCGCTTGATGTAAGTTGTTACTCATATTAAATCAAATCCTGCTGACTGACGGTCTCTGCTTGCGCTTCGAGACTGAGTGACTCGGTTTGATCAATAAAGTTGATCACCTCATATAAGTAGTCCAATTTACCGGTGGCAATATAAATTTGTTTATCTTGGTTTGGCTTGAGCAGATACCCTAATTCCAACAATCGCTTAAACACCAATTTTAGCTGTGTATCGGTTTGAGAAGAAGTTGAGCCAAACAAACGATACTGGCTTAGCTTAGTTAACTGCTCACGAAAGGCTGGAGTATCTTCAATGCGGGTTTGCAATTCCGTTAAACGAATTGGTGCGCCTTGCGTCAGCGGCGCATCCTGTCCATTAGCCTCTTGCACTAACACCAGCCATTCCACCAGCGGTGTTAATGACTGACAAATATCGCGAAACTGCGCTGAAATCACTTTTCGCTCGGCATCGCCAAGTTGCAAATAACCACAAAACAGTACTTCACCCTCTGCGGCGCTGCTTAAGGTTCGATTAATTTGATTAAGGTATTGCTCAATACGTTCACGGGTTGCACTATTTTGCAATGCACGCCAGCCATCCTCATTGGTGGTTTTACAAATAAACTCACCTTGCAGCAGTGACTCAATTAACGCCCCAGTTCCAACCATGACTGTTTCAGAAGAGCTCATCGCCTCATTAAACTCGGACATTATGCGCTCTCCTTATTGATACGTTGTTTCAATTTTTCAGCAATGGTATTTACCTTAGGTTTAACCACTTGCAACTTTTTGGTTTGTTTATTGATGATATAGCGGTTTTTAAACAAGCTGAGTACTTCAGATTCTGGATTAGGAAATGCGCCTAATACCGATATCTGGTTATTCTCACAGGCATCAAAAATCTTTTTGACATTGTTGTGGTGCAAGGTGCCGAGTTCATCAATCGGCCAATGAATGGTTGCTTGCGCGCGGCCACGCAATAAACGAGTGAAAGCCAATAAGAACTTACACAGAATTAAATACGCCATACCGTGACTAGATGACTCATTAAGCTGCCTATCGGTGCGAATCACCAAGTCACTATTGCCCTCACGTAATCGAAGTTCAATTTCCAGCAATCGAGCAATGCCGCCCGATAATGCTGCGCGACCAATGATATTGAGCACTTGACGCATACTGATAATATAATCTTCATCTGGCAGACCATCAAAACCGCTGGCTTTCCATGCCTCAAAGGATTTTACAAACCGCTCTAGCTCTGGCCAAAACTCCAGTTCAGAAATGCGCGAACGAATTTTAACGGCAGACTCAGAAACACCATCAAGGAAAAGCTCATCACCCACTTCTTTTGTGATGCGCGCACTTTGCGAAGCAATGCGACGATCAATATCAGCAAGCACAGCGTAATACGCGGTTAAATCGACACCAAAAATACGCCCTTGCTCTTGAATGGCTCTAAATTGCTGCGATACGATCACATTAAGAAGATTATCTAACTTAGGCACCAGCTTGCGATAATCGAGAACATTGATGGTTTGACCATTTACTTCTTTAGCATAGGAAGATTCTTCACGAGATTTTTCCCACATTTCAGCAAAACGTGAGCCTGATTTCTGAGCGATGATAGAGTCAAAGCCGTCAACATATTGCTTAACTGCACTCATTTGGCTTTCACGTTTTATTAAGCCATCACTACCTTGGCGCAATCGTTCACTTAAGTTGCCTTGCACTTGTTCACCATTGCTTGGCAGTTTGAGTTCTTTTAATTTACGTAGTAATTCATGTAAATGAGTTAAGTTTTCTGAGGTTTCAACTTGAATGGCATCGGCAGCTTTACGCTTAGCATCCAGTGAGTCACGTTGACTCTTCACTTTTTTCGCTTCTGCTTTCAACTGCTGATCAAACTGCGAAACTTCTTGTTTAAGCTCTGCTAGACGAGTCTGTAGTTTCGGTTTGTAAATCAGCCATTCTCGTTGATACCAATCATCGTACTTCAACACATCAGGACGGCGCTGCTCACTGTTTGCTATTTTTTCTTCAAGACTACTGATAGTTTGCTTGAGCTTAATAATTGCCGCTTCATCAATACCGCGAGATTGCAGTTCATTTTTGTACCAAACATCACAGGCTTTTTGCTCTGACTTTGCATGGGCTTTACGTTCAGCAATACTGTCTTTCGCTTGTTGCAATTGCAACTCAATCGCGCCGACGACTTCTTGCCAGTATGCTTTTTGCTCCATGTGGTTTTCGCGAGTTTGGCGCTGATGCTCACTGAATAACTCTTCATTTTGCGCTTTAACACGCTTAAGTTCATTATCGAGATCGGTGAGCAACTGCTGAGTTTGCGCTTTGCGTTGTTTTAGCGCTTGCTCAATTTTCTCTTGAGCGATTTTTTTATCATCAAATAATCGCTGTAAATCATCACGACTATTTTGATAAGCGGTGCGCGCCATAGTGAGTTCACGGTTGATGACATCGAGTTGATCGTTCACTTCTACAAGATGTGCTTCAGCTGCTGACTGTTGCTCTTTGGCAAGCTCTATGGCTTCTTCTGCTTTTTGCATACGAATACGCAAAGCTTGCTCAGAATCTGCGTACTCTGGTACATCTAGCGCATCTAAGTCCAAGTGAATACCATAAAGACTTGAATTTTCAGTAGCACTTTTATCCACACTTGGATGCAAATCAGTGCGATGCAGTAACTCAGCAGAAATGACCTTACCCAGACCTTGCTCCCAGCCTTGCGCCTCTTTACGCAGAAATTCCAATAGCGTATGAGATTGTGGGTAAAGAATTTGCTGTATTTCATCTAACTCAGCTTGACGATCAGCCACTCGCTTAGTCGCCGCACGTAACTGATCATTGGCTTGTTCACGCTTGGCACGCAGCTTGCGCTCTTCGCCATTAAGCCGTTCAACTTTATTGTTACAGCTTTGCTCTTGCTCCCGTGCTAATGAGAGCCGCTCATCGAAAATCGCTAAATCGCGCTTTTCTTGCTCGTTATAAGTGACGTTACTTAGCTGGATCTTGTATTCCGCTGCAGTGACCTTAAGCGCGTTTTCCTTGTCGCTGGCTTGCATTTGCAACTCATTAAGTTGATCCCGTGCTTTTTCAGCCATAGATTCTAAATCATTACGAGCGATATCACGCTGTTTGTCGCGCTGCTCACGATATTCATCTTGCTGTTGATGCAATTTATCTAAGTCACGATTCAGTTTATCGCTGATTTTGCTGCGACGTTCGTTATAAGCAGATTCAATATCGTGATGTTTTTCTGTTTGTAACTTGTGACGCTCACGCAAGTCACCCAACTCTGATTGCCAGTTAGGAATTTGAGTTAAGTCGATTTTTGCTTGCTCAATATCTGCATCGAGAAAATCACCATGTTGTTGCTCAATAGCATCTAAATCTTGTTCTGTCTTATTTTGGTCGCCTTTTGCCGCTGATAACTCTTGGTTTAATTCATCACGGGTTTGCTTCCACGACTCTTCCAACATTTTTAGCTGTAAGCTGGCTTGCTTTGAGTCACTTTCTGCGGTTTCTTTACGTTGAACTTCTGATAACTCATCATTCTTATAACCTGTGATCAAACTGCCAAGGCGCTGTTCAACAGCAAGCAGTTGATTAAACTCTTGTTCAAGCTTTTTATATTGAGGTCGTAATTGCTCAAAACCTTTTACCAATTCACTTTCGTTGATCCATGCCTCGACATGCTGTGGATTGATACGTGAGCTTGGCGGATTAACACCATCTTCTTCCAAGATTGCCGCAATCATGGATTTAATGGTTTCCATTTTGCCTTCTTTGGAATGCACCGCTTTTGCCAGTTTTTCAATGTGGCGTAAGCTAAATTCTGCATCACATAATGAAAATTGATTGGCAAAAGTTCGCAGTTCACCACGGTTGCTGCCAATGTTCAGCAAACTACGGTCATGTTGAATGATGGCTCGATATTCACGGGTATTCAGTAAACGCGTGACATTGACACTTTGGCTTTTAAATTTTCGTCCAATTTCGCCACTGTTATGACAGATAATGGTGTCACCATTTCGCTTTTGAATGTAATCGTCAAGCTCAAACCCTTTAGCAATAAAACGATAATTAACGCCTTTGCCATCGCCCGCCGATGACAGCACCGCTTGATACAGTAATCCATCTGATTTTTTGTATTCGTAAATAATGTAGCTGGCATCATGCGGTAAGTACCAACGCTCGAAGCTATCACGGGTAGAAGGAACAACTTTACTTGGATATTCACCATAAAAAACAGGCACTAGTCGTTGAAGCGTGGTTTTACCTGAGGCGTTAGTTCCACAAATGTTTGTATGACCATCCAAGGCCAGTTCAACCACACCCGGCAAGTGGGTGTCGATTAACACAATTCGGATCAAGCTTGGCATGCGATTCCTTATGCAAAGATGATGGGAGTTTTTATATATTGAGTTCAAGAATACCAGTAACCGCTGCTGAACTAAATGCTTGCTTGTTGCTATAGCAGGCACTCAAGGCATCATTTTTATTAGTTACCATTTAAAATTGGCACTTTCATTGAAAACAAGCAAGGTGGCAATAAGACATTTGATCAGATTATGCCATTCATACTAAAGAGTTCTCCCAAAGGGAGTTAGGCAAAATGCATTCCTCTTCATTTGAAAAGGAATGATGTTTTTCTATATTTGGTGAAATGTCTTAACTCGAAAATGCCCCAAAATGAGACAGAAAGAGTGCATTAACACTCTTAAAATAACGTGAATCAAGTGCGAATAAATAGCATGGTGTTTGTTTTCCACCCACAGTGCGTTACTTTTATTAAAACCCTCTTTACTCTATGCCGTTCCGCTAAAGCCAAGAATGCCATTTTGCATAATATAAAACGCATTCAAGTGAGTTTCGG
>JBMYXI010000096.1:0-8071 GCA_049608225.1 Parashewanella sp.
GGTAGATTTGCTCAAAGGTATCGTTGAAGTAAGTCGTAGCGATGATATTGTTCATGTTACTCACCTCGATAGTCGATAAGCTTTGCAAAGCCATTGGAATTCTTAACTACTTTATTGGTTTGGTTATCCAATAAAATCATGGTTTCGAAAGCGTGGGCTACGGGAGCGTGGTCATCGTTCTTGGTGATCAAAGCTTCAAAGGTGCAAACAGCTCTGGTGGTTTCAAAAACTCGATATTGAAAGTGCAGTACATCATGCAAAAACGCTTCACCTTGATAATCTACTTTTAGTTGTTTGATGTAAGCGGTAGCGCCATCAACATCCAGTTCGTTAATGCCAAAGTATTTGAAATACTCTAATCGAGCATGATGCAGAAGTGACACCAGTCCGTTGTAACCTAGGTGATTACCATAATTAAGATCTGCCACTCGAACTGATAAATCGACAGTGAAGTAGGGTGGTTGTTGCATGGTTATTGCTCCTCTTTATCAATCCAACAAGGATTTGAATTAAATCGAAACAGCATCAGTACGACGATGCCAAATAACTTGAGCAATCCTTTGTATCTTACAATCCGAAATAAATGCGTTTTCAGCTCGAGTTTCATAATTCAAGCTGTATAAATTTAAACGACCTTCTTTGCCTTGCTGGACTCTGCGGATCACCACTTGACCAGTCTCTAGCGTGACAATGCAATCTTTGCCAATCAGCTTTTCCGCTTTATTAGGTAGTAGCTGGCAACCACCAACATAATCACCTAGCTCGTAAAACGGAGCCATTGAATCATCACAGACAATAGAAACAATAGGGGAAGGGTTATTCTGCTCAAAGTAAAAGACTTCTTTTAATATTCGAGCATCCAGTTCGAAGCATTCGCTTTCTGGCTGGTGATAACGTGGTGGGAAACCTTCACCTAAAAGTAACCAGTCAGCGGTGCTATTGATATTGAGCGTTTCAAAGGCTGCAACTAACTTATTTGCGCCTTTGGTGGAAAGCGGAGTTTTGTCTGTTTCCCATGCCTGAAGCGTAGCTGCGGAAATGCCTGTAACCTCTTCGAACTTTTTGCGGCTTAGCCCTAACATCATTCTTAAGTTCTTCACTCTTGAGGATGGTGTTTGATAAGCATCGTTAGGTAATTCGGGGATAGATTCTTTAATCACGAATAACCTCCAAATGAAAAAATGCACAAAAGTGACAAAATCGACAAAATTGAAAAAATTGCCAAAAGTGAAAGAATGAACATTATTAGTAAAAATTGATAATTTATAAAATACGATTATCGAATAACGATATTTGTATAAAATCTAAGCAGCTTGTTTCAATAATCCTAATCGCTGATATATTGATATTCGTTAATTTTCCAGTCGCTTATCGAGGGGTAAGCATGACGAAACCAGAAATCACACTCCAAGCCGCAGTAATGAGTTTTGATGAAGCAATGCAACATTGGATTGCTACCAATCCCGTTTACCAACATTGCCTTAAAGCCATTCAGCAAAGCTTCCCTGTCGCTAACCAAGATATTAAACAGCTCTATCTACTGTTAACCGATGCCATTTATATCAATGACGGACTGTTGTTTGATTACTGCCTTTGTAAAGCTTTGCATCAGTACCAAGCTCTAATCCATGAAGGTGAATTGGCTGCTTATACTGGTTTTAGTGAGGCTTTGCTTGGTCATGCTGAAGCAGCACTCGATAGCTGTGTTATCAGTGATCCCAAAGGCGGCTCTTGGTCGATTGATAGTGGGAAAAATTTCAGGGATTGGTTAGATGAACAGCCTCGTCGGTTTATGCTGTTGGAGCAGTGGGAGTTGGAGGTAGTCTGTCAGATTTGATGGTATTTTGTTCAATTGAAATTTGGTTGGAGTGGAAAGTATTGAATGATTATTGATCACTATGTTAACTTCCTATTTGAACAGTGCCGAATCGGTACTCTGTTGCAGTAAAGAAAAAACAAAAATTCATAACTGCTTGTTAATTAGTAAATTAATAAGCGCTTAGCTTTGCTAAGCCAGTCCGAGGCGCTCCGCCTTCGCTCCCCCCGCAAGCGGGTGTAGCTTACGATATGCATAGCCGCAATTGTGTATAGGTTGATGTGAATTTTTTGCTTTACTTAAACAGCTAAACATAATTGTAACCTATTGTATGGGCAGGCTATGCATATATCTTCATAAGGATGTCAGGTGTCTTATCGCTATCGCTTTGAAAAGCGAAATACAAAGTCAATCGGTAGCATTGAAAACTTACTGAAGGCTTTAGATTTAACTCAAAAGCATCTAGACGAGTTGTTATCACTTCCTGAAGAACAATGGTACACATCTAAGGAAATCCCCAAATCAAGTGGTGAACTTAGGACAGTTAACAACCCTCATAAATTTCTTCGCAGATTTCAAAGACGAATTAATAGAAGAATATTTCATCAACCATATCAAAGAGTGGGATTAATCAAGTGGCCAAATTACTTATTTGGCTCAGTTCCTAGTGATCCTTTACAGCTGAACATGAGTAAAGACTACATAGCCTGTGCTGGTATGCATTGTCAGGCTAAGAGTGTTTTAAAAATGGATATTGCCAATTTTTTTGACAATATTAATGAACAGCATGTTTTAAATATATTTCTTAATCTATTGAAGTTTCCAAATGATGTAGCGGAATTGCTGACTAAAATATGTTGTTATAAAGGAAATGTAATTCAAGGTGCATTAACCTCTAGTTATGTAGCTAGTGCAGTATTATTTGATTTAGAGCCCAAAGTGGTAAAAAGAATCCATGAAAAAAAACTAACTTATACGAGGTTAGTTGATGACATTACAGTAACTTCAAGGAGTTCTAAATACAATTTTGCTTATGTGAAAAGCTTGATCATAGACATGCTTTATAAGAAGGGATTGCCTACAAATGACTCAAAGACTCAAGAAGAAAGCCTGTCATCTAGTGATATATTAATTCATGGTCTAAGAATTTGCTTTAAAGAGCCTCGTTTGCCTTCAAAAGAAGTCGGCAAAATTAGAGCAAGCGTTAAAAGTATAGAGACTTTTGCAAAAGACCCTGTTTTTAGAACAAGTAAAGAATATAGAGAAATATTTAATAAAAGCTTAGGTAGGGTAAACCGTCTTAAGAGATTAAAACATAAACAGTTTGAACCTTTGTTTAATAGGCTGAATCGTATTAAGCCTTTACCATGCAAATCGGATATTAAAAGAGCAAGAAAGCTAGTTTATAAAATCGAGGGCTTATATTCGAAGTATGGGGACGGTTACCGCTATCGAAAGATGTACTTTAAAGCTCATTATGAATTGAATATTTTACAAAGAACTTTCTCAAATACAGCAGTGGAATTAAGAGAAAAGTTGAAAGGTATTAAGCCTAAATATGAAAACTGAATCTTTTATAATGTCAACGAAGAAATTGAAAGCAGCTCTGATAATCTACATGATTTTTGTGTTAGTTATTCTAATTTTTAAAATTTTATATATATTTTGGAGCAATAGCTTTTTTTCTCGAGATTTTTGCTTAGAAGCAAACTGTATAGATGACTTCTTTATACAGTTCAAAGGGGTAGTCTCTATAATTGAATTTTTTGGCAAATTAATTATTCCATTAGTTACAGGAACAGGTGTTTATTTAGCCCTTAAAAACTATATAAATACAACAGAAACCTCAAGGTTGAGCGTTCATTTATCTCATCAAAATACTTTTAAGGATTATCTTTTATCTGAAATTGAAAAAGAAACACAGATCAGTGCAAAGAGTATTGATGTCTTAAAATGGTATAACCTTGCTTTTCCTCATTCACGTAATGGTTCCATTGAAATTGGTAAGGACTACCTTAAGCATATAGATAAAATTAATACAGAGATTGGAAATTCAAATGCTCTTTTTACTGGGGAAGTAGTAAAGGTATTTCGATATAATGAGCATCAAACTAGAATTATCAATGAACTTAGAAAGATAGGCATTTATGTCGATCGAATGCCTAAAAAGGATTTTTTTGAAGTGGAAAATGAATTATTTCAATTAATGAACAAAGTAAATCGTGAGCTTTGTAGATTAGATGATGGTGGGTTATTACAAAAGAGACAATATTCATAATAATTTGTATATGCTTGTCATTTCAAACATACCCAACAACCACGCATAACCCTAAACTGCCTTTCAGACTAACGCTCTAACCCATAGGAGAGCGAAGAATGAAAGGCTTTTTCGTTTCTGAACCCTATCAATTTTCACTACTCAAAATCCAGCTGAATAAGGCGGTGATTGCTCAGCTTTGGTTGTTGTCATTCCTATTACTCGCTCCTGAAATCGCCTTTGCGAATCCAATCACAGAAGGTGTGGATTGGGTGATGGACTTGTTAACTAATGGTATTGCTCGAAGTGCGGCAATTATTGGGATTGCCATTTTGGGCTATCTGGCTTGGTTTGGCAGGATCACAGGCGAAACTTGCGGTAAGTATATTGCTGGCATTGTGTTGGTGTTCGGTGGTTCAACCATTGTTGACCTTATTTCTGCTGCGGTGAAATAAGGGCTGATGATGAATGCTACTGAAATGAATCAGCATGATCCTCTGTTCGTTGCGGTGACTCGACCTGCAATGAAGTGGGGCGTGACCTTGGACGGCATTATTGTCGCAGGTGCTTTTGTGGCAGTGCTGATGATAGCGACTAAAAATCCGTTGATGTTACTGCTGTATGTGCCTGTTCATGGTGTGATGTATGCGCTTTGTCTCCGTGATCCAAGGTTATTCCGTTTATTGCTTTTGTGGTTTAAAACCAAAGCTAAGTCGATAGCTTGGCGACACTTTGGTGCTGCTACTGCTTGCCCTTATCGCAATACTCGCAATCAAAGGTGTGGCTTATGATTGCGCCCACTCCAAAGCATATCTGGCAACATGAGAATGAAGCCGCTGAGTTCATTCCTTATCAAACTCATGTTGATGAACACACGATAAAAACGCATAGAGGTGATTATTTGCAAATTGTTCGTTTACAAGGTGTGGCACATGAGTCGGTTGCGCCAGAGCAAGTAAAGCTTTGGAAAGAACAGCTCAACTTATTACTGCGAAATATCGCCAGTCCGAACCTTTGTTTATGGACACATTTAGTCCGTAAGAAACATCAAGTATTTCCCCAAGGTCAGTTTGAATGTGAGTTTGATAGAAAGCTCAATGACAAATATGCCGCTATGGTTTGCCAAAGCCAATTGATGGTGAATGAGCTTTATCTGAGCATTATTTATCGAAGCCCAAATCAAACATTATCATCTTGGTTTGGTAAAGCTCAAAAGCTCACACCTGAAAAACTTAATGGAAAAATAACACAGGCTATTGATGTGCTTAATGAAGTGGTAGAAACCGTAATTGCTTCATTGTCAGCATATCAGCCACAACGATTAGGCGTGTATCTGAAAGACGATGTTATCTATTCTGAACTACTGACATTATTGGATTATTTGGTTAATGGTGAGTGGCAACCAAGGGCATTACCTAAAGCCAATATTGCTGATTCATTGATACGAGTTCGACCGCTGTTTGGACGTGATACATTAGCGTTAACAGGTATTACGCAAACCCGTTTTGGCGCTTGTTTGGGGATATCGGAATACCCTGAACAAACAGAAGCGGGTTTGCTTAATGCTCTGTTGTCGGCTCCGTTTGAATTAGTATTGAGCCAAAGCTTTCAGTTTTTATCTAAGCCTGTTGCAACTGAGCTATTACAACGTCAGCAAAAGCGGTTACATGCTACTGGTGACTTTGCTCATTCACAAATTGCAGCGATTGACTTGGGGCTGGACGACATCACCTCGAACCGTATTGTTTATGGCGAACATCATTTAACACTAACGGTATTAGCTGATACCCAAGCAAAGCTTGAAAAACATTTATCGCAACTCAAATCAGAATTAGCGGACATTGCGGTTATTCCTGTTCGTGAAAGTACAGCGTTAGCCGCTGCGTTTTGGTCACAACTTCCAGCTAACAGTCGGTTTCGGCCTCGTCCTTCGCCAATATCTTCAAAGAACTTTTCTGGCTTTTGCAGTTTTCATAACTTTCCTTCGGGTCGTATGACTGGCAATCAATGGGGCGATGCAGTCACATTATTGAAAACCTCATCTGGCGCCCCTTATTACTTTAACTTTCATGAGAGCCACCAATCTCACAAGCCTACCAAGGAAACCAAGCTTAAGGATGAGCACCACGTACTAGGCAACACTCTGATCATTGGTGCATCGGGTAGCGGTAAAACCGTTCTGCAAGGTTTTCTGATTTCGCAAAGTAAGAAGTTCAAAGCGACCCAAATCATTTTTGATAAAGACAGGGGGTTAGAGGTGTATGTTCGAGCATGCTCTGGTTTGTATCTGCATTTGCAAATGGGAAAAGCTACGGGGTTTAATCCATTTCAACTTGAACCTACAACGGCTAATCAGCTGTTTCTTACTCGGCTGATCAGTAAATTATGCGGAGACAACCTTAACCACACTCAACAGCAAGAAGTTGTTAGCGCTGTTCGTGGAGTGATGAGCCTTGAAAAGCCAATGAGAAGATTAAGCCGATGCTTGGAGTTTCTTGATCCAGTTGAAGCCGAAGGTTGTCACGCCAAATTACTCAAATGGTGCCAAGGTGGTGAGCTGGCTTGGGTACTAGACAATGACGTTGACGAGCTATCGGTGGATGAGCATAAACTGCTTGGGTTTGATGTCACTGAGTTTTTGGATGTGGCTGAGATCAGAACGCCCATTGTGATGTATCTGTTTCATCGCATCGAAAGCTTGATTGATGGTCGTAAATTGCAAATCGTTATGGATGAGTTTTGGAAGTTATTGGCAGATGAATATTTTGAGGACTTAGCCAATAACAAACAAAAAACCATTCGCAAGCAAAACGGCATCATGATTTATGGCACTCAGTCAGCCCGTGATGTACTCAACTCTCCAATCGCTCATTCACTTATCGAGCAATGCGCCACGCTCATTCTTATGCCAAATCCTAAAGCCAGACGAGAAGACTACATCGATGGTTTGCATCTTACTGAGCGAGAGTTCGAGTTAATCAAAACAGAGCTTCAACCCAATTCACGGCAATTCATTGTTAAGCAAGGTCAGTCGAGTTCGGTAAATACATTGAACCTAAATGGCTTTAATGAAGAGTTAGCGGTGATCTCTGGTACTACCGATAAAGTCCACTTAATGAGTCAACTGATTGAGCAGGTTGGTGATGAACCGACTCAATGGCTACCACTTTATTATCAGGCACTGGCTGATAAGCGAGGTAAAAAATGAAGTGGTTAGTAGTTTCACTCGCATTGGTTTTAATGCCTGTTTCAGTCCAAGCCTTTCCCGTTATTGATGTGGCGAACCTGCATCAAAATATCATTCAAGTTAAGCACATGCTTGAACAAATTAATGCGATGAAACAGCAAGTACAAACGGCTAAATCTCAGCTGAGTAGTATCAATGGCATTCGTGGTATGGCGAACGTGATTGATTCGGCTTATGACATATCGGTGAAAGTTGACCCAAACCTCACCTTAAACAAGCAAGGTATTCATAACAGTGAATGGCTGAGTTTAGGTGGGGATGTGGCAGGGCTTTACGATGATATTGGTCGCTATCGTGGTGAATGGTTTGGGCAAACACAAATCTCATTGCAGCAAACCCAAGAGCGTTATCAACAGTTGATGAGGCTGATTCAACACATTAATCAAGCACCACAACAAAAGGATATTGAAGATCTTCAGGCTCGGATCAATGCCGAAGGTGTGATGTTGGAAAATGAGCAAGCCAAACTGCAATTACTCAATGCTCAAGCACAAGCCAGTGAAGCACTGACCCAACAAAAAATTACTCAAATGGCGATTGAGTCAGCTGGTGAGTTACACCCGATTGATTGGTAAAAGTTGGAATTTCGTTGTTCAAGGATGAGTTTTGAATAGTGAGGTATTTCAATGAAAACATTTTTGTGCGCCATCATCAGCTTATTTGTGCTTTGTCTTGCTGGTTGTAATAAACCGCCTGAACCCAAGTTTAAACACAAAGGGCATACGGTCACTTGGTTTATGAAACACGATGA
>JBMYXI010000097.1:0-7941 GCA_049608225.1 Parashewanella sp.
GCTGGATTTATTGATGGCTTTCAAGTCAAGCTACTGCCAGAAAGTGCTGATCCGCAAGACATTCGTTATAACATGATCCAATGGGTTCATCGGGCGACGCGAGGTTGGTCTTATGGTTCAGTTATTTCCGATCCTCGCACTGGTGAAATTATTAAAGGTCATGTGACATTAGGCAGCCTTCGTGTTCGGCAAGATTTATTAATTGCTCGTGGATTAACGTCAGGTTGGAAAGATCGAAAAGCGGCACATGAAGCATCAATGAAGATGGCGCTCGCCCGTATTCGTCAGTTGGCCGCTCATGAAGTCGGTCATACACTAGGCTTGGCGCATAATTTTGCCGCATCAACCTTTAATGATTCATCAGTCATGGATTATCCCCACCCTAAAATCGGTATGAAAAATGGTGAAATTGATATTGCTCATGCCTATGGTGTCGGTGTTGGCGCTTGGGATAATTTCGCCATTCAATATGGCTATGGCGACTTTGGTAACAAACAAAATACTCAAATCGCATTAGCGGAGTTGGTGAAACAAGCGCAAAAGCAAGGATTACGAAACATCAGTGAAGCTGACTCAAGGGCAGCAAATTCAGGTCATGTGTATGCAAGCCTATGGGACAATGGCAAAGATGCTGTTGATGAGCTAAATCGGTTACAATCCATTCGCGAATTAGTGATAAAAGGGTTTGGTAAGCAAGCGTTACTGCCAGATCAATTTCAAGGTAGCTTATCGGATGCGTTTGTTCCTATGTATTTGTTAAGCCGCTATCAAATTAATGCCGCCGCAAAATATCTCGGTGGCACTCAATATAGCTATTATCAGTCACCAATATCATCGCCAGCTAAGCAGTGGCATTTTGTCTCTGCAAACAAACAACGAGCCGCGCTTAAAGCCTTATTAAAGACAATAGAGTCTGACGAACTGCTTGTACCTAAAAAACTTGTGTCGCAATTGGTACCCAAAGCTGGAGTATTAACAAATACTCGTGAAAGTTTTCCATCAAGCTTAGGAGTGATTGTCGATCCGTTAGCCATGGCTGAAGTCTTGTCTCGCCATACGCTTAACAATATTTTGCAACCAAAGCGGTTAGACAGAATAAACCAAGCTTATTGGATGGATGAAGAGCAATTGTCAGTTGCTGAATTAATTGACGATGTGATGCACGCTAGCTTTTTAGGTCAAGCGGTTGAAAAAGCGCAAACCGCAATATGGATGCGAGTTAACGCTGTTGCTGTTGACTCATTACTGGCAAGTTTACACAGCAAAAATACCACGACAGAAGTAAAAGCAATATTAGCGAGTAAGTTAGAGTTTGCCATCGGCCGATTGAAGCATAAAGCCAAGCGAGCTGGGTCAGCACAGGCAGCACATTTTAATTGGCTCGCAACGAGTATCGAAAAAGGTATAGATGACAAACAATTTCGTTTGATTGAAAAGCCGCTGCCGATGCCACCGGGCTCGCCAATTTGATGTTCAATGGGTTAATTTAAGTTCACTTTCATTGTGATAACGCCATAACAAATTTATATTGATATGAAGATTAGATGGAGTTGTTATGGATGTGATTTTAGCCTCAACGCTTTTTGACCCATTCTCGTTGGCTGAGCTAACGCCTAAACGAGTTGAACGGCTATTAAATGCCACAACGGTAGGTGCCGCGACAGGTATGGGAGTGGGTGATAAAACGAGAGATGTATTGTTGGGTCGTTCCCAGAAACAAAGTGCCTTAATTAAACTCTTTCACGAGATAACTGGAGGTGACAAGCCAGAAGGTTATCGGAGAGTGCAGACGTTAATTGGCGGCAAAGCTAAGCCAGCATGGACAGTAAAACAACATGCCCAACGGGTTATCAAACTTCACCGAGCGGTTAATAATAAGCTTGAACGTAAAACATTTCATATTGATGTTTCTTTAGTCAAGGCTGGTGAACATAGCTCAGTTGTTACGCTACGAAATGGCATCGAATATCTCAATCTTGAATTTGCGGATCAAAATTATCACCCAGAAATAACACCCTCAGCATTAGCAATAAAAGCAAATACAGAACTTGAGCTGGCTGATGCCAATCATGAAATATCGAGCAGTACTGAATGGCGCGCATTTTATTTAGTGACAAGACAAGAACTTACTAATCGCTCTAAGGTGAAGGAAGGCGAACTTGATAAGCTAATTGATAAATTGGACAGTACAACCCGAACTCAAATTTTAGAGGGTAATGATCCTGACTTTTTGGGAATATTAGCCTTAGCAAATTACCAAGAAAACCAAACCTTGGCGGATTATGTGCGAGCAAAAGTCGCGTCACACCGTTAAAGAAATTCATTCATCCCTTTATAGTTTCTAACAGATGAAACTATTTTTAACATCATTGAGCCTATTAAGTATCCAATCTATAGTAAATGATATTTACGAACCCTTGAGTAAACAATGTCATGGCTATGGTGTATGGATCTAGGTCGTTAGGCTATTTTTCTTCTGAACTTTATAGTTTAAATCAGCTGACGACTGCGCGTATGGGAACGATACTAAATGCAGTTGATGATGATGCTGCAACTCAAATGGGTCCTCTAGATGCCACCTATGATGTGATCACAGGTGGGATTAAACACGCACAGTTATTAGGCTTATTTCATCAGACCAATGGTGGTGAGTCGCCAAGAGGGCAGCGAGAACTGGAATCGAATGGCGCGCTTATGACCAGTATGACTTGGTCGGCTGAGCAGTACGGTAAACGAATAGTGAACATGCTGGGGTATCTTCATAAACAAGGCGTTGAAGTTAATAAACATTTTAGTTTTCAGGTTGAAGTACCTGAGAATGGAAATAATTGGTACAGAATCGCTGTGAGTTGGAAAGGAGAGGAATTGCCGCTCCATTTGGCGGACACAGAAATTACGTCGTTTGTATCTGTGCCTGCTGTAGTAAGTAATGGCGCAACGACTGGCTATGAAACAAAAGAGAGTGACGATGACTGGATTGAAATAGTGCAAGAGGCAAATGGAATGGAAGCTGTGGCGATGAAAGAGTTTGTTCCAGCACAGCCAGTATCCTCTCTTGAATCACCAGAATCCGCTTTAGTTTCATCGACAGCTCTTAGTTCTAATGCTGTTGTCAGCGAGACTTCCAATGAAAAGCCGAGAACACTTTTAAACGAAAAGAGCGCTTATCTATGGCTAGCGATTGATTTGGCTGTCAATGTGAGGTTATTGCAATTAGTAGAACATGAGTATGCGGACGATAACCCAGAGGTTACTCGATGCGTTGACAGGTTTGTAAAAAAATTCGAAAAGGAACCGACATATTTACAAAAAGATAAAATACAAAATGTGCTGAAAATGATAACCGTTAGCGATGAAAAAACATTACAAGATTTAGTTATTGAAAGCGCTCGGAGTCATCTTAACTGATTGCATTGGTCAGCTTTTTTCTTTCAAATGAAACGATAGCATAAAGCAAGCGAATCCCATTAAAATATTGCTGATCGGCAATGCCAAAAATACACCTTTTACTCCAGCAAGATGACCTCCCAATATCACCAAGGGCAGCATCAGCAGGAACAGTCTGCAAACATTGATCACCACGGAACTCATTGGCTTATGATAGGCATTTAACGAAGTTGCAAATAAAATAACCACACCTAAGGGACCATAAGCACAAGGTAAGGCGATAATGTAAAAGGTCAATAAATTCAGCACTTGAGTGTCTGTTGAAAATATACTGGCTATCCAAGGCGCTGAAAAATAGACTGGCACATAAAGCATGCTCTGGAAAATGAGAATAAAGATCAAAGAAAGCTTCAGTGCTTGATGAGCTCGCTCAGTATTTCCCGCACCTAAATTTTGTGAAATAAACGGCATTAAACTGGCTGATAATGCCATAACTACCATGAGTAAAATTGACTCCAGCCGTGTGCCAGCACCATAGGCTGCGACGGCATCGTGTCCAAACCTTGCTAATATCGCCATAATGAGCGCATTAACGATGGGATTTAATAAATTCACAAATGCTGCTGGTTTGGCAATATGAGACAGCCTTATCCAGTTATGTTTCAGTCTGGCTAAATCATGTTCAGCAAACTCGATGAGTTTACGTTTTATCACTAAAAAATAACATGCCAAGGTAAAAGCCAATACCCATGATATTAACGTCGCTATTGCTGCACCTTGCATTTCAAGACGCGGAAATGGTCCGATACCAAAGATCAACAATGGATCAAGAATGACATTAATGAACCCGCTAAGCATCATTATTTGAGCTGGTGTACGGGTATCGCCTGTTGCTCGGAAGGCTTGATTACCAACCATAAGCATTAACAATATGGGGGCACCCAAATACCAGACAAACAAATAATCGTGAATGAGAGATAAGGTTGTTCCCGTCGCGCCCAGTAAGCTAAATAACCCATCAATAGAAGCGCTGCCGAGCAAGCATAAAGCGGTAGCAATCAAAAAAGTAATTACTAAGCTGTCATGTAAAAAAATCTTTGCTTGTTCAGAATCACCAGAGCCGATGAGTCGTCCTAGATTTGTGGAAACACCAACGCCAAGGCCAATGCCAATACTTATCACAATCAACGAAATGGGAAAGGTAAAACTGATTGCCGCAAGCGATTGCGTGCCTAAACGGCTGATAAAAAATGTATCGACTAGATTGAAGCCTAAGATACTCATGTAGCCGAATAAATTAGGTAAACTCATGTTGAATAATACACGACCAATTGGGGCGTTGAGCAATCCGTGTTTATCTTTCATAGTGCAGTTGGTCGGGCGTTTCCATTGATGAGCGCAAAGGGTAAGTTTAGCAAATTTGCGCTTATGAGAGGCAATGACAAACAGAAAAAGTCGATTTATTTTGCATAAGCCCTTGGTTTTAAATTTAGTGACCATATATCTCATTGCAATAGAGAGTTAGTACAAATATTAGTTGTACTCATTAATACGTAATATTCGCCTTAAATGTGCATCGTTAGGAGAATCCATCAATGAAATTTCGTCCATTACATGATCGTGTGATTGTTGAACCATTAGAAGTAGAGTCAAAGTCAGCCGGTGGCATTGTGTTGACCGGAAGTGCTGCTGAAAAATCAACGCGCGGTAAAATTCTTGCGGTAGGTAAAGGCCGCATTCTTGAAAACGGTAATGTACAACCACTTGATGTTGAAGTTGGTGATGTTGTGGTTTTCAACGAAGGTTACGGTGTAAAAAAAGAGAAAGTAGACGGCAAAGAAGTACTGATCATGTCTGAATCAGATATTTTGGCGGTTGTGGCTGAATAACCCACCTTTACACTTTACAGATTAATTTGAGGATAAATAGATATGGCTGCTAAAGAAGTATTATTTGGCAATGACGCACGCGTAAAAATGCTAAACGGCGTGAATACGCTAGCAAATGCAGTGCGAGTAACTTTAGGCCCTAAAGGTCGTAACGTAGTACTAGACAAGAGTTTTGGTGCGCCACTGATCACTAAAGATGGTGTGTCAGTAGCTAAAGAAATCGAACTAAAAGATAAGTTCGAAAACATGGGCGCACAAATGGTGAAAGAAGTTGCTTCTAAAGCCAATGATGCGGCAGGTGACGGCACCACAACGGCAACAGTACTTGCTCAAGCTATCGTAACCGAAGGCTTAAAAGCCGTTGCTGCTGGTATGAACCCAATGGATCTTAAGCGCGGTATCGACAAAGCGGTTAAAGCTGCGGTAACCGAATTAAAAGCATTATCTCAAGAGTGTGCAGACTCAAAAGCCATCGCCCAAGTAGGTACCATTTCAGCAAACTCTGACGAAACCGTAGGTGCCATCATCGCAGAAGCAATGGAGCGCGTTGGTAAAGAAGGCGTTATCACAGTTGAAGAAGGTCAAGCACTAGAAAATGAATTGGATGTTGTAGAAGGCATGCAGTTTGACCGTGGTTACTTATCGCCATACTTTGTTAACAAGCAAGAAACTGGCAGCGTAGAGCTAGACAGCCCATACATTCTGCTTGTAGACAAAAAGATTTCAAATATCCGTGAATTATTGCCGATCCTTGAAGGCTTAGCGAAAACAGGCAAGCCATTAATGCTTATTGCTGAAGATGTTGAAGGCGAAGCATTAGCGACATTAGTTGTTAATAACATGCGTGGCATCGTGAAAGTTGCCGCAGTTAAAGCGCCAGGTTTTGGTGATCGTCGTAAAGCAATGCTACAAGACATCGCAATCCTAACTGGTGGTACTGTAATCGCTGAAGAAGTGGGCATGGAGCTTGAAAAAGCAACTTTAGAAGACTTAGGCACGGCAAAACGTGTTGTTATCACTAAAGACACCACTACCATCATTGATGGTAACGGTGAAGAAGAGCAAATTAACGCTCGCGTTGCACAAATCAAGCAACAAGTTGAAGAGTCAACCTCTGACTACGACAAAGAAAAACTGCAAGAGCGCATGGCGAAATTGGCTGGCGGCGTAGCAGTGATTAAAGTTGGCGCAGCAACTGAAGTTGAAATGAAAGAGAAGAAAGAACGTGTTGAAGATGCCTTACATGCAACACGTGCAGCGGTTGAAGAAGGTGTTGTTCCAGGCGGTGGTGTAGCACTAATCCGCGTAGCATCGAAAGTCGGTGAACTTGAAGTGGCAAACGAAGACCAACGTCACGGTGTGGCTATGGCACTTCGCGCTATGGAAGCGCCACTACGTCAAATCGCCACTAACGCGGGTGAAGAAGCATCTGTCGTAGCAAACAACATTAAAGGCGGAAACGGTAACTACGGTTTCAATGCGGGTAATGGCGTTTATGGCGATATGCTTGAAATGGGTATTCTTGACCCAACTAAAGTAACTCGTAGCGCACTACAATTTGCTGCGTCAATTGCAGGTCTTATGATCACAACCGAAGCAATGGTAGGTGAAGAAGAACAAGAAGCACCAGCTGCACCAGACATGGGCGGTATGGGTGGAATGGGCGGAATGGGCGGAATGGGCGGCATGATGTAAGCCGAGCAAGCCCTATTTTATAGAAGTCCATAAGAAGTCTTAAACCCTGCAACCAATTGGTTTGTGGGGTTTTTTATTAACTTTAATATTTTAATTCGCTTCGATAATAGTTATTAAGTCGCATTGTCGGTGGGGTATAAAGTGGGGTATCACTTTACCCCTTATACGTTGAAGTTGCATCTTCAAATCTCACGAATGTACAAACATCTTTTTATTATCTTATAGTCTCGATTTTAACCAAGCTTTCGCAAATCTTAAGTCATTTTCCACAGTTCTTAAAGATACATCTAATAACTTGGAGATCTCTTTATTACTTTTAGATGCAAAATATCTCAACTCTAACGCTTCAGATTGCCTTGGGTAATGAGACGACATTTTTTCAATTTGGTCGTTAATTTCAATCAAAGAGATTTCATCTTCTAGTGAGACAGAGATTTGAGATAGACTGCCTACAGAATTTAGGGTTGTTTTCTCTATGGTAGATGATTTACTTGTTACATATTTCCGATAATTATCAACCATTAAATTTCTAACTGACGCATTTAAATAACGAAAAAATTCTCTCCTTGTTTCAATCGTAATTTCTATATTGGAGTTCATAAAATTACTGTATACCTCATGAGCAAGATCTGTGGCAGACATAGACAGAAAAACGGTGTTTACATCTTCAGGTAGCCTTCCATAACTTTTTCTAGCAAATTCAATTAGCTTCAGATATGCCATTTCCATCAGCACTCTCGAAGATTGCTCATCACCTTTTTGCCAATCATTGAGTAATTTTTTTGCTTCTACTTCAGTCATCTTTATTTCCAATAATAACGAACAGTAAGCGTTAAAGTTGAACACTTACTGTTCTAGAGGGTGTTCCCAATTAAAGACTTTTTGATTTGTTACAGCCTAAAATTGGCAAAATCAAGGTCGAAGAATGAAGTTTAGTGAACTAAACGAAAGATGAGTAACACAGAGTTTG
>JBMYXI010000098.1:0-7641 GCA_049608225.1 Parashewanella sp.
TCAACCTGCTTCGCTTGTGAATGAGGGACTTTGGTATGAATCAAACTGATTACATTTTCAAGTAATACTGAAGGCATTGCATCTTTCAAGGCCATTTTGCTGTTTCCTTAAGCGTCTATGGCAGCGCTTTTTTTATCATAGTTTGGATGCTCAAAATCGGGTATGAAACATAAGTATAACTTCAATTACAAAAAATTAACGAAAACCTTGTCATACCAGCATACAGAGCCGCTTGCAGATTCTGTACTATGCGGCGAAGTTTATTACTAAATGGGATATTTTTCGAGGAAAATTTTAGTGGTAATTCCACTCAATAACCATAAATTGTGTAATGAAAATGTGACTGATGTGGAAATAAGCAATATTTGTAACAGACCATGCATAAATGGCGATGGTTTACGCATCGCCATTCAACTTTATTTAGTTCGCTTTGCGCCAAAAAAATGAAGCAAGGGCTGGAATAATGATAATCGCACCCAACATATTCACCAAAAACATAAAGGTAAGTAATATTCCCATGTCCATTTGGAACTTTAATGCTGAAAATGCCCATGTGCTGACACCAATTGCCAAGGTTAATCCGGTAAAGATGACCGCACTACCGCGCTCTTGTAACGCTTCAAGATAAGACTTGTGTACTGACATACCTGATGACAACTTGCCTGACATGGTCGATAAAATATAGATACCGTAATCCACACCAATGCCTACGCCTAAGGCAATAACCGGTAATGTACTCACTACCAGCCCGATATCAAGCAAAGTCATTAACGCCTGTGCCAAAGTCGAAACCACATATAATGGAATGATCACCACAATCGTTGCTTTTAATGAACGAAAACTTAATAAACACAATACAAAAACTGCAGCATAAACGTAAAGCATCATAGGTACTTGCGCTTCTGCGACAGCTTCATTGGTTGCCGCCATAACACCAACAGGACCTGATGCTAGCTTAAACTTCAATTCATCTTGATCAAGTTTGCTGGCTAATCGCTTCACTTTGGCGATCACTCGCTCAATGGTGTCGGCTTTATGATCTTCTAAAAACACATAGATTGGCATTACTGAGCAGTCACGATTTAACAAACCTGAATTAGGCGGTATACGACTCACAGATTGTGCCAGACTTGCAGTATTTCTTGGTAACATTTGCCATTTAGCATTACCTTCATTGAAACCTGCATTAACCTTTTTGGCGACACTGGCTGCACTGATGGTTGACTGAACTCCCTGTGTGTTTGCGAGTTGCCATTCAAACTCATCAATTGATTGCATAAAGCCATGATAAGTACAACCTTCTTGCTTCGTTTCAACAATGACTGACATGACATCAGTCGTAATAGCAAATTTATCAGTAATAAATGCGGTATCCATGTTGTATCGCGAGTCTTGATGCAATGCTGGTGCCCCAGCATGTAAATCACCAATTTTCATTTTCTGCGATTGGTAAAAACCCACAGCAAACAAGATAGCAGTAAATAACAACACCCAAGTCGCATATTTTGGCGTCGCAAATTGCGCCAGTTTTTTCCAAATGGCAGTTGGTTCTTTGGTCGTTGATGGCGTGACTTGGTTACTTAGATCAAGATATGACAGTAATACTGGCAATAAAATTAAGTTGGTTAAAATAATCACCGCAACACCTAATGACGCAGAGATTGCCAGCTCTCGAATAATGCCAATATCAATCGCTAATAAAGTTAAAAAACCAACGGTGTCAGACAATAGCGCGACACCACCTGGCACTAATAAGGAGCGAAAGGCTAATGCTGCTGCAGCTTTAGTTTTTTCACCATTGGCGACACGTTGTTTCACAGCGTTAATCATCTGCACCCCGTGACTCACGCCAATAGCGAACACTAAGAAAGGTACTAAAATCGACATGGGATCTAAACCAAAGCCGACTACGGTAAGTAATCCTAATTGCCACTCAACCGCAACTAATGAACAAATTAGGGGGAGTACCGTTAATGAAACAGAGCGAGAGAATAAATAAACCATCACCGAAGTAATGCCGATAGCAATCAAGAAGAACAGTAAAACGCCCTTAGCACCATCGGCAACATCGCCCGCCATTTTTGAAAAGCCGATGATGTGTATTTTAATATCTTCAGTTTCAAATTGGGTCCGCAATTGTGCTTCGAGTTGCTTAGCCAAAGCGATAGTATCTAGTGGTTTACCCGTTTGCGGATCGAAATCTAATAACTGCGCAGACACCATTGCAGAACTATAATCTGCTGAAATTAAACGGCCAACAATACCCGCTTTTTCAATATTGCTAGCAACAGTAACTAAGTCTTGTTCTGAGTTAGTAAAATTGGCAGGAATGACTGGACCACCAGCAAAGCCATCTTCAACCACTTCAGTAAAGCGTGTTGATGGAGCAAACACCGATTTTACTTGCGTTCTATCAACCCCAGGAATAAAAAACAATTGGTCATGAACTTTTTTGAGTACAGCAAAAAATTTGGGATTAAAAATATCACCATTTTTATCTTCTACTGCAACCATCACTGAATTCGCACCACCGAAATCACTTTGATGCTTCAAGTAGGTTTTCATATATTGATGTTGCAGTGGGATATTCTTAGTGAACGCCGCATCCATTTTCAATTGGCTTGCTTGAAAACCTAAAAATATTGAAAGTAAAACAAAACCACTGATAACCCAACCACGATGACGGAACAGAAACGTTTCTAGTCCATTTACAATTTTTTCTAGCATGGTACTACCCTGTTGTTATTGTTATTTGTTCAGTGATATTTTTTTCAAACCTTTGGTTCCACCTAACCAAATTTGACCAGCTTGGTCAGTAGCTATGGTCAGAAAGTTAATCCCCTTTTGTTTTCTAACCAATTCAAGTTTCCCCACATGATTAAGCGTTAACACTTCACCTGCGTTACCCACAAACAAAAGCTTGTTATTGACGACGGCTGCGCTATGCAAAGTTGCAGAGGAGTTTGAAGCTACTTTCGTC
This sequence comes from Parashewanella sp., assembly GCA_049608225.1. GTDB lineage: Bacteria > Pseudomonadota > Gammaproteobacteria > Enterobacterales > Shewanellaceae > Parashewanella. Next base: position 2,981 of record JBMYXI010000098.1, read on the forward strand.
CAGTGTTGTAAGTCTTGTTCACTCTTAAATGCATTGCCTCTAAGGCCAATAACATAAATATTGTTATCATTTTCAATGGCATTAAACATTGAGCCTTCATAAGGGAAATCAGTCGACGTAAATGATTTACCTTGGTCGTTGGAAACAGCGACCAGCCCCAGCTCACCAATTAGCAGAATGCGATCATCTTTTAATGGTAATACTCGATTAAAGTGAGGTAACAACGACCCTTTCTCTATTTCGTAACCTTCAGGATCAGATTGTTTGAGCTCATTTAAATAAACGCGATCTTCTTCCAGTAATAGTTCATCATGAAACTCACTTGCCCAGTTTTTCCCGCCATCTAATGTTCGGTAAAACAAACCGTAAGCACCAACGGCTATTCCGTGTTGTTTATTAAAAAACAGTACATCCAAAAAAGGCTTATCAATATCGGTCGATGTGAATTGTGTTGTCCATGTTTTTCCTGAATCACTGGAATGAATGATAGTGGCATCATGACCTACGGCCCATGCGTTTTGCTTATCTAATGAAAAAACATTGGTTAACATAGCGCCTGTGGGTGTTGCGACTTGCTGCCACGATTTTTGTTGCGACAGTTGATACAAAAATACATGACCACGTTCACCTACAGCCATGAGTCCGTCTGGTGTTGCAGTAATGTCTGTGATTAATGACGAGAAAGCTTTGGGTTGAATTTGTTCGTTCGCATTTGAGCTAAAACATAATAGTGTCAAGCACAAACTCAGACCAAAACTGACTGAATTAAATTTTCGCAAAAACATAAATACGATAATCCTTTTGTATTGAAGTAAAACTAATTTGGTGATGGGAAAATGTGGGCTGCGAACAGCCCAAACTTAAATACATTCAAATAGAATTAACGAATACCACGACGACGTAATGCCGATGGGGTAAAATCAGCATCGGAGAGTTTGGCATCGAAATTATACATGCCACCTTCATTATCTAACCCCATAGCAATATAACGACGAGATTGCAGATCATGGAATACCTCTAACGTACTCCACATAGTCGGAACTTCGTAATAGTTCAGCCCATGTGCCACAGCAACGCGATACAGTTGATCTCGATTGTCATATAGGTCCGCGACCGCAATTTGCCATGAATCTTCATCAATATAAAACACGCGAGTTTTGTACAAATGGTTCATACCCGGCTTTAGTGTCGCTTTTACTTCCCAAACGCGATGTTTTTCCCAACGTACATATTGCGGATTAATATGACCGGGAGTCAATATTTGATCATAAGACAGCTTATCTGAGTGCAACTTGTAATCATTATAAGGAATATAAATTTCCTTCTTACCGACTAATTCCCAGTTATAACGTGTTGGCGAACCGTTGAACATATCAAAATCATCAGTAGTTCTTAGGCCATCAGCTAATGTTCCTGGCGTATCAAAAGCTACATTCGGCGCTTTACGAACACGGCGTTGTCCCGTGTTATATGTCCATGCCTGACGAGGTTGCTTTTCTTGATCCATGGTTTCTTTTACTAACAAAGCGGTACCCGCTTTACGAGCTGGCTGAGTAACCACTTGTTTAAAGAAAAACAATGTATTGTCTTTTTGAAGTTGCTCAGGAGTTGTGCCAGGTTGGGTATATTGAAATCTTAATTCTTCATCATACTCAACAAGGTTATATGAACCGCTCGCGGTTGGAGCCGCTTGACCGCGAGAAGTTTCAACATTTACACCACGGAATCGTAAAATATGATTCCAAATTGCTTCTAAGCCATTAGCTGGAATTGGAAAAGGTACGCCAATCGCGGCATTTTTAATGCCATTACCACCATCAGCAAGCTCCGCACGGGTCGCATTTGCCAGCGTTGCATCATAAACATATTGAGGTGATGCGCCACTACGCCTTGTTTGGTAAACGTTCATTTTATAGGTTTCAGGGTAAAGCTTAAAAAGAGCCACTTGCCCTGGTGTTAAAAACGATTTGTATTTATCAAGGTTGGCGCTGGTAATGGTGAATTGAATCTTATCATTTGGATAAGGATCAGGGTGATGCATACCTGAAGTGAAACCAGCAACAGGCTGAGTTAACCCACCTGTCCATTTAGGAATTGAACCATCAGCATTACCAGCAACTTCGGCGCCTAATGGTGTTAAGGTTGTGCCTAACTGCTTCGCATCTTCTTTTGATACTTTTGCTTGAGCTAAAGGTGCGGTAATCGCGAGCATCATCGCAGCAGACAGTAGTGTTTTAGTTTTCATAGTTTTTATTAGCATTAGATGCTCCACTTAAATCGAATACTTGATATTGAACGAAACAAAATCACGATCGGACAATGGATTGGTCGTACCGACACCACCGAAGAAGTTGGTGTAGGAAAGATCAGCCCCCCAACGACTTTGATAATCGAAGTTAAGGCCAATTGCTACAGACTTTCGATCTTCTGTAAACAAGAATAATGGATCAGGTGTGATACCTTTTACGTCATGCGAAAAAATAACGCGTGGTGCCATATTAATGCCATCAAACAAGTTATTAAATTCTGCTTTTGCCACTAGTTTATAGCCCCAAGCAAAATCTGTTGGGAAAGGATTCGTTTCTGGTCCGTTATGGATCGCTTTAATGACACCAGCCTTTGGTGGATTACCACCCGAACGGGCGGTGCCAGGGCCATTTAAACGCAATTTATCTGGATCAGGCATATCATGGATCCACACACCACCGACTTCAGCCAAGGTAACTAAGTTATCGAAACCGAGTGCGCGACCAAACGAATGAGTTAACGTAAATTGCAGCTGAGTTGTATCACTTAAAATAAAACCTTCTGCAGCTTCACCTAAGCCTGCTTTTTTAATTGCACTGGTGTATTGTGAAATCCCATCTAAATCTGGACGTAAACCCGCGTTCGCTAATTGTTGTGGCATAGCCGCAAATAGCAGCTCAACATCATCAATTTGCAGTGGCTCATCTTGACGATAACTGATTTCACCAGCAACCGATGTATCACCCACTAAGGTATTGAAGCTCAAACCATATAGTTTAATGTCTTCAGGGTAAACAATTTGGGCTTTAGAGAAGCTCTTAAGACTTAGCAAGGTATTGCGATCAATATTTCCCGCTTCACGACCTATTACAGCAAGATCACCTAATAAGGCTCCTGGTGAAAAGTCAGCAGTACGGCCACTTATCAATGGGCGACGACTATGGTAATTAATAAAGTAAAAACCGAATTCTGTATCATGCAACTCAGGTGAATAGTAACTCAGCTTGATACCATATTGACCATCGTCAGGTGCTTCCACTTCATTATCAACTAAGGTCACTTTGGTTGGATAGGCCAATGCCATTTTCACCAATTGCTCTTTACTGAATCGCTTACCACTTTTTAGTAATTGACCGAGTTTATTATATTCTTGGATAACAAAATCTAAATTAATATCTGGGTTAGAGTTGAAGCCAAGTTGCGCATTATTTAAATGACCACCGAAACCAACAAAATCATTGGTTGCAAAAAATGAACCCGGCGCTGGCACCCACATAGACTGCCAGTCATATTGATAAAAGGCTTCTACAGATAACTGATCGGTAATGCCCAGTGATGCCCAGATCATACCTTGTGGACGGAACGCTTCCTTCAGCTCAGCACCAGGCTGTCTAAGTACATTTAAATCTAATGGGTTAACAACACCGATACCATGTGGAATAAGTGTGCTTTCTCCCCAGGAAACAACTTGGTTACCAATTCGAACAGTTAATGGGTTTTGACCGCCATTAAAGTCGAAATTACCGTAAACAAACGCATCTAACAAACGAATGTCTTTACACTGAACTTCTTTGGCTTTTTTGTCGATACAAGCATCAAACTTCTTACCCGTAATTGGATTACGATAACCAAAGTCACCGTTGTTTAATTTGCGATCGTAAAAATACATGCCACGGGCAAATAAACCGAAATTTTTATATTCCAACGATAATTCGTGTAAGCCTTTAACAACTTCAGACGTGGTATCACCTTTGGCATATAAAAGATTACTTAAATCATTGTTACTCGAATATGAGCCTTCCTGCGCCCAAATTTCAGAACTTGGATAAATAGTGTTGCCAAATGCTGAATAGGTTTTAAAACCAAAACGTGGATGGTTTACTTTACCAATCTGATTTTTCCAATCTCGCCCAGATACTCGCCAAGTTGCACCGACTGTCCATGTTGAATCAAAGGTGCCCTTAACTTCACCCAAGTCGAATGAAGCAGCATTTGCATTGATGGTCGCCCCTAGCGACATTGCCGAAGCAATCCCTAAAGCAAGAGCCGATCGACTAAAGCTGCGTTGAATCTTTTTCATTATAATAACTCTCCGTAACCTGTTGATTATTCTGTTTATACCTCTCTGCCTTTGTTCTAGTTATTATGACTAGAGAGAAAAACAGATTGGCCGCATAACATCTTGTTACGCACAGGTAAGACCATTGTTACAGGTTTATATATAAATGAGCAAGATGTAACGTGTTAAAAATAGGATTTTTACTCTTATTTTTTACGTTATGTACAGCGCGGGCCTTTTTAGGTTGATTTTTTAGGCAGATAGAGTATCACTATGCATCAAAAAGAGCAGGGAGATTTAGCTCAGTAAATCTGAGTGTTACCAATAGAGCGCATTAAATAAACGCATCAATATA
>JBMYXI010000099.1:0-7605 GCA_049608225.1 Parashewanella sp.
GGTCAAAATGCGCATAACCGAGAAGATCATTTAGAATTTTGGCACTCCGCCAAGCAGTTAAACTCTATTCATTTTCTTCTTGATGGATAAGGGGAAATGGAGCTGATAAAAACCTAAAGAGCAAAAATGTTTTAACCGAAAATCAGTTTTTTCCTGAAAGTCAAGCATGATGGCTATCGTTTGCTGGTCTTTTTCTACTCACCAACAAGTACACTCTCTTAACAGCCCGTTAAAAACATTGAGCCTAAACATCTATATGTTGGTTATTACTTAGATCCACTAAAAACCACCAAGAACTACATACAATAAAACAGACTGCAAATGATAATGGTTGTCAATACCATGCGCAACAACTTATTTTTTGTTTATTCTTTTTTTGAACCGCTTTGCTATCAGTATGTTTGTTGCTTTTAAAGTCGAAATCTTTTGCTTAGCAAAGCGCAATTCGCCTCCTCTGCAGCCAAAATGCAGTAGCAATTGAAACGATACTTTATTGCTTTGCTTCATCTCTGATTCTTCTAAATAACGATATAACAATCAAATTTCTTCATCACTGAGAATCCTCTCTACTTTATTATTTTTGACTTTAAGATCAGATGACACTCGAATCTCCAATAGCGGGTTTGCCTCAATGAGCTTACGTTTTGTCCCCCACTGCGCCATTGATGTACAAATGGTGAAACAACTTTTTGTCGTTGTAGAGTATTTTCTAGCAAGTTTTTCAAAATGACTGTACCACTGATGAATACTGATTTTATCAAAAGGCAAATCCCCTAATGCTGGTGCGATGTGTTTGGTAAAATTGCGTTTAGCTTCATTCAAATGTTTATAGTGACGAGAACAATAGGCATCAAACCACATATCAAAAAGATCATTGACTATGATGACTTCAAGGTTTGCTATCTTTTCTAGCTGCTTAACAATCCGAGGATCATTACCTTTATCTATTTCTGATTTTAATCGAAATCTAAGTTGAAAGTTTATTATGCCCGCTGGCGTAACTCTATACGCTCAAACCATCTCGCTCTGCTTTTTCAATTCTTTGAGGTTGGGATTTACCAAGAACAGATCTTAACCACATATCTGATAATGCCATGGTGAGCTCCAATTTATAGTTTGTGGGTACACAGCTGGGTACACAAACTTAATGCTAGTAGGTGCAAAGCCATGCATGACTATGCAGTAAAATGCAAATCGAGTGTGGTTGCATTTAAGGAAAAACTCAGAAAAAAAATTTAGTGTTCGTTATACGGTAAGAGCAAAAAAATGCGTTCAACCTGATGGTGAACGCATTCAATTTAGAATAAGCTAATTAAGCCTCAATCCCTTTACTGGCAAGAAATTCATCGTAACTACCTTTGAAGTCTGACACGCCTTTTGCGGTGATCTCTATAATACGGTTAGCGAGCGATGATACGAAGGCACGATCGTGACTTACGAACAACAAGGTACCCTCGAATAATTCAAGCGCATTGTTTAACGATTCAATGGTTTCCATATCCATGTGGTTGGTAGGCTCATCCATAATTAGGATATTTGGCTTTTGCATGATCAGCTTACCAAAGAGCATACGACCCTTTTCACCACCTGAAAGTACTTTAACTGACTTTTTAATGTCGTCTGCACTAAATAACATACGGCCAAGAATTCCACGAACGGCTTGATCATCATCTTCTGGTTTACGCCATTGGCTCATCCATTCGAACAAGTTCATGTCATTTTCAAAATCAGCTTCATGATCTTGTGCGTAGTAACCGATATTGCAGTTCTCAGACCATTGAATTAAACCATCTTTTTGCGGTAGGTCTTGAATCAACGTTCTTAGTAAGGTCGTTTTACCAATACCGTTTTCACCAAGTACCGCAACTCGCTCACCTACTTCAACAATCATATTTAGATTCTTGAATAGCAATTCATCGTAACCGTTAGATAGCTTTTCAACCGTTAGTGCGTTACGGAAAAGCTTCTTCTCTTGTTCAAAACGGATAAACGGATTTTGACGGCTTGAAGGTTTAACTTCATCCAGCTTGATTTTATCAATTTGCTTCGCACGAGACGTCGCTTGTTTCGCTTTAGATGCGTTAGCTGAGAATCGAGCTACGAAGGTTTGCAGTTCAGCAATTTGTGCTTTCTTCTTAGCATTATCAGCTAGCATGCGTTCACGAGCTTGAGAAGCTGCGGTCATGTACTCGTCGTAGTTGCCTGGGAAGATTTTCAGCTCACCGTAATCCAAATCAGCCATGTGAGTACATACAGAGTTTAAGAAGTAACGGTCATGCGAGATGATGATCATGGTGCTTTGGCGTTCATTAAGCACTTCTTGTAACCAGCGGATAGTATCGATATCCAAGTTGTTGGTTGGTTCGTCGAGCAACAACAAATCAGGATCAGAGAATAGTGCCTGAGCCAAAAGAACACGAAGTTTCAAGCCCGGTGCGATTTCAGACATCAAACCAAAGTGAGAATCAATACCAATACCCACACCTAATAGCAATTCACCTGCACGAGATTCTGCTGAGTAACCATCCATCTCAGCGTATTGCATTTCTAAATCAGCTACACGAATGCCGTCTTCTTCGGACATTTCAGCCATAGCGTAAATTGCATCACGCTCTTTTTTTACCGCCCAAAGCTCGGTGTGCCCCATGATCACAGTATCAATCAAGCTGTACTCTTCGTAACCAAATTGGTTCTGGCTCAATTTACCGACACGCTCGTTGACATCGATAGAAACGTTGCCGCTTGACGGCTCTAGTTCACCGGTAAGGATTTTCATGAAAGTGGATTTACCACAGCCATTTGCGCCAATTAAGCCATAGCGGTTACCACCACCAAACTTAACAGAGATATTTTCGAACAATGGCTTAGAGCCAAATTGCATTGTGATATTTGCAGTTGTGATCACTGAGAAACTTCCGAATTAATGAAGATAAAAAACAGCGAAATTATACGCATTCACCCAAGCGATAACCAGAAAATTTGCCTTGGATATGATTAAGTTTGGTAAATAGTTCAAATAACTCCCAAGGATATGTTCACATATACACGCCCCCTAGGGGGCGTTAGCCTATTTATTGGGATAGTTTTGCCCAGTTAAATGTAAAAACAGTTCCAACTTTTGGAGCTGCCTCGCCTTTTGCAAGTTGACCGTTATGAAGTTTAAGAAATGCATATTTACCACCGGGATCATGCCAGCCTAAATAACCATCTCTCACTATTAATTCATTTCCTTTCCCTGCTGAAAACCAACGCACAGAACTGCCATACCAAACAATATCTCCATCAGCAATGTCCTCTAGGTGCAAAGTAAATGCTGGATGAGTTGCGTTTCCGTGTCGTGATTCAATGGGCTGCAATCGTATCCGACCTTGCGAATCATAACTGCTCACAATGTAAAACCGCTGATGATGGAAGACATCATTTGACAACTTTTTAGGTTCAAAATAACGATTCCCATCCTTAGTGTTCACTTGAGTGATTAAATCAGTTATTTCTGAACTGATAGGCGTTTTATCAAAAATAGGCTTATCGTTGAGTAAATAGCGAGATGATAAGCTTAAATTTCTTCTTCCTTTATAGTTCAAATTTTGAGCCTGCAAGCTAATATCATACCATCCTGACTTTGGCTTAGCTTGATTAAATATTTCATTAGTAATAATAACGCGAGGAAGAAAACCGATTTGAGTATATTTTTTACGATATTCAGACTGTTCGAAATCCCCGTCATAAACCGTAATAGCCTGTATAAGTAGTGAATTTTTATCGGATGTAAGATAACTATTTGTTGGTTTTTTTCCTGCGAAAGTAGTGAATATATGTCCGGTTTGATCATATGCCGCAAGTGGGGAAGCCGGAATATCAGTTTTAATGTTTGGTACTGAAAAACTCTTGCTTGTTAGGGAGAGATAAATTTTATCAACATTTGAAATGGCTTTTTCTTTAAAATCAAAGTGTGAACTAAACTCAAGATAAATTTTTAATGGCTCGCCATTGCCACCACTAAACTCAACAGGCATTGATTCTTCTGATACCGTTTGTGCTGCATCGCTAATAATAGAACCGTTAGCATTAGTAATGTAGACATCATATTGGTTTTTACCCGATGGGAAGCCCGCACGCCCAGCGACCCTCAATGGAAATGGAAAGTTAACTTTCAATCTCCTCACTTGCTGTCCAGGATTGTCAATATCATTTACAACTGTATTGTATGACGGATAAAAACCTACTGGATTGGAATTACGTGCATTACCAGAAGGATAAATAATAAAGCTACGTCCGCTATCTCTATGCTGAATATAGAGCCCAGTCGGATAATTGTTATTAGCATTTCTGATTTTCATAAATCCGATGGGTGTTGTAAATTGTAAGTTTAAAGAACCTTCATATCCTTTTATAACATTTATCTCTACAGCAGGTGCTTTATTCATTACGAGCAGAGTCAAAATAAAACCTAAAATTATCCATTTACAGTTCATTCATAACACCTCTTTGTTTTAAATAATCGTATAAAGCATAGTTGAATGTGGATAAGCTAGGATTTAAATTGTGAACGTCTGGTCATCCTCGCTAAATCTGGTTATTACTCCACAATTTGAATGGTATTGAATTAGGTGAATTTTGCTTAATAACCTCAGATCTGTATAAAAAATCAATAACCATCTGATTTACAATGCAAACTTTAAACACTTATCTACAGTGCGGCTATTTTTTTGTAGTTCAAGACAGAACAGTTCGTAATAGCTGGTCTATTTCGGGCTGTTCTAACACAGAAATACGCATAAGTAGCTGTGCTGTAGAGGTTAGCTTATGCAGAGCTGAGGTTAAATAGCTCATTTCCGAATCCAACTAGCTGAAATCAGCAAATAGCAAGACTAAAGTCTTACATTCCGTTGTTGCATGTTTTGATATTATCCAGACAAACAATTAGAGTTTTTACTACTAACAAGCATGTATATCCAGTTAACATCTCTTCACATAAAAGCTTCACTTGCAACTGACGAAAAAAAACGTCATGGTACTTCATTGATAATATTCTAATAAAAATAGATACAACAATAAAAATCAGCATGTTCAAGGAAAGTCTATGAGTAACGCTACCCTATTTCCGCCCGCTCAATCCTTTTCGCAGGAAGCGAATCTAACGTTTGAGCAATACCAGCAGTTATATCAACAATCGATTGATTCACCTGAGGCCTTTTGGGAGCAGCAAGGTAAACGACTCGATTGGTTCTGCCCTTATACCAAAGTGAAATCAACCAATTTCGAACAAGAAGCCGTTGAAATAAAATGGTTTGAGGACGGAGAACTCAACGCCAGCTATAACTGTTTAGATCGCCATCTCAAGCAAAATGGCGACAAAACGGCCATTATTTGGGAGGGTGATGATGCCAGCGAGCTGCAACGTATTAGTTACCGAGAACTCCATCAAAGAGTGAATGTATTTAGTAATGTACTCAAAGCACAAGGTATCAATAAAGGCGATATTGTCACGATTTACATGCCAATGGTGCCAGAAACTGTGGTCGCTATGCTCGCTTGTGCTCGAATTGGTGCGCCTCACTCAGTTATTTTTGGTGGTTTTTCACCTGAGTCCATTGCTTCTCGTGTAAAGAATGGCAACTCCACTATCATCTTAACCGCCGATGAAGGCTTACGAGCGGGGAAAGTTATCCCTTTAAAAGCAAATGTTGATGCCGCCATTAACATGTTAGAACCTGATACTGTTAAAAAAGTTGTGGTATTTAAGCGAACAGGCAATATTCAAAATTGGCACAATGAACGTGACATTTGGTGGCATGAAGCAATATCTCAAGTAGACATCGCCTGTCCAGCAGAACCCATGAATGCCGAAGATCCCCTATTCCTGCTTTACACTTCAGGTTCAACGGGTCAACCTAAAGGTGTGCTTCATACTACTGGCGGATACTTGGTTTATGCGTCCATGACCCACGAATACGTTTTCGATTATAAAGAAGATGATATTTATTGGTGTACTGCAGATGTTGGTTGGATCACAGGTCATAGTTATATGGTTTATGGCCCGCTTGCCAATGGTGCCACTATTTTAATGCATGAAGGCGTGCCAGTTTACCCTGACTTTGCACGTCTTGGACAAATGATTGATCGACACAAGGTAACGGTACTTTATACCGCACCAACCTTAGTACGCGCATTAATGGCGCAAGGAACCGGTTATTTTGCTGACTATCAAGGAGACTCGCTGAGGTTAATTGGCTCAGTCGGTGAACCGATTAACCCTGAAGCTTGGCTTTGGTATCATCAACATGTGGGGAAATCAGCTTGTCCTGTTGTCGACACATGGTGGCAAACAGAAACTGGCGGGATCATGATCACCCCGCTCCCTGGTGCGACAACAACAAAACCCGGCTCTGCAACACTGCCTTTCTTTGGGATTCAACCCGCCTTAGTCGATGGTGAAGGTCATATCTTACAAGGTGAAGCAGAAGGTAATCTTGTTATTACCGACTCTTGGCCTGGTCAGATGCGCACCGTTTATGGTGATCATCAAAAATTTGAACAAACTTATTTTTCAACCTTTAAAAATATGTACTTTACTGGTGATGGTGCAAGGCGTGATGCCGATGGTTATTATTGGTTAACAGGCCGAGTTGATGATGTACTTAATGTTTCAGGCCATCGATTAGGTACAGCAGAAATCGAAAGTGCCCTCGTTGCTCATCCTGATGTCGCTGAAGCGGCGATTGTTGGTTTTCCCCACAACATTAAAGGTCAAGGAATTTATGCCTACATTACACTCAATAAAGGCATCGAACCAACCCACGAATTAAGAAAACAGCTGTTCAAATGGGTATGGGTACATTTGTCACCCATCGCAGCTCCTGACATGATCCAATGGGCACCAAGCTTACCAAAAACTCGCAGTGGCAAAATCATGCGTCGATTCCTACGAAAGATCGCTGCTGATGAGCTGAGCAACTTAGGTGATACCTCGACACTTGCAGAACCAGCTGTTATTGAACAATTAATTGAAGGAAAAACTGAAAACTGTCGGAAACCGAATTAATTAGTAAATAAATCGCTTTCTAGTTATTTTTAGGTACAAAAAAGCCGCTGATAGAACAGCGGCTTTTTTGCTTAATGTGGCGGAGGAGCAGGGATTTGAACCCTGGAACGGGATAAACCGTTGCCGGTTTTCAAGACCGGTGCATTCGACCACTCTGCCACCCCTCCGAACGAGACGCATAATATAAACTTCACTCTAAGTTGTAAAGCAGGAATTTATCAATTCACACTCAAGTGACCAGTAATTGATCGCATCGTTTAAAAAGCAACTAGGGCGTGTTGATCTTTCGTGCTTATTTTTGCAGCGATAAATTAACGAAGGAAAGTAAAGAATGTCAGAAGTGGGTAAATAGTTGAGGTAAGAAAAAAGCCATTCACATGAATGGCTTTTCGCTAAGTAAGGCTTAAATTATCGACCCGCGTTTGCTTTTTCGACGCGACTCTTTAACTTTTGCCCTGGACGGAAGGTCACTACTCGGCGTGCCGAAATAGGTATGTCTTCTCCCGTTTTTGGATTCCTTCCCGGTCTTTGATTCTTATCCCTAAGGTCAAAATTGCCAA
>JBMYXI010000100.1:0-7571 GCA_049608225.1 Parashewanella sp.
ATGGTGCCCGAACCCGGAATCGAACCAGGGACACGAGGATTTTCAATCCTCTGCTCTACCGACTGAGCTATTCGGGCAAATCTGACACTGCTTTATTTGGAGCTTGCTCCTCAGCAGTGCGGCGTATATTAATGAACAGCAGGCTTGGCTGCAAGTCCTTTTTAGCGACTTTTATTATAAAAGTGATTGGTTGGGTAAAAAAAACTCTAAAGGTGTTTATTTTGTGAACGTTGCGTTGTTTGGAAGAAGCAACCCAAGGTAGCAATAATGAAACTTTAGGTTGCTTGATGCAAAAATGATAATCTTTATTTGTTATTAACTAGCTGAATTTTCGCTTTACCAGCCGTTGACGATGCCGCAAATTGACGAGCGGTATTTTCTTTAAATGCTCTGTTATGTACACTGTCGACATAATGCCATTGAGCATCGACTTTCTCTTGAGTGAAAGTTACGGTCATTAAGCCTCTGTCCATCAAGTTGGCGTATTTTAGATCTGCGATAAGATTAGTGATAACCCTTTCTGTAGCAGGTACTTCTTCAGGCTTTAATTTTAAATAGTTTTCAAGCCCAGGCGATGAGACGGATGCTGTCGCGAACTCGACGCCAACAACATCATTGTTTACATCTCTAAGCTCGTTTGCCCAGGCATTATGGGTATCTCCTGCAAGCACCACTAAGTTGTTGTTTTTCGATTTTGCAGTGCCTAGAATAACTTCACGCTCATAGGCATAACCATCCCAAGCATCAAGGTTATAAGGGATTGAAGGTAGCTTGAGCTGAGCGATGGCTTTTGGGGTTAGCAATTGCTTATTGGCTTGAAAGAATTGAAGCTCTTGAGGCGTTAAAGTTGGATCGTTGGCCTTTATACGCTCTGCGAGTTTTGCAAGCTGTCCTAACTTAGCAAACTGTGATACCGATAGCTGGCGGGTTGCGACCGCTGCTGGAAGGAACATCTTACCCATTAATACCTGCTGACCTAATACTTGCCACTTTGTGGTTGATTGTAGCAATTTGCTTTGTAGCCATAATAATTGCACTTGTCCAAGCATAGTGCGTTGTGTGTCGGTGATATCGGCGCGAAATTTGGCTCCATCAAACGCTCCGGTAGCGGCATTAAGGTAATCTTTATGCTCTAGCTGTTTGTCTTTTGCCAGTAGCCGAGTATCGAGCATGAATAAATCAACTAAATTGCCAAATTGAAAACTGCGATAGATTTCTTCATTATTGCCTTCCTTAAATGGCCTAATAGGTAGCCATTCGAAATAGGCTTGCAGAGCCGCTTGTTTTCTAACTTCAAAATCACCTTCATTATCTTGATGATTTTCTGCACCTTCTTGCCAACTATCATTGGCAACTTCATGATCGTCCCAAACAGTAATAAAAGGAACTTGGGTATGAAGCTTTTGTAAACTTTGATCTGAACGATATTGCGCATAGCGTGTGCGATAATCGCTTAAACTAATGGTTTCCTTGGCTGGCAGTACTTCACGACCTAATTCTTTAGCTTTATCTGCAGCAAATCCGTTAGGCCCATATTCGTAGATGTAGTCACCTAAATGGACGACAGCATCCAGCTCTTTTTGTTGTGTTGCTAATTCATACACATTGAAATAACCCGCAGGGTAGTTAGAGCAAGAAACCACCGCCAGTTTTACTTTAGATACTTCACCTTCTGGCAAGGTTTTGGTTGTGCCAACTGTGGATGTGGTGCCGTTAGACATAAATCGGTAATAGTATTTTTTACCTGAATCAAGCTGAATGGCATCGACCTTAACGGTATAATCACGATCTTTATTGGTGATCATGTTACCGTTAGTGACAATGTCAGAAAACTTATCATCGGTCGCCACTTCCCAGCTGACACGTATATCTCCATCTTTTTCAGGCGTAGCTCGAGTCCATAGAATAACTGCGTCATGGGCAGGGTCACCACTAGCAACCCCATGAGAAAAACTGACTTTAGTTTGTAATGCTTGTTCTTTTTTACTGCTACTACCGCAACCCATCAACCCATAAGAAATAACCGCTGCGCCAACACCCTTTGCTGACATTGCTAAAAATTCTCGGCGATTTATTATTTTTGTCATTTATCTAATTCCTTTTACAACTTTTTATTAGAGCTAATAGTCGAAAAGTATAATGACACGAATGTTGCACTTTTGTAACACTATAATTAAATTTTGCTTGTGCGGTTAAAACTTGAGCGGGAGAGGGTTAGGCGTATGTTTTCGTCGCGAGTAAACTGATGCCAGAAGAAAAAGCGAGAGGGGCTAAATATTGATCGGACTCGTTATCATTAAAGGTAAAAAATGATGACAGGTATGAAGCGCATAGATTAGACAGTTTTGCACACGTATAGGCTAACGTTACTTTTTTGGCTGTCTCTTTAATGCAAGAATTCGCTCCAGAACAGCACGACAGTGCCATCATTTTTCCCGTGAATATGATCACAGAGACAACATTCTTTTGAGTTTTACTGGTGGCGTATTGTTGAAGGTGTCTTTCTGAGAAAAATAAGCTTAGGGATATACAAGTTGATGCGGCAGCAGTAATTGGCCCACCGATCGCAAAGCTAATTACACCAGAGGTTGTTACGTCAAATATCAGTTGTGAATAATTCAGCTGTTGAACTTCTGAAAGTGGAATTTGATGAATCGTCACATCGTGAGCGCCATCAACAAATTCTATCGCATTTGCGATTGCCATGATCAAATGTAATGATAAATAAAGATGATTATAAAGAAAAAATAAGAGGAGTGTATTAATTTGAATTAATGGTGCCGTCACCAAGAGTCGAACTCGGGACCTACTGATTACAAGTCAGTTGCTCTACCAACTGAGCTATGCCGGCATTAGGATGGTGCCCGAACCCGGAATCGAACCAGGGACACGAGGATTTTCAATCCTCTGCTCTACCGACTGAGCTATTCGGGCAAATCTTGATTTCCAGCAGATGACTCTGCCTTGAAAACGGGGTGAATAATATAGTGATGATCCGACACCTGCAAGTGATATTTTAAAAAAAATGACTGTCTGATTAGTATGTGAACAAGTTGAAAAAGAGTTCAGACTAAACCCCGAACTCTTTGATTAGCAATTCCGATCACAATGCACTTTTGAAGATTTGGCAGATTTCGTCGTGAGTAGCTTGTTTCGGGTTAGTGAAACCGCAAGCATCTTTTAACGCATTATCTGCAAGTGTTGGAATATCTTCTTCTTTCACACCAAGTTCAGTAAGTGAAGCTGGAATATCAATCGCAGCAGCAAGAGTTCTGATGGCATCAATTGCGGCTTGAGCACTTTGATCATCTGTTAAGCCATTAACTTCCACAGCCATTGCGACAGCGACATCTTTCAATCGATCAGGTACAACTTGAGCGTTATATTCTTGAACATGAGGTAACAATAACGCATTACATACCCCGTGAGGTAAATCATAAAAACCGCCTAATTGATGCGCCATTGCATGAACATAGCCCAAGCTTGCATTGTTAAACGCCATGCCCGCTAAAAACTGAGCATAAGCCATTTGCTCACGAGCCGCGACATTTTGCCCATCTTTTACTGCGGTTTCTAAGTTTGCACGGATCAACTCAATGGCCTTAATGGCGCAAGCATCGGTGATTGGGTTGGCTGCGATAGAAACGTAAGCTTCAATAGCGTGAGTTAGCGCATCCATACCCGTTGCAGCAGTTAGTGCTTTTGGTTTATTTAGCATTAGCTCAGGATCATTTACTGATAAAATTGGCGTTGTATTTTTATCAACAATCGCCATTTTAATGTGGCGTTCTTCATCAGTAATGATACAAAAGCGGGTCATTTCACTGGCTGTACCTGCGGTAGTATTAATCGCAACCAACGGCAATTGAGGTACTTTAGAGACATCTACGCCTTCATAGTCTTTAATGCTGCCGCCATTGGTTGCCACCAAAGCAATACCTTTAGCACAGTCATGTGGTGAGCCGCCGCCCAATGATATCACGAAGTCACAATCGTTTGATTTCAGTAGCTCTAAACCTGCTTCAACGTTGCCAACCGTTGGGTTCGGTTGAGTACCATCAAAAATGATTGATTCAATGTTTACCGCTTTGAGCTTTGCAACAACATCGGCGGTAATGCCGATGTCAACTAATGGTTTATCGGTAACGATCAATGCCCGTTGAAAACCGAAAGTTTGGATATCTGCAATTGCTTTAACTACCGCACCTTCACCTAATACATTCACTGAAGGAATGAAAAACTTAGCAGCCATGTTTGCTCCTTTCACACGTAATTTAAAATATTGTTAATTCTTCTATAGAGTTAACTTATCAAGGTCAAATTGACTGCGCAGTGATTTAGATCAAACATTCTAATCAGGTTAGTTATTTGTTCTTATTCTGTTAGTTGGATCAATTATTCCTATTAATTTTATGAAAGTTCAAAGCCTTGTTGGATTTTGTGATTGCATCGGCATATTCTTAAAACTGTTACATTTTTTCATTCTAATATTAAGAATGAAGTATGGAGTCTATAAACTAGAGCCTGACAAGGAAGTGTCTGTTTTATTGTGGTTTATATAACAAGGAAAAATAAATGTTATTTAAGTACCCACCTAAACAATCAGGTTTTACCCTCATCGAATTAATTGTTGTGATTGTTATTCTTGGGATCCTTACGGTGATTGCTGCACCTAAATTTATTAATTTTAAGAGAGATGCAAGAATTGCCGCTTTGCAAGGTGTCGCTGCTGCGATAAAAGGAACGGCAAACCTAGCCCATGCTAAGGCAACTATGCTAAATGTTGAAAATGGGTTCTACAAATCAGGACGTATTGACGGCAAAGAATTAAGATTTAATTATCGATATCCTTTTCCTGATCCCAATGGAATTCCTCACCTGTTAGATATAAAAATTAATGGCTGGAGCAGATATTTTGATAATACCGTACATGAATTTGTCGCAACAACGAATTCGAATGTTGATTCCGATGTTGAAAAATACAGATACAATGTGACATTGGGAGAATTGGCTGGTGATGGCTCGAATGGCACGCCTGCCATAGCCCCTGAAAATACAGGTTGTGTTGTACAATATATTGCAGTGACGCCGTCGAAAGGAATAGAAGTTAACTTAATTACCAGTGGATGTTAATAAAACATAATTATCTTAATATTTGAAACTCGTCATAAAAGTAATGCTTAGATAGACCCCTAGACATCAATGGTATCTAAGGGCGTATCAGTTAAAAAAGGTATTGAACGCGTGCAACAATGCCTTTACCTTCATCTTGCATGTTTACCAAGCCATTTACGGCCTCGTCACTACCTGAAACTTTAGTGTCTAGATAATTAAGCATAACCCTTACTTGTGGGTTCAAATAGTAGTTCACGCCTAAGGTAAATACTTTTACTTGTGTACCTTGAGATTGATTATTCATATTGGTGTTATCAAACCTAGCATCTGCACTGCTGAATCGAATAAATGCTTCTACGGCATTAGCAACATTTTTAGGTTGAGAAAATACGCCCTTGGCTTGATCGTAATAACGTGATTCCCCCGTCATAAAATAGCTAACAGTGGCATAAAAACCAGAAAGTTTTGGTTCTGGATCATTGGTATAGACTGCATCGGCGTTACGCTTAATGTATTCCGATTGCAGCGAAAATCGATCGTAAGTCCCAGCAACTTCTAAGCCGTACTCTGAAATGCTGCTGACAGCAATGCCTTTTCCTCCAGCATTGGAATCAAGTAAGCGAATATTAGTGTTACGGATTTCACCGCGAGCACGGTTTCTAAGCAGACCATCACCATTATCTCGGTATGATCCCCAAACGCCTAAATGCACAGTTTGTTTGCTGCTTACGATAGGCGCATAGTTGACTCGGCTTGTCACTGCCCAAAGGTTTTTACCAGAGCCATCTTCGCGACCATTACTTGAACCATCAGCTGCTTGATATGCACCAATGGCATAACGTAACCCGTATTTTTTAAAATTTTGGTTTACACGCAAGCCCCAATTGAAATAGGGAGAAACTGCATTGACTATGGTTGAGCGAGAAATGGTGGTAATGTAGTTACTGCTGGTGATCGCTTCAAGTGTGGCGTCTTCTTTTATCTTACCAATTTGGATTTGAGGCCCACCCATTTGTTTAAAGCCGTTATAACTGAGGATGGCATTTTGAATTCGTCCATCTTCTCTATTTGAATCTCCGCGATTACCGCCGCCGAAAGCAAGCGTAAATTTATAACCCCAAACAGGGTTCATATTGCCTGATATGCCTATTCTTGCCCGTCGAATGAACAAGTCACTGGCGCTATCTCCGCTGTTCTTTCCATTATAAGCGCCATCAAAACTGTCATAATCGAGATGAAAGCGACCGTTAAGTTTGAAGCTTGAACCACTACTTTTATTACTTATGCGTAACCCGCCGCCTGTCGTCTTGATTTTTGTCTGGTTTTTCTCAAGTTCGGAGACACGCTGTTTTAATTGGTTTATTTCATCATTTCTAGGGTGGGCGAAAACAGCTTGACTTGCGAG
Organism: Parashewanella sp.; assembly: GCA_049608225.1. GTDB lineage: Bacteria > Pseudomonadota > Gammaproteobacteria > Enterobacterales > Shewanellaceae > Parashewanella. The sequence continues at coordinate 6,521 of JBMYXI010000100.1, forward strand.
TAACTCAATACAAACCATGCTTACTAGCATTTTTTTATTGATAGTCATAATTCACTTCTTATGTAGGTCGTTTAAAAATTAAATTCCTTTTGTCACAGTCCTAACAGTTCTATCTACCATCGTTGGTGCAGTGCCGATGTAACTTTCAGGGGGAGATAATTGGTTTAAATTGTTACCGATGTTTTTTTTGAGATCTAGCGTGGATAAAATGACTTGGCGAAGCGTCTGTTCAGGCTTGGCTTTCTTAATCGCAGTTTTAACCATATTATAGGCGTTATCTCGACCAACTTTTACAGCCAAATATTGTATTACCGCCTGAGACATCGAAAAGCCTGCAAGAAATTGAATAATCACTGGATAGGAAAAGCTTGATCTAACAATCACGTTTTTTTTCATAAAATGTCTGCAGTTAATACGCTGATTGAGAAGTACCGAAGAAAACCAGAACTATGGTGTTTTATTGAGCAGGTTTTTATTGTGAACAGAGTCACAGAATAAAAGGGAGTTAATTATTTTTAAGTAATATCTTATGTTATTAATGCGTTACTAGAGACCATATATGCCCTCTAATAGGAACTGGGGAAAATAAAATACGGGATTATAAAGTAGGGCATTGTGCAGTACAAAGGTGCTAAGCCCTAATGTTTGGTTAGGCGCTTATTTGTCCTGTTAACACACCATACTTAACCATCAATTCATCTTGGCTTTCTTGGCGGTTAGGATCAGGATCAATACAATCAATTGGGCATACGGAAACACAAGTGGGTTTATCATAATGACCAACGCATTCGGTACAAAGATCAGGATCAATTTCATAGATATCGTCGCCTAATGCAATAGCGTCATTCGGACACTCAGGCTCACACATATCACAGTTGATACACTTGTCATTAATTAGTAATGCCACGTTGTTGATATTCCTATAATAAATTCAGTTACAGCAAGGGTTTCAGAGAATATGTACCAAGCAAGCGTGGTTACTATTGATTACCTTGAAAAGCGGTATTTTACTATAAAAGTCGGTTTTGCGTAACACAATTAATAACACACC
>JBMYXI010000101.1:0-7510 GCA_049608225.1 Parashewanella sp.
CTGGCTCTGGCTCTGGCTCTGGCTCTGGCTCTGGCTCTGGCTCTGGCTCTGCAAGATTTTCAGCTGCTGCTACCGACTCTGCAACTGTATTTTCAACGGATTGTTGAATATTTTGCTCTACTTTATCAGCAACTTCAGTTTCAATTTCATTTGACTTTTCAACTGCAGCTTGCTCTTGAACTTCTTCTTTTGCTTTCTTATCCCTGCGAAACCAGGAAAAAAACCCTTTCTTTGCCATTCTAATTCTCAGCACTTCGAAATTTCAGAGATGGGATACTATTCATCTATAACCCAAATCATTTAAACTATAACCAACTCGGAACTGAGCAACATAACTCAGTGTTTGGAACGATATAATGATCAATTCGCTCTAGTCTATCAAATTCTTAGCGCTGGAAATACAACAGGAATAACATGGCAAAAAATAAATCAGCCAGTGGTCAAATTCGTATCATTGCAGGACAATGGCGCTCACGTAAATTACCTATTCATGATCTGCAGGGATTACGACCGACAACAGATCGAGTAAAAGAAACGGTATTTAATTGGTTGATGACGGACGTTCGTGGTGCGCGAGTGTTAGATTGCTTTGCGGGCAGCGGTAGTTTAAGTTTTGAAGCTTTGTCTCGTTACGCTGATCATGCGTTGTTATTGGAGTTACAAGCCACTGCAGCAAAACAATTGCAAGCGAACCTAAAAACCTTGAAATGTGACAATGCAGACGTTTTACAAGGTGATAGCTTAACACTGTTAAAGCAACAACCTCAGCAGCCTTATAATCTGGTATTTATCGATCCGCCTTTTAATAAAAATTTAGTTCAGCCATGTATTGAACTACTCAATGAGCAAAATTGGTTAGCTGAAGATGCACTTATTTATGTGGAAATGGAAACTGGACACTCGCCATTGCAATGCCCTGAAAACTGGACAATGATAAAAAACAAACAAGCTGGACAAGTTGATTATCGTTTGTATCGAGCTTGATAACATCCGCAGTGCATTTATTTTATTACACTTTCATAGGCTATAAGGCACCTCAAGTCGAAATTAGATGGGATGCTTATATAGCCTTATCGTCATGTGAATATTGATTAAAGTTCAATGTAATATCACTTGATGCTATTTGTAAAAGTGATCATTGAAATACGTCCAAAACACCTGCCATATTCAAGATGTGACAGACAATCACACTAATACCATAAAATAACACTAACCAGATCACCCCTTGCCCACCAGGTACTTTATAGCTTTGGCTGTTGGGAAACATTTTCCGGACTTTAAATGCCATTAAACATGGGATCACCACCACTGAAATTGCTCCTGCGAGGGCAGCAAAGCCAATAGCGAGAATAAAACCATTAGGGAAAAAGATCCCTAGCAGAGTTGGTGGTGCAAAGGTGACAATGCCGGTCTTAATCCGCCCCAACCACGAATCATCGAAACCAAATAAATCCGCTAGATAATCAAACAAACCTAAACTCACACCTAAAAATGATGAAGCCACCGCTAAATTTGCAAACAAAGTTAATAAGCTTGATAAGAAACCATTGGCAACCACTTGGGTCAGAGCACTAACCATAGCGCCCATGTTGCCACCTGACTCAATGATTTGTGAAAACTCACTCCGCTGAATGTTGCCCATAGTGACCAGCAACCAACAAATATAAATCGTCAGCGCTAATGCTGTGCCAATTAAAATAGCACGAATGATTCGTGTTTCTGATTTTTGGTAATATTTCACCAAACTTGGCACCACACCTTGGTAACCAAAACTCGCGAGACCAACAGGTAAGGCGGCAAATATATACACAAAATATTGCTGTTCACCGTCGGGCAACCATAATTTGGTGGGTTCGATTTCCCAGAGTAAATTCGATGTTGCTAAAAAGAAAGTTAGAATCATGCCGCCAAGCATGATGGTGGAAATTCGACTTACTTGCTTGGTACCGATTATCACCACAGATGCGAGTAAGATTGAAAAAACAAGACTGGCCACCGAAGGCGATAAACTCATCCCCGTTGCAGATAGACTGTGATTAACAATCGAGCCACCACCACTCACATAAGCATAAGTGAGCACGTACATTAAAAAAGTAACAGAAACGCCACTGATAACTCGCCAAGATGGCCCAAGAATACGTTTTGTAAGAGAATCAAAACTCACGCCCGCATCAAAATGCAAATTAGCCTCAAGCAGATACAGCCCAGCAAGTAACATGCATAACCAGACACCAACCAGCATAATCACCGAATAACTAAACCACATACCCGCACCAACCACAGGCAATGAAAACATACCAGCACCAACGGCCGTACCTGTTACTATCATTGCACCACCAATCAAAGAAGGCTGGGCATGTGGAGAAGGTTTTGTCATCCGCTTACGAATTCCTTTATTATTGTTCTACTATTTTGGATTGTTTCACGCCACTGAGCAAAGTGTGACTCATTGACGGTTCCAGCAAGGCAAGTAATTGTTGCCCTATATCAATAACCGTTTGCTGTTGCTCAGGTTTGCCGAGTAAGCCAATGTCTTTTAACTTAACCGTCAAGGTAGCATATAACTTTTTATCATAAAACTCCGGTGCAGAAATACCGAACAATCCACCGATATGTTTCGCTAACTGATGACATTCTCGCTCCAAATCACCACGTTCGATTTGTGGCTGCTGAGCTAACAAGTTAAACATAATGGCATAACGAAGTTGAGTTTCTTTCATTGTCGAAGCTAAAATACCTAGCTGTTTATTGCCCATTTCAGTCGCAACAAATACTTCACTCTTTTGCTCGATCAAGCCTGTTTCGAGAAATAAGTTGATAAATTGGGTAATGTATTCTTGCAGCTGCGCGACTTCTAAAAACAGTTCCGCTTGTAATAGTGGATATTGTATTTCAACAACATCATTAATTGCTGTTCTGGTGCAACCTTCGAGCCTTAGACAACAAGTCGCAATTAATGAAGGTAAAACAAACAAATGGACGATGTTATTACGATAATACGTCATACTTCGTTGTTGTTGTTCATCCAATGAAATAATGTCACCCAGTGGATCTTGTTCTATTGTGAACTTATTAAGCTCCAACCCGTGCTCAACTAGTGTTTTTGCATCTCCATTCGGCACTGAAGTGTAATCCGTATAAGGCACATCTTTTAACAGCTTTAGATACAGTTCAAGCTGTTGCTCTAGCATCGCTTTTTCTAATGAGTTTTGCTCTGCTGCCAATAAGATAAGGCTCATCAATGACACTGAACTTACCGCTGCTGCACCATTAATTTTGGTCATCACTTGATTAGCTAAGCAATTAACAGCTGGGGTTAACCATATTGGTTTGCTGTCTGGGTTTTGCTTAACTTGTTCACGCCAGTCTGGTGCATGTTTGCTCAAATGTTGCTGAACATTGATTGGCTCACCAAAGTTAACGTACCCCTGACCAAAGTTACCAAGTTTACGTAACGCACCAAACACTTGCCATAGTGATTCTTTCTTCTTTTTCTTGCCACTGAGCTCTTTATGGTAAGTTGCAACCTCCATTACATGATCATAGCCAAGGTAAACAGGCACTAAGGTAACTGGTCGTTCGATACCGCGAAGTACACTGTTAACCGTCATTGCTAGCATGCCCGTTTTTGGTGCAAGCAGACGACCCGTGCGCGAGCGACCACCTTCAGTAAAGTATTCAACCGAATAACCTTTGGTAAATAACTGGTCTAAATAAGCACGAAATACAGCGGTATAGAGCTTATTACCATTAAAACTACGACGAATAAAAAATGCGCCACCTTTACGAAATAAAGGTCCAGCAGGCCAGAAATTTAAGTTGATCCCAGCTGCGATATGTGGTGGCACCATGCCTTCGTAATACAAAATATAAGACAGCAACAAATAATCCATATGACTGCGATGACAAGGCACGTACACAATTTCATGACCGTCATGGTGCAACTGGCGAATGGACTCTGCGCCTTTAATATTGATGCCTTTATATAGCTTATTCCAAAGCCAAGTTAATAGACGTTCAGCAATGCGCACTAGATTATCTGAATATGCGGCTGCAATCTCGTCCATAAATTCCTGAGCTTTTTTCTTGGCTTCTTGCTCAGAAATTTGCTTACTGCTCGCTTCTTCTATAATTGCCGCTTTGATTGATTGTGAGTTCAATAGAGTGTCAAACAACGCCTGACGGTTGGGCAAGCTTGGCCCTGTCATCACTTTACGTTGTCTTCTAAAATGTACTCTCGCTACTCGCGCCAATTTATGAGCGATGCTGTCATCAGTCCCATGTTCATTCGCCATATACCTTAGCGAAACAGAATTCGAAAACTGAATAAAATTATGACGTCCCAAAAATAAAATCATTAAGCATTTACGCAACCAAGTCGGCTCTTCTCGCTCAAGAACCGCCGCTTTCATTGTGTCGTCTTCTTTGCCTGGTACTCTTCCCCAATAGAAACTTACTGGCATTAATTGCACATCGATATCTGAATCTTGTTTATGAAGAGTGAGTAATTGCTTAAATTGTTTAAGAAATTTATTTGGAGAACAACGTTCACCTATTAGCGGCTTCGCAGATTGCAAACAAACGACTCTAGGAACTTCAACACCATTGATGGTCAATGATTGATAAGGACTAGGCAAACCAAGTTTAATTGCTTGATCATAAAGTGCTGCAATATCGCTAACGGAATCGGTTTTTAGCACATAGATTAGTGGCTTATCTAAAGTTAAATTAAGATCTTGATAAGGCTCTTGTGGGACAACAATTGTGTGTACAAACCATCTTTGGATCCAACGCAGTGATTTTAAAACCCACGAATCTTGCTTAGTCATTATTTCTATAACGCTATAATTTACCTAAAATGAACGGCTAGAATAGCAAATCTCAAGTCGATTTTCTAAATTTACAACTTTTGTCACCAAAGAAAATTGAAGCTATGCGTATGTTTTCTGTTACTAGGTTCAGCATGATATTTTTCAACTTGGACGATGAGCGCCGATGCGTAGCTTAAATTCATTTGTGTATAAAAATTAATTGTAATTTTTTTTCGCAGCAAGCTAAGTTGAAATCAGTGTCGTCTTATTAGGGCGTGTTGATCTTTCAGGATTGAATTTTGTGCTACTTGAGCACTTTTCTGTTCAAGGTGTGAACAGTGAAGCTTAGCCATCTAAGATAAGCTGGTTCCAACACAGAACAGAGAGTGCTCAAAAGCATCGAAGACAGCGTCATTATTGGTTAGAGGTTTTATATGTCCAATTATCTGGCTGTGCAAACATTAACAAATCAATGTCTTTTAACATTTAGTCAGACAAATGGGGTCCCTGAATCTGTAACACACGATAGTAATGAATATAATTTAATCAGTTTTAGTTTTCATAGTAATAGCTGGGAAGTCAAGTTAGCAGCTAAGAATGATAGTACAACTACCTATGCTGCTTTTAAGAAATGGTGGAACAGTCAATCATCCGATGTTGAGCTTGTGCTAAATCAAGACTGCTTTTATCCAATTAAACCAGAGGCACAACAATATTTCGACAAAATGGTTTTTCACGAACAGTTAACAAGTTTGCCGGGCACAAGCCATGAGTTAACAGCATGTTCGTTAACAGAAGCCCCCCCTTGCAGCATCGCCGATGGTATTATGCACATCAACCGCGGTAGTGTTTGCACACAACAAAGAAAGTTTTTTCAATCACTCAGTGCCGATCAGCAAGCACTATTAAAAACGATTTACCAAACAGATATAGCTGCATCGGTTAGCGAGTTAGCAAATAATCATGCGTTTTTAAATTTTAAAAAGAAATATATCTGTCCACTTTCTGGCGGAGTATTAGATGAGTCAAATGCTATTCAAGTTAGGCTATCCAAAGATGCAGCGCCCCCACAAACTTGGATAACTGTATCAAGAAACGGTTTAACCTATGCAATTGAAAACAAGCTAGCACCAGTTGCAAGCATCACTGCTAATGATATTCGACAGGTTACCTCTTCAAATATCCCAAATACACTAAGAACTGCATTATTTTTCTAGTCGTAACTAGTTATCAACTCCCTTAATTAGCTCATATAGCGGTTAATACTTGCACTGCAAGAATTACTGTATATACTACCAGTACTGTATTGAATAACAGGCGTGATTTATGAGACCTCTTACCCCAAGACAAGCTGAAATTCTTGAATTGATCAGAAGTAATATTTCTGAAACTGGTATGCCGCCGACCCGAGCCGAAATTGCCCGAACATTAGGCTTTAAAAGTGCAAATGCCGCAGAAGAGCATTTAAAAGCATTAGCAAAAAAAGGTTACATCGAAATAATGCCTGGCACTTCGAGAGGGATCCGTTTAACTCAAGAATTAAATGAAACTGAGCAAGGCTTACCTTTAATTGGTCAAGTTGCTGCGGGCGAACCGATTCTTGCACAAGAACATGTTGAACAATTTTATCAAGTTGACGGTAACCTATTCCGTCCAGCTGCCGACTTTTTACTGCGAGTTCGTGGTGACAGTATGAAAGATATCGGCATTCTCGAAGGGGATTTACTCGCTGTTCATAAGCAGCAAGACGCAGTAAACGGTCAAGTTGTCGTTGCCCGCGTTGACGATGATGTCACCGTTAAGCGCTTCGAGAAGAACGGGAACATGGTGTATTTGCACGCTGAAAACGATGAATTCCAGTCTATTGAAGTTGATTTATCCGTTCAGCCATTGACCATTGAAGGCTTAGCTGTCGGCGTAATACGAAACGGAGACTGGTTATGAGTATACATTCAATTTCAACACGGCTTTCAAATTCGACTTCAGCCAAATTTTGGCCATCAGATGTAATTAGTAAACTTGATTCATCAAATTTTGGTGCTTCGGAACTAAAAGAGTTAAGTGCTCAATTAGCTCAATTGAGTTTACAAGGAAGATGGATCGTACTGATCAACCCAAACCAAATCGATTACAAATCAATTTTGCTGCAAGCTGGTGTACAAATGTCTCGTGTTCTACTCGTTCATACTAAAGACGAAGTTGAAACATTATGGGCTATGGAAAAGGCGCTGATCAGCGGTACATCCAGCGCCGTCGTTTGCTGGACATCAGAGCTTGATCACAAAGACAGTCGTCGCCTTCAATTGGTTTCTAGAAGCGCTCAAGCAATGGGCATTGTTATCCAAACAGAAAAAAAAGCTCGCCTCCCACAAATTCAAACTCAGTTTTCAACAGGCACCTTAGCGATTCATTAGCGCTAACTCTTGCCAAAAAACATAAGCGTTAAGCCTGATTAGCCGTTTATTTCACGGTTAGCATTTCAGGCAATAACTCAAAGAAATACTATAGTAATTAGAAATCAACGAGCATTATACGAACTACAGCTATATCTCCATAAAATACAACTTTGCTTTTTTCTATTAAAATCAAAATTTATACTATCAAAGTATAAGCATATAAAATAATCATCTATCAAAACACACCAAAGTTACTGAGAACCATTCGTACTTGCAATTGCCTTTGTGATAACATCCGCGCCA
>JBMYXI010000102.1:0-7366 GCA_049608225.1 Parashewanella sp.
TTTTCTGTACGTGCGTTAAACGCTTTACAGAATTCCATGATGTTCACACCTTTTTGACCCAAAGCTGGACCAACTGGTGGCGACGGATTGGCAGAGCCAGATTTTACTTGTAGCTTGATGTAGCCATCAATTTTTTTAGCCATTTTGACATTTCCTCAGTTTGGGTTCAAACGCTGCTAAGCGACATGCCAACAGCTCCCCGAAAACAACGGACGCGAATTATATAGAAATTCGCGCCCGCTTTCAAATCAGTTTGTGTCATTTTTGAACACAACTTATTTTATCACTTTTTTAAACCAAATTAATTCTTTTCAACTTGGCTGAAGTCTAATTCTACTGGAGTAGAACGACCGAAGATCATCACTGATACTTTTAGACGACTCTTTTCATAGTCGACTTCTTCAACCGTACCGTTAAAGTCAGCAAAAGGACCTTCGGTAACACGTACCACTTCACCGGGTTCAAACATTACGCGATGCGTTGGCGATTCAGTGGTTTCAGCTAGGCGCGATAAAATCGCATCGGCTTCACGATCAGTGATCGGTGCAGGGCGATCAGAAGTCCCGCCAATGAAGCCCATCACTCTTGGGATGCTTTTCACTAAGTGCCAGCTTTCGTCGTTCATTTCCATTTGAACTAATACATAGCCTGGAAAGAACTTACGCTCACTCTTGCGACGTTGACCCGCACGCATTTCAATGACTTCTTCAGTTGGTACAAGTACTTCACCGAAGTAATCTTCCATACTGTGCATTTTGATGTGTTCGATTAAAGATTTGCATACGCGAGCTTCATAGCCTGAAAATGCTTGAACTACATACCATCTCTTTTTAGCTTCAATAGCTTCTGTCATTGTTTGTGCCTATACGCCAGTGATTAAGTTGACAATTTTAAGTAAACCCATGTCCATTAACCATAGAACAACCGCAAGAATTGCTGTGGCTGCAAGGACAATGAATGTTGTATTTAGGGCTTCTTGGCGTGTTGGCCACACAACCTTACGAATTTCAATTTGTGCTTCACGAGCAAATTCAAGGGCCTGTTTACCCTTAACCGTTTGCAAAGCAATTACGGCAGCGATAGCAAACGCTACTACAACGCCAATCGCACGTACTAATACGCTCGCTTCGCTGTACATTTGATTACCAACTACTGCTGCTGCTAGCAGTACGATGGCGATACCCCATTTTACAATATCCAGAGAATTGCCCTGGTCTTCAGTATTCGTTGTCATCGGTTGTTTCCGTTACTCAATACGACGAGCGCTACACTCGCTCCGGTCTTCGTCCTTTCGACTCGCCAGTTAGCGAGAAAAAACACGAATGAAACATGGTTTTTGCCGAATTCCCCAGCACAATGCCAATAAAGTACAAGGAAGCAGGTAAAAAATCGGTCATAGATTGTATTCTTAATCTGCACAATTGGCAAGCCGTACAATTGCTTGCTTTCACTGTAAATTGCTGACTTAACGCTGACAGAAAACCATTGAATCACCATTTTTGATTTTTTAACACTTTACAATCACTTGTAAGCAGTGCTAAAAATCATTCAATTTTCTATTCTTAAATCCTACGGCTTATCAAAATATGAAAAACTTATCGCTTTTATCATCTGCCGCACTTTTATTTACTGCGAGCACCTATGTAATGGCATCAGACATCCCCCTTGCACCAATAATGCAAGACGTTGCCTATTTAGCGAATGATAACTTAAAAGGACGAGCGAGTTTTACTCCTGAAGCCGATAAAGCCGCTGATTATATCGCCAGTCGTTTTAAAGAAGTGGGATTATCTCCCTTTAAAAGTAATAGTTATAAGCAAACTTTTCCGGTCTTCGTTCGTGAATTAGAAAGTGTGACCGTGAGCCTTAATAAAACAGCTGTCAAAGCAGCTGACATTGCAGTCGCTACTACGTCGGATGAAACAGATTGGGAAACCAACAGCAATATAAAAGTCAGTTTGGTCAATGCCAAAGATGATTTACGCTCAGCGTTATCCAAACTCAACCAGCAAGGTGGCGATCATCTGGTGCTTATTAATTCGGCACACAAAAAACTGTTCAATCGTTACCGTGCTTATTTCTCTCATCCTAAAACGAAATTAGTGGATAACGATGCTGGCACTTTAGTCATGGTATTAACCGATGAGATTGAAGCGAATAATTTTGCTGTGAGCGTAAAGAGCCGATCAACTCAAAAACAACTTACCAACGTAATTGGTGTGCTGCCAGCAAAAAATAAGCAAGCGGAAATGGTATTGTTTTCTGCTCACTATGATCATATCGGCACGAAAAGCGCTGAAAACAGTAAGCAAGACATCATTTCTAACGGCGCCGATGATGACGCATCGGGTGTTTCTGGTATCATCAATTTAGCCAAATATTTCTCAGCCAAACAGCAAAATACTCGTCAGTTAGTATTCGTAGCTTTCGCCGCGGAAGAAATTGGTGGTTATGGCTCTAAGTACTTTGCTCAACAGCAAGATCCCAGCCAGATCACAGCAATGTTCAACCTTGAAATGATAGGTAAGCCTTCAAAGTTTGGACAGGGTAAAGTGTGGATGACAGGTTATGAGCGTTCAGATCTTGGTAGCATAATGAATCGAGCACTCAAACCATTAAACACAAAAGTGTATGCTGATCCTTATCCAAAGCAGCGTTTGTTTTACCGATCAGATAATGCAACCTTAGCGCGTTTGGGGGTGCCTGCACACAGCTTTAGCAGTACTCAAATTGATAAAGATCCACATTATCATAAGGTAACCGATGAAATTGCAACGTTGGACTTTGTTTCAATGCAGCAAGTTGTTAATACCATTGCTAAAGGCGTCGAACCAATTGTGACCGGTCAAGCTACACCAAAGCGCATAGATGTGTCTAAAGTAACCCAAAAGGGTAAGATTTTTTAGATCGTATCCAAGGGTAGCGCTCGTGCTGCCCTTAGCCTCAACTTTCCTTATTCAGTATGAATAGTTATGGCAATAGTAAAACTTCCTAACTTAGCACCCATGTCACCAGCCGCATCAAGCTACTTGACGACCTATGGGATATCAACAAAGCAAATAAGCATGCTGCTAAGTGGCAACATATCAGCTGCACGAGATAAGAAATTAATCGAATATGTGCAGTGCCTATTTGTACCAGATCATAAAACCGAAGCACTCACAATTCTACATGAATGTTTGTTCAGACCGTCACCTCAACTAGAAGTAAAGGCAATAGCAGACGCTACTCCGTTTGAGTCGAGCGATGATTTATTAACTGCTGATGAAGAAAGATATGCAGTTTATGACATCGACAACTTTGCACTAAATTTTGGACACTACCATGCATTCCAGCGTTTAAAAGCAATAGCGGACGTTAGCAGCCGAGAGTTATTTGAATTTAAGCTTCACCCAGACACACTAGTTATAGAGTATCGATTAATGGGGCAAGTTCTTCATACCGAAGCTTTGTCGAAAGTGTTATTGGAATTTGAGCTCGTTCGAGGAGAAGCTTTTATTGTTAACTTTTCTAGTAGACTAACTCTTTATTTCAATAAAAATAAATCCGAAATTAATGCAAGGCTTACCCAGAGAAAGCAGAAACAGATAGAAGTATTAGACCAACGGACAGGTACTGATACCTTCGCACCATTGGGTGTGGATTATATTAAACACGCGGCAGAACTCGTGCCTTTTATGAATGTCTTGACGGAGCTTGCAATCACTACCGATGAATTGACTGATGCTGTAGAGCAGTGGGAAGATAGTCTCGGAGAATCTGGCTGCCAAGCTACATTGTTTATTCTCTGTTTCGGGATTTACAAAAAAGAATTATTACAGGAACAACAAACCGATGAACAGACGGAGTTATATCAGGCTCTTGACACCAAGCGACGTACGCTTCATAAAGGATCAATAAAACAAATAACAGGATTACTGAAAGCCTTACTGCAAAAATCACGACGCCTACCACACGCTAGGTTTAATACTCGCAAACCAAATTAAGCTTGCTATTCTTGTTGATCATTATGTTCTTGTTGTTCATCACGATAAATTTTATATGTCCGCTTTTTTTTATGCTTCGTTTGCGCAGCTGTAGCGACTTTTCTGGGTGCGAGTACATCCGCACCTTCTTTTGCCTGTTTCAATACAAATGTCGCAATGTGTTCTTTTATCTGCGCTGCACCGTGTCCTCGATAGAGGCCAAAAGAGATTTTATTGAGAAAACGACCAAAGCGAGTATTTGTTCGGACATCCAAGGTTGAATCATGTTTCACTTTTACTTCGAAGTGATGCAGGGTATTTGAATGCTGACATTTAACCGTTACTTCTTTGGTTTCCCCTTTATTAATGCTCAATTGGGAATTACCAATAAACTGCCAGTTCAATGCGGCTGTATTTGCAACCTGTAATTGATTAACACTCATGTCATTTCCACTAAATCGATATGATAACTAGGGCGTGCTCTAATACTAATTTAGACAAGAAATAGCAAAAGTGTATTAGGATTAATCTTGTTCCTGCTCTTTTTGTTTGCTGATTACTCTTTTTCTCTTGCGTTTACTTTGTGCAACTAATGGTGCTTTTCTGGTAGCTAATATATCGCTGCCTTCCTTAGTCGCTTTATATTTGAAAGTTGCTACCCTTTTTCTAATTTGCATATTGCCATGATCGCGGAATAAGCCATAAGACACAGAGGGTCTAATGAATGTCATGAAACGCACATTGTTTCTTTTATCTAGTGTTGCGTTGTGTTTTATTTCAAGTGAATAACGAACTGAATTATGACTTTTACTACTTGGAAGGTTGAGCCCATTTGTTTTGACCATTCCACCACTAAGCTGAGACGGCTGAGCGATCAGCCAATTTATCGAATTTATATTGGTAATCATTGAACTAACTCAAAAGGTAAAAAATCGATAAACGATAAATCGTCTATGCATGCTTCTGCATACTTGCATTAAATTTCATTTCGAACTAGATAAGTGTAAGGCTCTGCCTCTCAGACAAAATTGAAATAACCATCCTATATGAGGCTAGCTTTAAATAGCATCTACTCATTGAAAATACAGACGCTAGAACCGTTTGAGACTTTAGTGCGAGCAAGTATCTTTCGAGTACAATTGTAGCCTATTTCAACCGTGGATAAATTTAACGAAAGTGAAGGTTAGATTAAAAATAGTTTACGCTTCTCCTTTGCTCGATATTTAACACTCTCATCCTTTTTATGGAGCCGAGTACAAACCCAATAAAACCGCAGTTACAGCTTTATTGGGTGAGAACTAACGAAGGTACTAGACTTCAGTACTTTCTTTATCTTCAACAGCGGTTGCTGCTGATGCGCGCGTAGGCTTTGTGGGAGGCAGAGCAAATGGTGCGAGATCTTGGTCTAATATTATGATTGATACAGGTTGAGTCAGTGCCGCTCTTTCACCTTCATCAGAAACGCTAGGTGGCAATGCTGATGGTTTGAACTCATCGGTCTCTCGTTCCACCGTATTCATTCTCGCCACGTATGAGCGGTACGCCTCAGCAAGTGCTTTAAGCTCAGTTTTATATTTAAAACTAATCTTTCTTGAATTACGAACGATTTCTTTCAACTCGCCATTTTGCCAGCTGATAATAACTTTCATCTCAGTCGGCCTCTTTCTCTTTTTCTGAAGCATAAATGTAAAGTTTACATTCTCTACTTCAGAACTATCAGTCCGAGGTTTTGTTGCTGAGATTTGCTGCAACTTATCATCTTCACAGTCAGTGTAAGTGCTTCCACTCCAATTCAATGAGAACATTTCAGTTTTTTGTGCTGCTCCATCCGCCACGATAGTCGTGGGGCTAGTGCTCGCAGCCGATGTTGCTGACGGCTCACCAGTCGAAAGATTTGGCGAGTGAGAACCTGAGGCAGAAATACGAGGCTCTTTGTTAGCAGGGGGGAGCGATGACTGCAATTCATTTTCTTGTTTCGCAGCCTCATCCACCTCTTCTTTAACTTGCTCTTCAGAATCTATAGCTAATTCTGTTTCGTCTCCTGCTCTCGTTGCTGCTGGGTCACTTTTCTCTATTTCTTCATCTGTATGCACAGGTTGCGTAACTGACTCACCTTCTGCGTTTTCCTTAGCATCTTCAACGTAGCTTGCTGACTCCTTTCGAGTACGCGATTGCTGGTCTGTCGGACTATTACTTAACGAATCTGTCGGTGTTGTCAAATCCGCTTCATTACTGGGGGAATGCTCTTCTGGAGAAAGTAAAGTCGATAATTTTTCTTCAGTAGCAGACTGATTATGGCTTGAAGTTAGATCTGCGTTGGACGTGAGCTCGCCAGTTGAGTTTTCTGATTGAGCCTCTGTCCTCATGTGTATTCGGCACTCATCAGCAAGAGCGTTAAGGGGCTCACTGTACCGAAATCCGAAAAATTTATCACGAGTGATCTCTTTTAGCTGACCCGATGCCGCCCACTTAACTTTAATCGTCATTTCGAATCGAGAATCGGTAGACGTGCTTAAGTCAATCTTGTAGCTGACGACTTTAGCCCTACCATCGGTAGGTCTAGTGTTGATAATACGCTGAAGCATGTCACGATCAGAATTGGTAAATTTTGTACCATTCCAATGAAAATGATCATTTGATGTTGCCTGAGGAGTCGTTGTATCTTGAGGGAGTTCTATAAGTTCAAATGATGCTTCGTCTTCTGCAATTTTTGCCTTATATGCCTTTATTAACCAATCGTGTTTTTGTGTTTCTAAATTCGTAGCTGAAGGCTGTTTAAAAAAAACTTCACCAAGGGTTCCTGTTATATCTCCCTTCTCATTCCAGATAAAAGCAACCCGCCAGACAGTCTTAAATTCATCTTTCTCTGATGTCAAATCGCAAGAACCTATTCCACCAATACCACTATCTTTGGGTTTCGTTGACTCAATAGCGTTACGAACTTCATCAGACATTTGATAATCTTGCCCGCTTGTCCAAATAATTTTTGCTGCCGACGGTGCTGATGCAGTTGCAGACATTTTAATCCCTCTCATTTATCAATAATAAACAGTTTGTCAAAGCTACATAGTGACAAGACAAATAATGGGATAGTGGGAGTTAGGCAGAGGTATCGAAAATGATTTTTTTAAATACCATATATCGATAGCACTTAGCTTTTGATTAATAACAACTTATATAAATAAAAGGATAATTAAATATGATTAATGTCGTTTAATTCAGGTTATTTACTGAAAAAATGAATCCATGCGTTTTAAGCCTTTAATTAACTTGACGGTTTTAATGACAATATCAATCAGCCCCTATAAATAAAAGACGGCTTCCAGTAATTTATAACAGTCCAGACACAAAAAAGCCGCTCAAAGAGCGGCTTTTCAGATGTATTGCTAAATGTCGATATT
>JBMYXI010000103.1:0-7044 GCA_049608225.1 Parashewanella sp.
GTAAAGTTCAATTTGGACCGATTGAACCAGTTGAAGCGCGAGATATTTTTATTCGTAGTGCGTTAGCTGACGGTGAGTTAAAAACCAAAGAAGCCTTTTTCATCCACAATCGGCAGTTATTAGAGCAAATTGAAGAGTTGGAGCATAAGTCGCGTCGACGTGATATTTTGGTGGATGAGCAAGTGCTGGTGGACTTTTATAAACAAAAATTGCCTGAGCGCATCTACAGTTCTGCTAGTTTATTTAAATGGTGGAAAAAGGCCAAACAAACCGATGATAAGCTATTGCATTTTGATCCTGAAATGCTTTACCAGCGTGATACTGAGCATGTCTCTAAACTGGATTTTCCTGATACTTGGCAACAAGGAAACATTACCTTACCTGTTACTTATCAATTCGAACCAAGTGCGGAAGATGACGGTGTGTCAGTACACATTCCAATTGCATTATTAAACCAAGTTGAAAACACAGGTTTCGATTGGTCTGTTGCAGGGTTACGACATGAAAAATGCATGGCTTTGATCAAGTCTCTACCTAAGAGCTTACGTCGAAACTTTGTACCTGCGCCAGATTATGCCAAAGCCTGTGTCGAGGCAATCACTCCTTTTGATACGGATTTGATCAGCGCTGTGTGTAAACAATTGCTGCGTATGAGTGGTGTACGCATTGAAAAACATAACTTTGATTTGTCACAAATCGCTAAACATTTAACCATGAATTTTAAAGTGGATGATGATAGTGGCAAACTGATAACACAAGGGCGTGATTTAGAAGAATTACAAGCAGCACTGCAAGGCAAGGTTAAGCAAGCGATCCGTAAGGTAGCAGACTCAGGAATTGAACAAGAAAATCTTGAAAGTTGGAACTTTGGCGATCTCCCTAAAGAGTACAAGCAGAATAAAGGTCAATTTGAAGTTAAAGCATTTCCTGCGTTAGTTGATAACAAAAAATCAGTTGCCATCAAATTATTTGATAATGAGCATCAAGCACAAATTTCGCATCGAGTGGGTTTACGTAGATTGTTACTGTTGAACATTCCTTCGCCAGTAAAGCACTTACAGCAAAAGTTACCAAACAAAGCCAAGTTGTCTATGTACTTCAACCCTTTTGGTCAAGTAAATATACTGATTGAGGATATTGTTGCTGCATCCGTTCAGCAGTTATTAGATGCCAAAAACCTTGATGTACGCAATGCTGATGAATTTAATTCTGCTCGTGATTGGGTAAGACAAGAGTTAAATGAAACTGCTGAGAGAATTGCATTGCAAGCGGAAGAAATCCTTACTTGTTATCAAAAAATTAAAAAGCGTTTGAAGGGCAAAATTAGTTTAGATATTGCCTTTGCCATGAGTGATATTCAAACTCATCTAGATAAGCTGGTATTCAAAGGTTTTGTTGAAGCCTCAGGTTGGCAGCGTTTACCTGATATTTTACGTTATCTTAAAGCCATAGAAAATCGATTAGATAAACTACCAGTCGATCCTAATCGTGATCGTATTCATATGCACTCGATTAACAATGTTGAAAAAGCGTTAGCGGCGAAAATTGCCAAGTTACCCAAGTTGGCAGCCATTCCTGAAGAATTAGAGCATGCGCGTTGGATGATAGAAGAATATCGAGTTTCTTGTTTTGCACAAGTGCTGGGTACTAAGTTTCCGATATCAGAAAAGCGGATATTGAACCAGTTAAGCAATGTTTAAATGTAAATTTACGACTACGACATTAAAAGTAATAATTAGGATAACGAGTTATGGATATGTTCAAGCAAAGCTTAACACTGACACCTGCATTTAGTGAGCAATTGAATTTATTTCGCCAAGCAGCACAGAAGCAACCACATTTGTCGGCAGAAAACTGCAAAATCGTTGCATGGGCCGCGGCTATGGCTTCACAAGATAAGGCATTGATCACGCTTGTTCGCAATTACATAGGTGAGCTAAACCAAGAAGATAAACGCTTGATCATCACTGCAACCACCAGAATGGCGGTAACGAATCCGTATTTTATGAGTCGAAATGTACATCCGCTTCAGGCTGGCGGTACGCTTACGGATCTCAACATGCGACCTTTTCAGGACTTAGGGATCGACAATGCAATTGGTTATCATTATGCTTGCATTGCTATTTCGTTAATCAACCAAGGCTTTGCGTGTTTTAATAGCCATTTAAGCAGTTTAAAAATGGCATCAGAAACCGATAAGGCGATTGATCAAGCATTGCGATTGGTGGCGTCATTAACATCGATGAAACAAGCTTTGTTCAACCAGCAAGTGTTCGATCAATAATTGAGTAATTCGTAAAACATTTGTAAATATTGATTCAAATAATGCACTTACTATCAAGTAAGGTAAGTGCATTTTTATGAACAATTCTGTGGTGGGAAATGATTATGCTTGCGGCTTAACTAACTTTTTAGCAATCAATAATACTAGGCTTAAATAGAATGCTAACACGGCAATAACTATATTACCGTGGCCTGTCATTATCATTGTCGGTACGAGTGAGACAATTAGAATATCAATAATTGAGCCTGGTAAATAGGCGATGGCGTAATCGTCGAGTACCGTAGACTTGGCTTTCGGATCAACGATTTTCAACAGCAATATTCCCATAGCGACAGTTCCTGTCATCCAACCCCATGAAAAAACGCCAGTTTCTACCCATTTATCACCAAACATTTTTGGTGCGACCACTAGAGTTAATAACAAGCAAAGTACAACACCACAAAGGAGCAATACAATAAATGGTGCAGCGAAACTAACCAGTACGCTGAGTTTAATCGAAGCGATACCAAAAAAGACTAAAAAGTCCGTTGCTGAACCAGCAGTCATAGTGAACAGTTTATTATCAAAGTGGCTAAGCGTGTTGCATGACTTCAATAACTGACGTAATACACAGCCAAAAACAAAAGCACAAGCAAAGGTTGGAACGGTAACATAATCATTAAAGGATGAAGCGAAATTAGAAAATGCGTAAGCGGCTCCAACGACCATGCTCACTAGAGCAAGATGTAACGTAAAAGCGTTAATCGATGAAGATGAAACTGTTTCATCACCCAAGCTCTCACGTTTCGTCATTGGGATCAAACCTTTTCGAAAATGAGCTTCGAGTTCAGCAAAGGGTCGAATATGGGTTAATACCCCTAAGCGCGAAATAACATTGATGATGGCTAATCCGCCTAACACGGCTAAGAATACCCCAAAGGTTGCCGCAGTTAATGCTAAGCTCATGGATGCTTCCCAATCGAGTTTTGTTAGGGTGTCACCGACTGCCGCTGCGGTACCGTGCCCACCCATGAAACCAGCTGGCATTACCAAACCAAATGCAGCAGGTAATTCAGGCCACAATAGCTGCAATAGGTAGCCACCGACAATAATTGCCACTAACCATTGAGAAACGGTGATGATTTGATTGAACGCCCACAGTTTGCCTGTTCGATGGATTAACTCAGAGCGCTTTGGAAAAGCGGTACTAAGCCCAAGTGCGGCAAAAATGATAGCGATAAGCACGCCACCATAACTGGTATTAGATAAGGGCAGAATATCGAGTCCGTTATGCCCAAGCATTAAGGCTGTCAAGCCAGCCATCATAGCTACAGGCATGTATAGCTTCTGGAAAATTTTAACATTTACTCTAATTAATTTACAAAGGAGGATTAAAGTGCTGGCAATAGCAATGTCGGTTGCAAGCTCCCAAACGGTTAAACTCATGATTAGTGTCTTATTTGTGTTTTTTCGGGATCATATCATCGTTTTATCGCCATAAAAAACTTTTAGTCTCCGTATATTTGGTATATAAAGTGTTTCTCAAATGTTAAATTTTTGTGTTTGTTGAAAAATTGTCATCAAACTATTTGGTTATATTAAATAACAAATCGAACCAATTAGCGTAGATCTTAAATCGTTTATGTAATGTTAAGATCATGGTCATTAATATATTCATTCCAGTTTTTAACTTAGGAAGAACAAAACAAAAAAGGAATCATTGCATTCATGAAATTTTCATTATCAAAAATTACATTCGGGATCATTTCAACCTTAGGCGCTACTTTTGCTACCAATTTTGCTATCGCAGAAGAAAACAGCGATGCGGGTGTACAAAATAGTGAAAATGTTGAGCGTATTGCGGTGCTCGGTTCGCGTCGCGTAGGTAGAACTATCAGTGACAGTAATGTACCTGTTGATGTGCTAACTGCTGATGCGCTGAAAGAAGGCGGCTTCACTGATATGAACCGTTTGCTGCAGAATGCGGTACCCAGCTTTAACTTTTATCAGCCTTCACTTGCTGACGGCAGTGAACACATCAAGCCTGCTTCTCTTCGTGGCTTAGCACCGGATCAAACATTAGTTTTGCTTAATGGACGTCGTTTTCACACCAGTGCCTTACTCAATTTAAATGGCACCGCAGGACGAGGTTCTGTGTCCGTTGATTTAAACGCGATACCTTCAGCATCCATCGATCGTATTGAAATATTACGCGACGGTGCAGCAGCGCAATACGGCTCTGATGCCATTGCTGGCGTGATTAACATCATCACGAAAAAGCATAGTGAAGGCGGAAGCTTCACTGCCACTGCGGGTCAACATATCACTACCTTAGATGGTGTACCTGAACTAACTGGGGTACAAACCGATGCTAATGGTAATGTAGTTGCCAATGGTAGCCGCCGTGTTGCTGGCATTTATGGTAAGGATATTTCCCGTAAAGACGGTGAAACTGTGAACTTAGCGGGCAATATTGGTTTTGGTTTTAAAGAAACTGGCTATGTTAATGTTACTGCTGAGTATAACAACGCCAATGCGACTAATCGTGGTGGATTAGACGATGGTGATACTTATGCGAAAAATGCCGATGGTAGCTTTGATAAGCGTGAGATAACAACCAATCGTGATCGGTTCTTTTTTGGTGCGCCAGAAAGTGAATCCTACAGCATACTTGCCAGCTCTGGCTATGAATTCGATTCTGGTGCTGAATTGTACTCAACCTTTACCTTACAAAATAGAAAGTCTGTATCAGGGGCGTTTTTCCGAGAAGCGTCTGATGAAGCATTGTTGATCCAAAAAATTTATCCTGATGGCTTCACCCCAAAAATTCATGCTGATATTGATGACTGGTCATTGCTTGCCGGCGTGAAAGGTGAACTTGGTGAATGGGAATATAATACCAGTATCGTGACAGGTCGAAATACCATTGCTTATAACAATACCAATACAGCCAATGTGACCTTCCTTTTGGATACGCCAACGAGCTTTTATGGTGGTAAATTGATTTCAGGCCAAGACGCAGTCAATGTCGATTTTTCCCGTTTTTATGATATTGAGGGGTTAGCATCCCCCATTTCATTTGCTTTGGGCGCTGAGTATCGTCGCGATAACTATCAAATTAAATCGGGCGACGTAAAAGCTTATACCAATCGCCAGTCGGTCGATGAAAATGGCAAACCAATTTTCAAAGAGGATGGAAGTCCTGTTTATCCGACTACTCGTTTATTTGCACAAGGCTCGTTATTCTTCTCAAAAGCTAGTGAAGTGGACGAAAGTCGAAATTCGTTTGCCTTATATGCAGAAGTTGATATGGATTTAACCGATGACTGGAATCTAGTCTTGGCAGCGCGTCATGAAAAATATTCGGACTTTGGTGATACAACCAATGGTAAGTTAGCGACTCGCTATAATTTAACTGATGATTTCGCCCTCCGTGCGTCGGTAAGCACTGGTTTCCGTGCGCCATCACTACAGCAACAGTTTTATACCTCAATTAATACCAACTTCGTCAATGGTGAAGCGGTCGAAATCGGAACTGTGGCAGCAACCAGTAAAGCGGCAATGGCGTTAGGTGGCAAACAGCTTGAAGCAGAAAAAGCCACTAACTACAGCTTAGGCTTTACTTGGGATATCAGTGAACAGCTGAACTTAACTTTTGATACTTATCGCATTGAAATCGATGATCGAATTGTTCTTTCCGAATCACTAGGCGATGATAAAGCTGAACGTCCAATTGTTGAAAAAGTATTTAAAGAAAACAACGTTGAAGGGATTAATGCCATTCGCTTCTTTATTAATGGTGTGAATAGTGTCACTCAAGGCATAGATGTTAATCTGGCGTATGAAACTGAATTACTTGCAGGTAATTTAAGATTGTCTTCTGGCTTTAATTACAATACGACCGAAGTAAGTGATGTGCTAGATAGCGCAGGACCGTCTTCACTGTTTAGCTCTGATCAACTGTTTGCGCGCCGTGAGCGTGCTCGTCTTGAAAATGCTGCGCCAAAGCAAAAGGTCAATGTTACTGCGAACTGGAGTCAAGATGCATTGAGCTTGATGTTACGTAGCAACTATTATGGTGAGGTTACTCAGCCGGGTAGAGTAAGTAAGTCTGATATCACTATCAAGCCTGCGTTCATCTTTGATGCTGAAGCCAGTTACCAATTTACCGATAACTTAGTCGGTAGCTTTGGCATCAATAATCTATTGGATAAGTATCCAACCTCCAATATTGAGCGATTTGGTAAAGATGCTGGGCAGTTTGACTACATTATCCCTTATGCGAATTTCTCACCTTATGGCTTCCAAGGGCGTTATTTATACCTAAGAGCAAGCTTAAGCTTTTAAGCTTTGCCCCTTATTCAGGTGGAGAAACTGGATGGTAACGTCTAGTTTCTCTGCTATGTAAGATGATATTATCTACAATATTAATCAACTCAGCATTAACAAAATGGAAAAGATAGTGTCAAAATTTAAAGGACTTAAAAAAACTGCCACTCTTATGAGCGCAGTTTTTTTTGTTGCTGCAACACAAGCTGCTGCAGATATTAACAATAATCATCAAGTACCCCAAACAGCACAAACGGCGCCGCCACTACTAGAATACAGCAGCATTGTACATCCCGTTATTGCGCGAAATGGTATGGTCGCAAGTCAAGAGCAGTTAGCGTCGCAAATTGGTGCAGATATATTAAAAAATGGCGGCAATGCCATTGATGCCGCGGTCGCTGTAGGTTTTGCCTTAGCGGTGACTTTACCAAGAGCAGGGAACATAGCTGGCG
>JBMYXI010000104.1:0-6876 GCA_049608225.1 Parashewanella sp.
CATCTGGTTTGGGACCAGAGGGTCAGAGGTTCGAATCCTCTATCACCGACCAAATAACAAAAAAAAGCCTTTGGACTACCAAAGGCTTTTTTTTGTGTCAAAGATTTATCACGTTACGTGTAGATTATTTAGCTTTATGGTTTTTAATTACCCCAAGTTTCTTTGAAGCCACAAGCAGCGTTTTTTACTCTAGTTGAGCTTTGTGCATGAATTTAGTAAATTAACCAGAGCGTACCATCATTCCCAAGCTCTTCCCTTGCACCTTGCTTTAATAAAATCGAATGAAAAGCACGATGTTGATCTTTTTGAACTTGAAAGCCTTCATCAATCAATACCTTCCCTGTGATTTGTTTGACTTCTGCGACATCTTTTTTTATCTGCTTTAATTTTTCTACCATCTGCAGCACAGCGCTGCTCATGCCATTTGTATTGTCTTTGCTCGTAAAATTACAAACAGTAAGGCTGCCCTCATCAAGTCGATAGATCATTGACCAATGTTCACTGTCCCATACTTTTCCGTATTCATAAAAACTGTTGCCGAAATATGCCGGCTGAACTTCAATGCCTTTATTATGTAAATATTCAGTGACTGCATCCATACTATTCTCCAAATTGATTACAGGTGATTGCAGGGAAATGAAGAGCTAAGTGGATAACTTAGCTTCTCATTAATGCATTTTCGATACTACGGTGCAACTGAGTAAGTTCAACCAGCAACTGGATCATGTCATTAGAAGTCTTACGTGCTCTTTCGACTAATTCAACTAATTTTTTAACAAAGGTTTGCGCGTTAGTATCGTCAAATCCACCGACAAGCTTTTCAAGTTCAGCTTTGGTGTTCACATCAGCTTGTGCAATCGAACCAAAACCTTCTGCGACTCGACCCGCACCTTGACCTATTGTGGCTGCTGCATCCCATTTAGCTCCAGCTGCACCGAAACCTGTAGAAAGCAAACCCGCTCCCAATGTAAAAGCGGCTTGGAAATACATGGCTTCAGCAGCATCAGAAATCCCTTCCCTTTTTTTGACCATACCAGCTATCTGAACGGCCCAAGCGAGATCCTCTTGTTTTACGTTAAAGTCCTGAATCAAGTTACGTAGCTTTTTGAATAAATCAGCTAGCTTTGTCATTAGCTCGTTGATTTGCTCAATAGCTTCTGCACCATCTTGGACTTCGCCGCTAAGTAAAGGATCAACGGTATTCTTACTTTTACCAGCCTTGTTATCGTCTTTATCGTCACCCTTAGCGACCTTGGCTGAACTCATTTGCGTAGCATGCTTTGTTAATGAATGCTTAATGCCTTTGGCTTCGTCTTGGACCGACTGCAATGCACCGTCAAGCTTATCAATTTGATCATGATAATGCCCATCCATCATTTTATTGGTAAATTCGTGATCTTGGACCACAGCTCTTACGTTATCAGTTTGTATTTCTGGCATAACGACCTCTTTTAACCTGCTATAGAACCCGCGATACGGGCTTGAATTGAACCTGTTTGAGTAATAGTTGCTGTGGCCCCTTGAAGCGCTGTAGACTCTTTTTGAACTAACTCTTTTGCTGTTTTATGAACAGTATCTTTTGAACGTTCATACCAGTCATAAACATATTCATTGAATTCTTCTTTGATAATGAGCTCACTGATCACGGCTTCGGTGTGACCTTTGATGGCTGCGATTGCACCTCTACTCATCATGCTTGCTCCTTGAGTCATTCCTTGGACAGAGCGGATTCCGACTTTTGCAGTTAACTTAGTGACCTGCCATGCAACCCGTCTTGATGCTTTCTTAATGACCGCTTTGGAAATGTCCTTCGCGGTTACCTGTACGCCCTTTTTAATGGCTTCATCAGCTGCTTCTTCAATGGCTTTCTTGGTGATTTGCTGGATTGCATCTTTGCCGATTGCTTCAGATGTTTTGGTTACACTGCGTTGGAAGAAATATTTTAACGCTTTATTGGTGGTCTTTTTGGCTGCTTTTTTCAAGCTTCCAGAAAGCTTGTCAGCCATATCTTCGCCGACGTTTTCACCAACTTCTTTAGAGACTTGTTCTGCCAATTCTTTCACGCTAAGTTTCGCCTCGTCTTTGGCTAAGTTGATCATTTCCATGCCGCCTTCTTCGGCGCCTTTGGCAATGGCTTCGTTGACTCCCTCAGCTATGTCGGGCGCAGCCGCGGAAACCCCCGCCTTGATCGCATCGACGGCACCATGGGCAGCGTCCAGTGCGAGTCCGCCACCAATGATATCTGTCGCCAGAGTAACCATCTCGAACCCAAGTTGCACATAACCTGCAATTTTTGCGACTTGGTCACAAATTTTGGGGTCGGCACCGCAAAGCTTAGCGGTTTCAGCAGCGGCTTTAACAATACCGGCAGTACCTGCGCAAATATATGCACCACCAGCTACGATCGATAAATAGGCATTGGGATCACAGCCTAATGAGGCAACCGCTTCAGCTACCCCTTCGACGAGTTTAAATATGCCGTAAATAGTTTCAGCCGCTGCAATAATCCAGTCGAAAACATTAATAAAAATATTTGCTTTGCGGGCATCATTCTTTTGCTGGATTTGCTGTTGCATTTGTTTTTGCAGCTCATGAACTTTTTTATCTCGAAGAAAAGCCTGCGTATCTGTCATGATTTTACTGGCTTTAACCGTCGCTTCAGCAGTGGCTGAGAATGTGTTTATGCTCAAGTTTGTTGCCATAAGTACCATGGATTTCATGCTGGCTCTTTCGACATGAGCCAGTACAGGTGCATCTTTTTGTCCCAATTTTTGCAACATTCTTTTGAGTGAACGATCTGCCTCTCGATGAGATACAAGGCCACCTCTTCTGCTAACTTGATCAAAGAGGAGGTGCTTGGAGTGTGACCAATCAGGAATTGCGGCTTTTTGCGGGGGCAGCGCTGCTTCGGCAGCACCCGCGTCATTCGTAGAGGGTAAACGATCAGCTTTTTTGTGATTAACGTTTATTGAAGACATTTTATTCTCCTACGCAAGTGCATCGAGTTCTTGCTGAGCATTAACAGCAACATCTATGTATTCAGGACGTTTATTGCTCCACCGTAAGGAAGCTTTGAAACTGCGTTTGGCGTACTCCTCATTAGCCACAGCCTTATAGCTTAGACCTGCGTGATATGAAGGGAATGGGTTATCTACCTGAATTGTTCCAGCACGCGCGAAACAATATATTGCCTCGAAATGTTCTTTTAATTGTTGGCAGGTTAAACCGAGAGAGAAACAGTAATCGTAATTCCAAGTATCCATACGCCAAAGCAAGTAGAAGATATTTCGTGCTGCTTCGGTGTCTTTACATTCAACTAGCTGAACTGCGTACTGATATAAGGTGTCCATGTCTTTTTTATCAATATCAGCAAGCATTTGTAAACTGCCACCTTCGCGAATAAAGTTTTGCATGGTTTCAAATTCTTCGTTGTTCATCCTTCTTATCTCCTAGAGATCAAAGATAGATTCGTTCGAATCTTCCATTTTGCTTGAAGTTGTTGAATGTATTATCCATCGTGCTCTTAAGCAGGTTCGGAACTTTAGTATAGTTGTTGCGTTCTGTTACGAATGGAGCTGAACATTAACTATTGTTAATCTTCATTCAACACCTCTTGTATAGTTTTATCTTAGTTAATGAAGTTAGATTCGATATCGAAAATCAAATATCTTCAGCTTGCTCTGGTCAAACCAGTTTCATGATGAGAATGCATTCATCTTTTTGTTACATTAATGTCATAAAGTGATGAGTAGTTAATGATAATAAGCCGATAAAATGGGCATGATTTTTAGACACTTTTTTATGTTGGGGTGGATTTGTTTTGGCGGTCCTGCAGCGCATGTTGGTTATTTCAAACGACATTTTGTTGATAAGCTAGTATGGCTAGACGAAGCTAAATTTGCTAACCAATTAGCCTTATGTCAGTTCTTACCAGGGCCGACATCAAGTCAACTCGGTTTTGCTATTGGTTATCATCGTGCTGGTATTAGAGGGGCGATGGCAGCGTTTATTGGGTTTACGTTTCCGTCCTTTTTATTGATGTATTTATTGGCTGTTTTCGGATCGATTTGGAGTGAAGCAATCTGGTTCAATTTGATAGTAGATAGTTTGAAGCTGCTTGCAGTTGTAGTGGTAGCTGACGCCATTATTTCTATGTCGAAATCATTTTGCAGCACAATAACATTGAAGTTGATAGCTTTTTTATCTGCAGCAACGCTTATTATATTTCCCAGTGCAGTTTGGCAAGTTCTTTTACTGCTCATATTCGGTGGTTATGGCTATCTATCATCACATATCCCCGCCGATAAAACACTTAAATTGAGTGTGAACTGGAGATGGGTAGCGGTATTTTTGCTAGTGTTTATTACCTTGATTTCTGTTGCGACTCAGTCAATTAACCTCAATATTGTGAAACAACTTTACTTGTCAGGTTCATTGGTCTTTGGTGGCGGCCACGTGGTGTTGCCATTACTGCAAACCAGCTTTTCAGACATGGTAAGTTTACCTGAATTTATGACTGGCTATGGTTTTGCACAAATGGTGCCGGGTCCTATGTTTTCGTTCGCCAGTTACCTTGGTGCAATGGCTTGGCAGGGGAGCGCACTTCTGGGGGCGATTGTCGCAACAGTGACCATTTTTACTCCGGGTTTTCTACTTTTCTTGGCGACAGTGAATACGTGGAATGAAATTACCTCGCATCCACGTATCCGCTTAGCTGTGCAATATTTGACTGCTTGTGTTGTCGGTATTTTACTGGCAGCTTGGGTGACCCCTATTATCACTCAAACCATTAACTCAGGCTTAGAGGTCATCCTCAGTATTTTGGGTTTTATTTTGTTGCGATTGCTAAAGTGGCATTTGCTGCTTGTTGCTTTTTTCATAACTGGCGCGAAGATCATCGAATTTATTGTTTGAAACAGAATTTGATTGTTTTCAAGCCTAAGCTGCTTGAGGTAAAATGTTCGGCTAATTATTTAATTAACCATTAAGAACACATTCATGTTTGAAGTAAATCCAGTAAAATTCAAGATTAAGGAGTTGTCTGAGCGGACAGATCTTCTTAGGGGGTACCTTTGACTATGATGCTAAGAAAGAGCGTCTAGAAGAAGTTACTCGTGAGTTGGAAAGCTCTGAAGTATGGGATAATCCTGATAATGCGCAAGCATTAGGCAAAGAAAGAGTATCACTTGAAGCCGTAGTCAAAACCATCGATGATATGGACAGCGGTCTTGAAGACATCGAAGGTTTACTCGAACTTGCGGTTGAAGAAGATGATGAAGAAACTTTCAATGATGCGAGTGCTGAAATTGAAGATCTTGAAGTACGTCTAGAAGAATTAGAGTTTCGTCGCATGTTTTCTGGTCCCAATGATGCGTCTGACTGCTATCTTGATATTCAATCTGGCTCTGGTGGTACAGAAGCACAAGATTGGGCCAATATGGTGCTCAGAATGTTTTTGCGCTGGGGTGATGCCCATGACTTCAAACCTGAATTAATTGAAGTATCAGATGGTGATGTTGCCGGTATTAAAAGTGCCACCATTAAATTTACCGGTGAATATGCCTTCGGTTGGTTACGTACCGAAACGGGTGTGCATCGT
Source organism: Parashewanella sp. (assembly GCA_049608225.1). GTDB lineage: Bacteria > Pseudomonadota > Gammaproteobacteria > Enterobacterales > Shewanellaceae > Parashewanella. The sequence goes on from JBMYXI010000104.1 coordinate 5,600, forward strand.
TTAGTTCGTAAGTCACCTTTTGACTCATCAGGTAAGCGTCATACTTCATTTTGTTCTGTTTTTGTTTACCCAGAAGTCGATGATTCAATTGAAATTGATATTAACCCTGCAGATTTGCGCATCGACACGTATCGTGCATCAGGCGCGGGTGGTCAGCACGTAAACAAAACAGAATCAGCTATTCGTATTACCCATTTACCAACCAATACTGTGGTTCAGTGCCAGAATGACCGTTCTCAGCACAAAAACCGTGATGCGGCTATGAAGCAGCTAAAAGCCAAATTGTATGAGCTGGAAATGCTGAAACAAAATGCCGATAAACAAGCGGCAGAAGATGCGAAATCTGATATTGGTTGGGGCAGTCAAATTCGTTCATACGTACTTGATGATTCACGTATTAAAGATTTACGTACCGCTGTAGAAAACCGCAACACCCAAGCCGTTCTTGACGGTGATCTAGATAAATTTATTGAAGCCAGCCTTAAATCAGGCCTGTAACGAGAGAAGAAGATGACTGAACACGTCCAAGATGAAAATAAGCTCATTGCTGAGCGTCGTGCAAAGCTCGCGCACATTCGCGAGAATTGTCCTGCTAATGGTCACCCAAATAGCTTCGATCGAAAACACAAGGCTGCTGATATTCAAGCAGAATATGGTCATTATTCAAAAGAGCAATTAGAAGAAATGGGCGTTCAACGCTCAATCGCTGGTCGTATTATGGCGAAGCGTGGTCCATTTTTGGTGATCCAAGATGTCAGCGGTCGCATTCAAGCTTATGCGGGTAAAGACGTACAAAAAGCCGTTAAAGCACAATACCAAGGTTTAGACATTGGTGACATTATTGGGGTTACAGGTCAGCTACATCTTTCGGGTAAAGGTGATCTTTACGTGAATATGGAAGACTACCAATTACTCACCAAGGCATTGCGTCCATTACCAGAAAAGTTTCATGGCCTAACCGATCAAGAAATGCGCTATCGTCAGCGTTATGTCGATTTGATCGTTAATGAAGAGTCCCGTAATGCGTTTTTAATGCGTTCTAAAGTGGTTTCTGCAATCCGTAATTTCATGATTAAAAAAGAATTTATGGAAGTAGAAACACCTATGATGCACTCGATCCCTGGCGGCGCGTCAGCGCGTCCGTTCGTGACTCATCACAATGCGCTTGATCTTGAAATGTACTTACGTATAGCGCCAGAACTTTACTTGAAGCGTCTAGTTGTTGGTGGTTTTGAGCGTGTGTTCGAAATTAACCGTAACTTCCGTAACGAAGGTTT
>JBMYXI010000105.1:0-6660 GCA_049608225.1 Parashewanella sp.
ATTTTGGACTCAGGCAGTACAATAAGCGAATCTGCACAATTTCGTTTGCAAAAACTGGCTCAAAAATATCAATATAAGTTGATTGCCATTGATGACAAATTATTAAATGCTTTGCTTAAGCGAGTTGATGAAATTCCCGTATCTCTGGTGTTAATTCAAGCGGCTAATGAAACGGGTTGGGGAACATCGAGGTTTGCTCGTGAAGGATTAAATTTTTTTGGTGAATGGTGTTTTACATCGGGCTGCGGCTTGGTACCTAATTCACGAACTTCAGGAAAAACACATGAGGTTGAAGTTTTTGATTCAGTCGCAGATTCTGTTGCCTCATATATGCTAAATTTGAACTCTAATTCAGCCTATTCACTACTGAGGTCGATACGATTTCAATTGCGTCAGCAAGGTATGCAACCCACAGCTGAAGAATTGGTTTACGGTTTGGTAAACTATTCTGAACGCAAAGATGCTTACATTGATGAACTCTTAGAAATGTTAAGACATAATAAAAAATATTTGGTGAATTGAAATGCTCAAAAATGCTTTAGTATTAAGCTCGTTGTTGTTAGCTTCAAGCGCTTACGGAGAATCAACAGCATTAAATTATAAAAGTTTTTATGATCGATTAAAGACAGTAAACAAAAACAATTATGGATTGGTTGATATTGCTTTTTCTGTACCTAATATTGCTGCATGTAAAATCCAATCAGGGAGTATCAGAACTGAGAAAAAGTCTTACCCGTTAACGATTTCTAAAGATCAGCGTTTGTTATTACCATATAACGAACGACTAAAACAAGATAGGGCACTGATCCATCTTGAACTGGCTGGCGCGGTTGCTCAATGTGGCATAAAAATGCAGATCATTTCAAAATTAAACAATTTATCTTATTCGCAATTAGATTTAAAACAAATCGAAAATGAAATGAATGCGTTATTAAAAGATTTACAGGGTTTCCCTGTTAAATATTTCAGTGAACCAATTGATGGTATTACTTTTAATTTTGCAACACAGGAAGTGAAGGTAAAAATTGATGGCAAAATGAAATATGTTGCTAATAAATTTCAACTACCATCGAAAGCCATTTCAAATCTTACTAAGTTATCTTTTTCTCATAAACCTATCACAGTTAGCCCTTGGGTAAAGTAATTGCTGAAATTTGCGCTATGGACAGTAACTAACTATTCATAGCGCAGTTTTCAAGATTTAGGGCTGATAGGTATTTACCACATCAATACGTTGCGCTTTATCTAAGTCGATATGGCCGTTATTGCTAATGTCGGTGAAATCGAACATAGGTAGATCTGAATCATGCACCGATCCCACTTTAGGCGCATCAGGATTTTGTTTAAGTGAGATAAAATCAAATTGTTCGCGATCGACACCTTGCGATGGTGCGGTGTTTTGCATCGCAGTGAAGATAGTCTCAATACGGCCTGGAAATTGTTTATCCCAGCTGTTTAGCATGCTTTTAACTTCTTGGCGCTTCAAGTTTTCTTGTGAGCCACACAGGTTACAAGGGATGATAGGGAATTGCTTCAATTTGGCGTATTCGGCGATGTCTTTTTCGCGGCAATAAGCCATCGGACGTATCACAACATTCGCACCGTCATCGGATAATAGTTTTGGCGGCATTGCTTTCATTTTCCCACCAAAAAACATATTTAGAAATAGAGTTTCGATGATATCGTCTCTATGATGACCTAATGCAATTTTGTTGGCACCAATGTGCTGTGCAAACCCATATAAAGTACCACGACGAAGCCGTGAGCAAAGTGAGCAGGTTTTTTGTCCTTCAGGAATTTTTTCTCTGACGATCGAATATGTATCACGTTCAAGTATATGGTATGCGACATCTAAGCTGTCTAAATAATTTGGCAGAATATCTTCTGGAAAGCCAGGCTGCTTTTGATCAAGGTTGACCACTACGATATCAAAATTAACGGGTGCTCTATGCTTTAAGTTGAGCAAAATGTCCAACATAGCATAACTGTCTTTACCACCAGATAAACAACACATAATTTTATCGCCATCTTCTATCATATTATAATCGGCGATGGCGCTGCCAACTTCACGACGAAGACGCTTTTGCAACTTATTCATTCGGGTTTGTAGTTTTTTTGATTCTAAATTTTGTGTATTCATTTCATCTGACATAAAAAAACGCGCCTAGAGAGCCAATATCTGGGCGCGTATTATTCCAGTAATGTGTATATGGGTAAAGAGCTAACCAACTAACTTTGCAGTAAAGGTGAGATATATCCCTCTGGTTTTATCGTCAGCAAATCACAATTTATGTTATCGATAACATGTTCTGCAGTGTTACCAATCAATGCAGCAGAAATACCTGTGCGACCGATAGTGCCCAAAATAACCAGCTCAGCATCTAATGTTTGTGCCAGTTCGGGTATCACATCCTCAGGTAACCCTTCATGAGTGTGACAGTTTTCAGGTTTGATATCGTGCTGTAAAGCAATATCTTTCAGGCGGTTATCATGTTGAACGCGCATCGATTCATTATAAGTTAATGCATCAAAGTCAGGCAATTCGATAGAGATATTTACTGGCGTGCCTGGGTAGGCATTGACGAGATGGACATTTGCTTTGAACTTTGCTGCGAGACGTTGCGCTTGGTGTATGATGCGCTGATTCAACCTGCTATGCTCTTTGTCTTCTTCTGAGACATTAATGGCGCATAAAATTTTCCCATCGACTGGCCAATCGTGCTCCTTAACTAATAAAACTGGGCAGGGGGCTTTACGCATTAAGTGCCAATCCGTTGGGGTGAAAATTACCGATTTAAGCTTATCGTGAAGATGAGTGCCTTTAATAATGACATCAAAGTTATCACTAATAGCATGTAAAATGATGCTCTCAAAAGGGCGGTTATGCCAAACAACGCAAGCATCAATGTCGACACCTTGTTGTTTTGGGTGGGCGATTAAATCGTTTATCCACTCTACACGTTGATCAATAACGCCTTGGCGCATGGCATCTCTTTCTTCAGAAGATAAGATGGACGTCATTTCATAGGAAAAGTCAAAAATTGATAGAAATACCGTTATATGTGCATGATTAACTTTGGCAAGTTCGATGGCGCGGTTTAATGCGGCTTGATGCTGTGAGGTTGGATCGATGACAACGAGTAATTTCTTATATTCCTTCATAAGACTGACCTTAATATCAATAGGATTGATTGAAATTAGCACATCGACTTGCTTTTACAAGCAAAAAGTCAGAATGCTAACTTCAATTATCCATAAAAATTAAGGTAACTTTTTGTTCTACATCAAATTGTCATTAAAACAAAGTTATCGGCTGATGCGTGCAGTGCCAGCAAGTGTTTTCAGTTCATCATGATTAAGAATTGTAATGTACTTACCATTAACTTCTATTAGCTCAGATTTTTGAAATCTGCCTAAAATTCGACTGATGGTTTCTACTGTTAACCCAAGATAATTACCGATATCTGTACGTGTCATTGTCAGTCGGAACTCTTTTGGTGAAAAGCCACGATTACCAAAACGGGTCGCAAGATTGCTAATGAATGCGGCAAGACGCTCATCAGCACTTTTCTTACTGAGTAACAAGATCATATCTTGATCATTGGTGATCTCACTGCTCATCAGACGCATAACTTGATGTCTGAGTTTGGGCATAGTCGCAATTAAATCATCGAGAGTAGTGAACGGGATTTCGCATACCATGGACGTTTCTAAAGCCTGTGCAAAGCTTTGGTGTTGCTCAGCTTGAATGCCGTCGAAACCGATCACATCGCCTGCTAAATGAAACCCAGTGATTTGTTCTTCACCTTGCTCAGTAATCGTGTAACTCTTGATTGAACCAGAGCGAATCGCGAATAAAGATTTTAAAGGATCACCTGATTTAAAAACCAATTCCCCTTTTTGTATTGGTTTTTTACGCTCAATAATATCATCCAGTTGATCGAGTTCATTATTATTGAGCGCAAAAGGTATACACAGACTCGCCATGCTGCAATCATGGCAATGAATGGTGCATCCAGTTGCTGATTTGCGGGGCTTATTTGGATCTATTGTCATTTTAACACTCACAGTAAAAACGCTGTAAAATCTCAGCCGTAAAGTGAAGGTATGATGCCTGTTAGATCACATTTCATCAAGCGATTTAAGCAATTTTTGATCTAGATCAGTTGTTGGTAAGCGATGAAAAGCGTTTGAATTCCAAAAAGAAACACCAATCCACCACTTAGCATGCGAATTGATTTATTTTGTAGCCAAACAGCCAGCGTTTTTGCGGCCATACCTGCGGTTAATAAAGCGGGTAAAGTCCCCAAACCAAATGCGGCCATAATCAAGCCACCTTTTAAGGCTGAGCCTGAAGCAATCGACCAAGTCAAGGTTGAATAAACGAGTCCACAAGGGAGCCATCCCCATACTAAGCCAGCAACAACCGCTTTTGGTTTGGTTTCAATTGGCAGTAGCTTTGTGGCCGTCGGTTTAACCAAAGACCAAAACCATTGCCCAACAGCTTCAACTTTTGTTAGGCCAAACCAAAATTGAGCGAGGTAAAGACCCGTGATTAACATCATCAGCCCAGCAAAAACACGAAGCCATACCAAGTAGTCATCAATATCAAAAATATCAGCCAAGGAGGCTGCTGAACCACCGAGTAACGCGCCAGCAATCGCATAACTGAAAATACGCCCGAAGTTGTAGCTAAGTTGTAGTCCTAATTGCTTGACCAATAAGTTTTCGCCAATGGTTACCTTAGTTGATTGGGACGAAAACGCAGCAATTAAACCACCACACATGCCAAAACAGTGACCTGCACCCATTAAACCTACAATGAATGCGCCAGTGTAATCAAAACTAATCATGGCTTATCGGTCTTATCTTTTACAGGTGTTGAGCCCTCGTCATCTTCAAACAGAATGGATGACCCTTGTCTGTCGAGATCATCAAATTGTTCAGACTTTACTGCCCAGAAAAAAATAGCAACCGCGATCGCGACGAATAGCATGGCAATTGGGATCAGCAAATAAATTATGCTCATTTGGGTTCCTTTAATAACCTTAAACTGTTGCTTACAACCAATAATGAACTCAGAGACATACCAATTGCAGCAAAATAGGGCGCAACATTTCCAGACATAGCAAGCGGTAAAATTATCAGATTATAGCCCAGCGCCCATAACAAGTTTTGTTTAATAATGCGTGAGGTTTTACTGGCGACATTAATTGCGTCAATAAAGCGTGTTAATTTATCACCCAATAAGATCAGATCTGCGCTGTTTTTAGCAATAGCGGTTCCGCTACCCATTGCAACCGATAAATCAGCGCCTGCTAAAACTGGCGCATCATTAATGCCATCACCGAACATAACTACGGTTTTTCCTTGCTGTTGAAACTGTTGCACTAATGCCAGTTTGTCACTCGGAGTCAATCCTGCATGCACCTGATTAATATTGATTTGTTTTCCAAGTTGAATCGCATGTCCAGAGCTATCACCACTGGCAATTTGCGAATTCAAACCAAGCGCATTGAGCTTTTTAATGGTCTTAATGGCATCCTCGCGAATAACATCTGCTAATGAAATCTTGGCTATGATAGTATCATTCTCAGTAAGCCATATAGTTTGTTGATCTTGTCCTTGATTGCTCGTTGCAATACTAGGCGCACTAACAAATTTGGCGTTACCCAGTTTGTAATCTTTACCATTGACCTGACCTGAAATACCTTGACCAACATGGTGAACGATATCAGCTGAACTGAATTCGCTATGAGAGTAGTAGGGCAAGAATGCTTGTGCGATAGGGTGTTGAGAACCATGCTCTAATTGTGCCGCGATAGCTAAAGCATGCGCTTTTGATGATCCAGAAAATAATTCAACCGAACTCACTGTTAGCTGACCATAGGTGAGCGTACCTGTTTTATCAAACACAATCTGATCAATATTCGGTAATACTTCAAATACACCAGATTTACGAGTAATAATGCCAAGTTTGGTAAACATGGCGGTGGCACATGTCACGGCTGTTGGTGTTGCTAAAGCAAGAGCACAAGGGCAGGTGGCGACCAAAACGGAAAGTGTTACCCAAAATGCATCCTCGGCTGAAATAAAGAAATGCCATATTAAGTAAGTTAATAAGCTTAAAGTGAGCACTGCGGCTGAAAAATATCGAGACAGTTTATCCACTAAAAGTGAGATCTCAGGTTTGTTATTCGATGCTAGTTCTTGCAGCCTGATAATTTCTGCAACAAACTGGTCACTGCCGATAGCGTTTACTTTTACTTTTATAGGCTGATCTACATTGATAGTGCCAGCAAACACCTGCGAGTCTATCGCTTTTGCGACAGGTAAATGTTCGCCAGTCAGCATCGACTCATTTAGGCTGCTTGCACCTTCAATAATGATGCCATCGGCGGCAGTCACTTCACCAGGCTTTACTAAAATCACTTGGTTCAATTTAAGCTGCTTCGCCGCAATTTCTTCGGTGCCAGAATTGGTGACTAAATGTGCTGTAAGAGGAACCAACTTATGAAGATTACTTGAGTTAACAGAAGCTTTTTGTTTTGCTTTTTGCTCGAAGTAGCGACCAAGTAGTAGAAAGAAGGTAAACATGGATACGGATTCAAAATAAACTTCGCCTGTACCTTTTACTGTTGCAATACAACTGGCAATAAA
>JBMYXI010000106.1:0-6520 GCA_049608225.1 Parashewanella sp.
ACTAAAGCTGCAATGATCATCACAAACACAGGAATACGGATTTCTTTCGGCACAAAATCACGCACTAACGACACCAGTACGTTCGACAAAATCAACACGACCATAGTTGCTAGACCAAGACCGAGGGCATTGGTTACCGTAGCAGTTACCGCTAATAAAGGACATAAGCCTAATAACTGCACTAATCCCGGGTTATTCTTCCAAAGCCCTTGAATCGCAATCTCTTTGAAATTAACCATGGTTTTCCTCACATGAACTTGTGCTATGTACGATTTGATCAAAGTGCTGGATTACATAATCTAATGTTTTGTAAACTGATTTCACATAAGCTCTTGGAGTAATGGTTGCCCCTGTGAATTGATCAAATGCGCCACCATCTTTTTTAACTTTCCAAGTTTTACGGTTGTTATTGCTGATGTATTTATTAACGAAAGATAGTACCCAGTCTGATTTAGTGAGTTCAATTTTGTCGCCAAGTCCTGGAGTTTCGTTATGGGTTAGCGTGCGTACACCTAACAAACGACCTTGTTCATTAACTGCCATAACCAACTTTATTTTGCCGTTATAGCCGTCAGGAGCAATTGTTTCGATGGCGATAGCGGTTGCTTTACCGTCTTTCTTGGCGATAAACGCCTGTTGTGCTTCATCAGTCCCCAACACATTGGGTGCAGATATCAGTGTGCAGCTTGCCGTGAGCTTATTGTCATGGATAGAGGAAGGCACGATTTGTGACAATACTTTCAGCCGCTGAGCTTGCTTTTGCTGCTCAATCTTTTGCTCAGTTGCTTTATCAATAAAGGCAACGAGACCGGTACAAAGCATGGCAAATAGGGCGAGGACCAAGCCATTTTTTATAATGGGATTTTTCATTAATTTATCCAAAGTCCTTATCAACTCATTCTGTGACCGTAACTACGAGGTCGTACATAGTAATCAATCAGTGGCGCGCACAGATTGGCTAATAATATGGCAAAGGCAAATGCATCAGGGTAACCGCCAAAAGTACGGATCACATAAACGGTAACACCGATCAACGCACCAAACAGTAAACGTCCGCGTTCGCTGGTGGCAGCGGTGACTGGGTCGGTTGCAATGAAAAAGGCAGCCAACATAGTTGCACCAGTAAATAGCTGATTGATTGGTGTAATACTGTTATCAGGATGAATAAGATAGCTAAAGCTGCTGCACACAAATAATGAAGCTAAAACACCAACGCTGATGTGCCAGCGGATCACTTTTAATTTCAGCAGCATTAAACCACCGATCAAATAGCCCATGTTTATCCAAAACCAGCCAATGCCATGTCCCCCATCAAAAGCCATACCCTGCAAAATTTCAGTGCTGGTATGCTCAAGTGATAAACCTGTTTTAAAGCTGTCTAAAGGCGTTGCCATCGTCGCGCCATCAATGGCAAAGCGCCAATGATCGGCATTGAAATGAGATAAGCCAAAGATGGCAGATAACGCGTCAGAAAAGTTGGGGACATTGGCAGCGACTTCTGCTGGTGCACTCCAGTTGGTCATTTGAACTGGGAACGAAATCAACAACAGTACATAAGCTGCCATGGCAGGGTTGAAAATATTATTACCAAGCCCACCGTACAATTGTTTAACGATAATAATGGCAAAAACGGTACCAATAACTACCATCCACCACGGCGACATTGGCGGAATGGCGACAGCAATTAATGCCGCGGTCACGATCGCACTGTAATCAGATAAAGCTTCGTTAATCGAACGCTTGCGCATTTTCATAACAGTGGCTTCACAAATGAGTGCAACGGATACTGCTAACACTAATTGAATTAAGCTGCCAAAACCGAAAAAGTACAACTGAGCCAAGAACCCCGGCAACATACACATGAGTACACGCTGCATCACGATATTGGTTTTTAACGCAGTGGTTAAATGCGGTGAAGAGGCGATTTTAAATGCCATAATTAACCTTTTTCCTCATCAACGGCTTTTGCCGCAGCTTTTTGTTGTGCTTTCAATTTGGCTTTTGCTACCGCGGCGGCAATTTTGGCTTTCTTCTGCTCTTGTGCCGATAGTGTTGGTGTGCTCTGTGATGCGACTTCGGCTAATGACTCGGTTTCTTGCTCAGCTGAAATCGTTGTGGTCACTTTGTTTTCTATTTGAGCATCAACCTTAGTTTCAGCTTTAACTTCATTCGATTTTATTTGCTCCGTTTCTGCTTTTTGTTTGGCTTTTTTGGCTTTCGCTTTAGCAACTGCGGCAGCTATTTTAGCTTTTTTTTCGTCGGTAGCTGATGGCTCGCTGTCATTATTAACGCTTGCGATTTGTGGTTCTGTTTTAGTATCAGAACTGTGCTCAGACTGTGATTCGGAGGATGTCGCAGCTAATTTAGCTTTTTTGGCCTTTGCTCTAGCTATCGCTGCGGCAACTTTGGCTTTTTTCTCATCAGCTTCAGAAAGCGGTTCATTGGTGACTTGAGCTGTTAAGTCTTCAGAGATGGCTGCTTGTTTTTTTGCTTTAGCACGTGCTATCGCTGCGGCGACTTTCGCTTTTTTATCATCGACATTGCTTTGAGCTGTATCGATATCATCAACAGCGGATTCATTGTTCGACTGTTGTGCTTGAGCGAGCTTTTTTGCTTTAGCTCTGGCGATAGCGGCAGCAACTTGAGACTTTTTGTCGGTTGTTTCTGTCTCAGTGTTGTCGGCGGCTGCCTGTTGTTCTTTTTTCGCTTTCACGCGGGCTAATGCTGCTGCAACGGCATCTGAACCGCCAGCATTCATTTTGGCTTTACGACTTTCTGCGGCTTTTTTCGCTTTTTGCTCGCGTTCCAATTTTTGTTTTTCGAGACGTTCAATGCGAGCATCAAAGCGAATTTTAGCTTGTTCGGCTTCTAGCTTGCTTTGCTCTTCTGCCTTAATTGCCGACTTGGCAACGCGATAATATTGCACTAGGGGAATGTCAGAAGGGCAGACATAACTGCAACAGCCACATTCAATGCAATCTTTTAAGTTATAGCTTGTCGCTTTATCGTATTCTTGGGCTTTTGAGTGCCAAAATAGTTGCTGTGGCAGTAAATTTGCAGGGCAAACAACGGCACATTCTCCGCAACGAATGCAAGATTTTTCTTGGGACTCGATTGCAAGTTCAGCAGATGAGGGAGCAAGAATGCAGTTGGTACCTTTCAAAATCGGCGAATGAACATTTACTAGTTCATAGCCCATCATTGGTCCGCCAACGATGTACTTTTGGTTTGGTTCGGCTTTTACCCCAGCTTGCTTAAGCAAGTGTGCTATCGGTGTGCCAATGGGTACCCAATAATTACCAGGCTTACTGACATTTGCGCCGGTAACTGTAACAACCCGTTCGATAAGTGGCTTATTGAGTTTTACAGCTTCATTAATCGCGAATGCAGTGCCAACATTATGTACCACAATACCTAATTGGGCTGGAATGCCACCAGATGGTACTTCTCTGCCAGTAATAATTTGGATCAGCTGTTTCTCACCACCAGATGGGTATTTGGTCGGTACTGCCGTTACTCTTGCTTTCTTTTGTAATTGGCTATTGTCGGCAAGCGCTGATTGCATGGCACTGATGGCTTGTGGTTTATTATCTTCAATCGCAATAACAACACGCAGTGGGGAAAGAAGTTGTTCAATCAGTTCGATGCCTTCAATGATCTTGCTAGCGTGCTCACGCATTAGCCGATCGTCGGCAGTGATGAAAGGTTCGCACTCGATTCCGTTAATGATCAGCAGTTCAATATCATTATTGGGTGATAACTTTATGTGGCTAGGGAAAGCAGCGCCGCCCATACCTGCAACCCCTGATTGACGAATGCGTTCAACAAGTAGGCTTTCGTCATTTGAGGCTTCATTATGGTCATTTAAACTAGGTAACCATTGATCTTGTTGATCAGGTTGAATAATGATGCTTAATACTGGCAACCCTGAGGCGTGATTGCTTGCTCGGGTTTCAATTGCAGTCACTGTGCCTGATGTTGGCGCATGGCAAGGTAAATGACGATTGCCTTTCGTTAACGCAGTGCCCTTAAAGACTTTATCACCTATAGCAACGGTTAAGGTACAGTTTTGGCCTGCGGTGGGCACAGGAATAACGTATTCATCAGCAAGTTTAATCGTATCAATGGGATTTTGATTAGATTGATGTTTATTTTCTGGTGGGTGTATGCCACCGGGAGAGGGCCAAAGCGTTCCCTTATCTATTTGCTCCAATAAACTTAACACTTGGATTCCTCTTCTAATAACGTCACCGGAATGGCATTTAACTTCCAATCCCAATTAGAAATATTTGACTCAACAGGGCGCATTTCAATACAGTCGACAGGGCAGGGTTCAACACATAAATCGCAACCTGTGCAATTTTTGGTAATGATGGTATGCATGACTTTACCCGCTCCTAAAATGGCATCGACAGGGCAAGCTTGAATGCATTTTGTGCACCCAATACATTCGTCTTCACGAATGTAGGCAACCTTCTTAACTTGTGACTCTTCAGAGACATTGAGAGGTTCAGGCTCAACGCCCATGATCTCAGCCAGCTTTTCCATGGTTGCAGTGCCGCCAGGTGGACATTTATTGATTTTGTCACCATTAGAAATTGCTTCTGCGTATGGACGACAACCGGGATAACCACATTGACCGCATTGTGTTTGTGGCAAAGTTGATTCCAATTGTTCAACTACAGGATTGCCTTCGACTTTAAATCGTAACGATGCATAGCCTAATAATCCACCAAAAATAAGGGCAATAACGGATAACAGGACGACAGCAATAAAAATTTCTTCAAACATTACTTAACTAACCCTGTAAAGCCCATGAAGGCTAATGACATTAATCCTGCGGTGATCATTGCAATTGCGCCGCCTTTAAATGGTGTTGGCACATCAGCGACAGCAAGGCGCTCACGCATTGCTGAGAATAAAATGAGTACCAGTGAAAAACCGAACGCTGCACCAAAGCCATAGATGGCAGATTCAATGAAATTATGTTTTTCATTGACATTAAGCAAAGCCACGCCTAATACGGCACAGTTGGTGGTGATAAGCGGTAAGTAAATGCCTAAAGCTCGGTATAAAGAGGCACTGGTTTTTTGCACGACCATTTCAGTAAATTGCACAACCACAGCAATCACAAGAATGAAGCTAATTGTTCTTAAATAAACAAGATCAAATGGGATCAATAAATACACATTCACCAAGTAACTGAGAACGGAGGCAAGAGTTAACACGAATGTGGTTGCCATTGACATACCAATGGCCGATTCAAGTTTACTGGATACTCCCATAAATGGGCATAAGCCGAGAAACTTAACCAGAACGAAGTTGTTTACCAGCACAGTGCTGATAAGCAGCAACAAATACTCTGTCATTAGGATTCTTTACGATAAAAATTTTGCCATTATTATCGGCTTTTCTTAGAGCAGAAACAACACATTGGCTTAGAATTTTAACAAAGTGACATGGTCATGCTTAAAGGTTAATCATTCTCGTCGATTAGACCTTCAATGAATATGCTTGCTTGTAGGATGAATGGTTTTCTACTGATAGAGGTTATCTAAGTTACTTAAATAAGCAAGATTTACTCTAGGTTAAATTTGTTTAATAGAGTCGATATTTATTTTTACAACTCGCTCAGTAGAATTACATTTTTCAGCATAATGTGTTGCTCGTGTATTGGAATTTTTCATGGCTGTTGCTGGTAAAATTGAGTTAGGTACAAAAGAAATTCAGATGCAAAGCGTTTGGGACACAGAGACTTTACGTTTGCAATTGGATGATAATGACGCGAGAAGTAAATTTGATCGTGATGTTGAGTCAATTATGGTCAACCTTAATGGCCAGCGTTATAAGTGTGTACACCTTAAAGTGCAAACAACTTCCCATGAGGCTCAGCTTTGGCTAACAGATGCAGCTTTAAATGAGGAGAGGGATGAGCTGAAACTTAAGGTTACTAATGTTATTTCGTCTAAATTTCTTGGAAAGAATATAGCGGATTTAAAACTTGCAATTAATTCTGAGTTAGAGCAAGCACTGCTTAATTTCTATGGTTCTAGCATGGAGTGTGTGAGTCAATCTCGCCCTTCAATTAAACAATTGCAGAATAAGGTGCTTCAAGTCAAGCAAAAAGAGCCAAGACCTCTAACTGGTGATTTGAATCAAGTGATGGATGAATTGAGTGGAATTCATCTTTTATCAAGAGTTGCAGGAGAGCAATCGGAATCGAGTAAAGGGGCAAGAGAGTTAAGGTTTGAAAAGCTTGCTCGAAAAAAAGATGCATCTTTTTGGAAATTTTGGAAGCATTGGTGATAAACAAATATCTTTTTAACTAAGAGGAAATGATTAAATAAACATAATAGAACAGAATCTAAATGGCTCCCCAGACTGGACTCGAACCAGTGACATACGGATTAACAGTCCGCCGTTCTACCAACTGAACTACAGGGGAGTAGAAGATATGAATTAAATTTGGCTCCCCAGACTGGACTCGAACCAGTGACATACGGATTAACAGTCCGCCGTT
>JBMYXI010000107.1:0-6325 GCA_049608225.1 Parashewanella sp.
GCGGGAGCCGGATTTGAACCGACGACCTTCGGGTTATGAGCCCGACGAGCTACCATGCTGCTCCATCCCGCGTCCTTGTTTAAAGCGGGGCGAACTATATCTACCAAACATACCCATTGCAAGAGGAATATTGAAATAACATTTCAGTTGCGCAAATAATCCTCACAATGTTGTTTTTTTGATGAATTAACAAAAATCGAGAGCTTGTAACTCTGCGTCGTAGCCGTGATTGACAAATATCAGGTATAATGTCGCACAATATTTTTTATGGTGTTTGAAGTGTAGATGTTTGAATTTTTTGCTGCATCCCCAAAAGGGTTTGAATATAGTTTGGTTCAAGAATTAGAAAAATTAGGAGCCAGTGATATTAGAGAAAGCGTGGCAGGAGTATATTTCTCCGCTTCAATTGAACAAGGGTATCGTATTACGCTATGGAGTCGACTAGCCAGTCGTATTGTTCTTATATTACAAAAAGTACCTTGCTCTAATCCTCAAGAATTATATGACACTGCTTATTGTATTGATTGGCCGAGCCATTTTTCTAATCGCAGTACCTTTAGTATTGATTTTCATGGCACGGGTGGGTTCATTAAGAATACACAATTCGGCGCATTAAAAATTAAGGATGCAGTGGTAGATCGCTTCCGTGATGACGGAGAGCCGCGACCTGATGTTTCTCGCAGTCATTCTGACTTTAGAATTGATGCTTATTATAAGCGTGGTCAAGTTACCATTGGGATTAACTTCTCTGGTTCAGCATTACATCAACGGGGTTATCGAGATGATACAGGGGCTGCACCATTAAAAGAAAACTTAGCGGCGAACATGCTTGCTCGTAGCGGGTGGATGAACGAAAAAGTTGATTTGTTGGATCCATTTTGTGGTAGTGGCACAGTATTAATTGAAGCTGCTATGGCTGCTGCCGATGTGGCACCAGCACTTAATAGAAAGCATTTTGGCTTTAGCCATTGGCATCGCCATGATGAAAATTTATGGCAAGAGATCTTACGTGAAGCACAAGCAAGAGCGTCACGCGGTATTAATTTATGTGAATTGAAGTTTTTCGGCTCTGATATCGACGGCCGCTTGATTTCATTAGCTAAGCGAAATGCTAAAAATGCTGGCGTGAGCAGTTTAATTGAGTTTGACGTCTCTGATGCTTTAAAACGAATGCCTCCTGTGGAACAGGGCGCTTTGATCAGTAACCCGCCTTATGGTGAACGCCTTGGAAACGTAACTGGTCTTTTGCAGCTTTATTATCAATTAGGTGATCACTTTAAAGCGAATTTTGGTGGCTGGAAACTTTCATTACTATGCAGTGAAATTGAGTTGCTCTCAGCCCTAAAATTAAAAGCCGATAAACAGCTTAAAATGTATAATGGTGCCATTGAGTGTGGATTTAATACTTACACGCTACATGCTAATAGTACGCGAAGAGGTGTCGCAACTCAGGCTGACATTACCAATGTTGCGCCGGATTTTGCTAACCGATTAAAGAAAAACCTTAAGCAATTGGTTAAGTGGGCTAAAAAAGAAGGCATTGATAGTTATCGTATCTATGACGCCGATATACCTGAATATAATGTCGCAATTGATCGTTACCTCGATTATTTGGTGGTGCAAGAGTATGCGGCGCCAGCAACCATTCCTGAATCCGTTACCAAGCGCCGTATTAGTGATGTTTTATTAGTGATACCGAAATTAACTGGTGTTCACCCTGATAATATTGTGGTGAAAACTCGTGAGCGTCAAAAGGGCAGTAATCAGTACCAAAAACAACGCCAAAACAAAGTGGAACTGATAACTACAGAATATAACGCTAAATTTAAGCTGAATATTTCTGGTTACTTAGATACAGGTTTATTTTTAGATCACCGTTTGACTCGCCGTTTGGTCGGGCAAAAATCTAATAATAGAAGCGTACTCAATTTATTTGCTTATACGGGCTCAGCGTCAGTTCATGCTGCACTTGGTGGGGCAAAGTCAGTTACTACGGTTGATATGTCGAACACTTATGTCAATTGGGCAAAAGAAAACTTTGAACTTAATGGCTTATCCAGTCGTAATTATCACTTTGAACAAAGTGATTGCTTGAAATGGATCGCAGACTGTAATGAAAAATACGATCTTATTTTCATTGATCCCCCGACTTTTTCTAATTCGAAAAGAATGGAAGACAGTTTTGATGTTCAACGCGATCACGTCGATTTGCTGGTCAGTTTATCAAAAAATTTGACAGCTAATGGGGAGATTATTTTCTCTAATAACAAGAGAAAGTTTAAAATTGAATCTGCTCAGCTAACAAAAGCTGGGTTAGTTGTTGAAAACATTGATAGCAAGTTATTGCCAACAGATTTTAAACGTAACCCACATATTCATAATGTTTGGCGCCTAACTCATGCCTAGACTTATTGAACAAGTCGTTGGTACCGATCGTGTTCGATATGTTTTGTATCATACTGATGGTTGTCATTTATGTGAACTTGCTGCTGAATTACTGCAACAAGCTAATATTTCATATCGTCACGTCGATATTTGTGATGATGAATTATTGGCAGAAAAATACGGTATTCGCATTCCCGTCGTTAGTGATACACAAACCAATAAAGAACTCGGCTGGCCATTTGACATGGATAGCTTACAAGAATTCACAGGAGACTTAGTTTGAGTCTGGTAAGAATAAATAATGGCTCTTTAGCCTATGGTTATACACCACTATTAAAAAACGCAGATTTCAATATTGTTGCTGGTGAGCGCGTTTGTATTGTCGGACGTAATGGTGCGGGTAAATCAAGTTTACTTAAAGTGCTCTCTGGTGACGTTATCATGGATGATGGTGAGTTTAATATTGCCACTGATGTTAAAGTCAGTCGATTGCAGCAAGACCCACCTAAATCAGCAGAAGGTAAAATTTATTCTTATATCGCCGGTGGGTTAGCTGAGATTGGTGAGCAACTTGAGCATTACCATGAACTCTCTTTGCGAGTTAGCAGCGTTGAAGGTGATGAAATGGATAAGTTGCTTAATAAAATGCAGCGTATTCAAGAAAAGCTTGATCACAATAATGGTTGGTTACTTGACTCAAGAATTAATCAAATGTGTGAGTTGCTTGGGCTCGATCCCGACACCCAATTGTCTAAGCTTTCAGGAGGCTGGCAGCGTAAAGTTGCGCTTGCCAGAGCCTTAGTGAGTGAGCCTGAATTATTATTGCTCGACGAACCAACCAACCACTTAGACATCGATACCATTGAGTGGCTTGAACAATTTTTATTAAATTATAAAGGTGCGATTGTCTTTATCTCCCATGACCGTGGTTTTATCCAAAGAATGGCAACACGTATCGTGGACTTGGATCGCGGTGTTGTCACAAACTGGCCGGGCAGTTACCAAGCATACTTAGATGGAAAGCAAGAGTGGCTACGTATTGAAGAAGAGCAAAACGCGCAGTTTGATAAAAAGTTAGCAGATGAAGAAGTTTGGATCCGTCAAGGTGTTAAAGCGAGGCGTACGCGTAATGAAGGACGTGTTCGTGCTTTACATGCATTAAGAGCAGAGCGCGGAGAGCGATTAAAGCGCCAAGGCAATGTTGCTATGTCTGTTGCGGACGCTGAAAAGTCAGGTAAATTAGTGTTTGAAGTTAACGCTCTTAATTTTAATCTGCCTGATAAAAACTTAGTAAAAAACTTTTCTACTCAGGTTGTTCGTGGTGATCGTATTGCGCTTATTGGGCCTAACGGCTGCGGCAAATCGACTTTAATCAAATTGCTTTTAGAACAATTGGAACCACAGTCGGGCACGGTACGTAACGGTACTAAGCTTCAAGTGGCTTACTTTGACCAATATCGTGAAGCACTTGATCCTGAAAAAACCGTTGAAGAAAATGTTGGCGAAGGTAAGAAAACCATTACTATCAATGGCAAAGATCGTCATATTTTAAGCTACTTACAAGATTTTTTGTTCTCGCCAATGCGAGCGAGAACACCAGTTAAAGCATTATCGGGTGGTGAAAAGAACCGGTTATTGCTTGCTAGGTTGTTATTGCGACCTGCGAATTTAATTGTTCTTGATGAACCAACAAATGACCTTGATATTGAGACCTTAGAATTGTTAGAGTCTTTACTTACTGAATTTAAAGGGACTCTTTTAATCGTCAGTCATGATCGTGAATTTATTGATAATACCGTTACCAACAGTTGGTGGTATGCAGGTAATGGTCACTGGTCAGAATATCTGGGGGGCTATCAAGATGCGGTTTCTCAAGGCGCTAAATTTTATCGTGAGGAACCTGAAGCGCAATCTGTTGTCCAACCCAAAGTTGACACATCAATCGCAAAACAGCCCGAGGTAAAAAAGCCAAGCGCTAAACTAAGTTATAAACAAAAGTTGGAACTTGAAAAGTTACCCAAGCAAATGGAACAGCTAGAGAATGAAATCGCTGAGCTACAACAAATTGTTACTCAAGCTGATTTTTATAGCCAAGAGCAGAGTAAAGTTAATGAGCAATTAAGCTTGTTAGCGGATAAAGAACAACAATTAGAAGTCTACTTTGAGCGTTGGGAAGAATTAGAGTCGCTATAAGTAACAAATTAAACAGGAACAAGTTAATGAAGTTGAAGCGGAAATTAGCGTTATCTGCCGTAGCCATTAGTGTTATAAGTACTTTTGGCGCGACTGCTGCACCAGTATATGAAATTAAGAATTTGGATAATTATGATTTTATCGGTGAAGGAAATGGCACATTACAAGGAACACGAAATGGCTATGCTCAAGGCATTAACAATAATGATGCCTTAGTCGGGATCGCTTTAGGTCGTAAGCAATTAAAACCTGAAGACATAGATCAAGACATTATTGATGAAGAAGATGGTATTGCGCCTTCAGAAAGGATCACTTATTCAGTTAATTCAACTATTACCGCTAATAACTTTGCATTTAGCGCAACTAACGATTGGGTTCCGACTTTTGAGTCAATCAATGGCAGCAAAGACCCTGGTGTCGCAGCGAATGTTAATTCGGTAGATAGCCAATTTTTTGCCATCAATGACAATGGATTTATGGTCGGTAACTTCAGCGGCGCAGAAAAAACACTCCCTTTTACTGGTGAACGTACTGACGATAATAAAGATCAAAGGTTCTGGTTTTATCGAGACTTTGAACAGCGTGCGCTGGTAAAAAATGGTACCCAAGAAATTCCGTTATTACCTCCTTTTACTCGCTATAGCAATCAAGATAATAAAATAGCAGAGCTTGGTGGCTTGTCAGGCGCAACTGCCATTAATAATAATAATTTAGTGGTTGGTTATGCCTCCACAGCATTAGCTGATGCGAGTACCGATGATATTGATGCTTGTTTTACAAAAGCCGCTGAAACCGACCCCAATGTTAGAGAGCCGCTAGAGGTATGTTTGCAACGTGAACAATTCCCAGGTCGCGGACGAGACATTTTCTATCAAGTGCGTGGCTATGTATGGCAGTTAGATGATACCGGTCAGGTCACTGGGAAAACTTTGCCACTTGGGCTTACCATTGATAAAGATAATGAAAAAGCGGTATTTAATGCACAAGCATTAGGTGTTAATAATGATGGTGTTGTTGTTGGTCGTTCGCAGACTTATCGTAATGGTGATAAAAAATTACTCCGTTATGATGCGGCATATTGGACTAAGAAAGCTGATGGTAATTATGAGTATCATTGGGTAAAACCTGAAAACCTTGATGATGTTCGTGATTCAATTGCCTACGACATCAATGATAACGGTATTTTAGTTGGTAGCTTTAGTAAATTCATTGAAGGTTTTATTCGTACTAAGTTCTTTTATTTTGACACCAAAACACCGAATGGTGCCGTTGTTGTACCTAATGACTTTAAATCGTCTCTATCTGATCGCAGCAGCAGAGCGCGCAGCATTAACAACAAAAATCAAGTTGTTGGGTATATTGAAACATCAGGTGAAAAGAATGCGATTCGTTCAAAAGGTGCGTTTTTATTCGAAAAAGATGACAATAAATTTTATAACCTAAACTCGCTGCTCACTTGTGAGTCACAAGGCTATGTTGCTTCAGGCGATAGCTATAAGCGCAATGAAGTTGAAGTTACTGATGGCTCAGGTAAAAAACTGAAGTATCAAACACAGATAATTGTCGTGGACGCAAATAGCATTAATGACGATGGTAAGATTGTTGGTACTGCTTTGATCAGTAAACCTAGATATCAAATCGATGCTAAAGGTCAGCCGATTGTTGATAAAGACACCAAAAAACCATTGTTTGAATTAAATGCGGATGGTCAACCTGTTACTAACTTCTTACCAAGAATGGTTGTGCT
>JBMYXI010000108.1:0-6211 GCA_049608225.1 Parashewanella sp.
GGTGCTCAACCAGGCATGCGCGTTAAGTAAGCATAAACCGAAAGACCAAGGAATGTCTGTTTCTTCCTTGGTCTTACAATTGAACCCTCTACATGCTCCATCTCTTTTGTTATCATTCTGGCGACATTAGCCTCGTATTTCCTCAACATGAATTATTGCATCTCCATTTATAGACGAACTAGTTGATAAGCATTTTCGCAATGGTGAAAAAAGGAGCTTATGGATATGAGGCACACGATCAAATAAGAAGAGTTTGGCAATAAAAGCCGCTGAGCTACAACATATCCAGCTCCAATTAATGCCCATTTTTGACGAAAACACCGCATAAAAGCTGAATCAAGACAGCAACCTAAAATCCCCATTCATTACCAATTAACGATTATCTTAAATTCGAAAACACTGGCAAATGTACAGGTTTGGAATCCGATACATCATGTAAATTACGAATATCCAGCAGAGGATGAAAAGTTTGCATCTGTTAGATAGGCTACTTACCACTTAATGTTAAGAGTTCAGCAATGATGCTTGCATTACTGATTTGTTAGGTTTAGTAACGTTAGCCGATAGCGAAACGTTATATTTACATTGCCCAACCAAAATCGAGCAAAACACGAACAATTAAGAGAATTACAAAAATATCAACACGCTACGCTGAATGGAAAAAAACTGAGTGATATTCCAGTCAGCACACTCTTTGATTCAAGCTTACGAGAGTGGGAATTTGTTTAGCCTTGGCAGACATAACTTGTACTCAATACCGTTAACTGCTAATTTAAAATCATAAATTCAACTAGTTACATAGAGCTTACCCTGTGAAAATCTCAAATAAAAATTTAGTTAAACAATTAATGTCAATAACTACGTTTTTCCTTTTTCTCTTCTGCACATCATCCACCCTTGTCAATGCGACTGAACTCAAAGTGGGTGACAAAGCCCCTCACTTCAAGTTGCAAGCAACAAATGGTAAAACTTATGATCTGAATGACTATTTAGGAAAGCAAACTGTTGTGCTTGCTTGGTACCCAAAAGCAAACACTTATGGATGTACGCTAGAATGCCGTTCATTAGTAAAAAAAGGCCACTTAATACGAGAATTTAATGCTGTATATATGATGGCAAGTGTCGATCCATTAAAAAAGAATATTAAATTTGCTAAAGAGCAAAAAGTCGACTTTCCGATGTTAAGCGACCCGACCAAAAAAGTAGCTGAAGCTTATGACGTATTGAATTTTTTAAATGTTGCCAGTCGAGTTACCTTTTATATTGGTAAAGACGGAACCATTTTAAAGATTGATGATGATGTTAATGCGGAAAAAGCAGCACAGGACATCGCAAGAATTTTAGAACAATTAAAAATAGAGCCTCAACAAGGGTTTTAGAATTTCAACACACATTAAATTTCGACATTAGTGATAGGAAACTATCACTTTTTTCTTTTTATTATAGTTAGTTATAATTAAACCTTCCTCTCAACTCAATGATCAAAGCTTAATTTCTCTTTAAGGTTCTATTGAATTTAAACCCGTATAATTAATGTAGCCTCGCTAACATAATGAATGGTTTTATAAAATCCATGGCACCAACTGCAGAGCAAAATGACACATCCTCTATCGACATAAATAATGTTTATGGTCAAATTGAACAATTACAACGTCAATATGCTCACAAACAAACAGCATACCGCATTGGGTTTAGTAAACATTACCAAGTAGTCATCATTGATAATGATCAGAGTCATCCACATTTTCAACGTTTTTTTGAAGATGAACAGCGACTACTCACTTTACTGAATACTCATCAAGCAATAAAGGGCAAACCAAGCGCTCTCCCCACAATGAAGCCATCGGTTAATCCCCCCTTATTGCTAAATGCCCCTGTGTTACTTAGACCAGTTCAGCAGCAACCTGCTGACTGCTCCGCTGTGGAAGACAAGAAAATAATCCACAAAATGGTTATGAGGAAGATAGCATTTCATCTAGGCTTTATGAGGATTTTGCTCTACAGAAACAAGTCTATAGAGACTTCGTTGGATTATATCCTCCAACAAATAAAATCCAGCTCTGATTTTGATGAATTTGCCATTTTATATGTGGATGTTCAAATAAAAATGATCAAAAATCTAGAAAAATTTAACACTGATCAACTTAAACCACTTTACGATCAGCTCAAATCAATTTACGACCATATTCTTACAGCCCTTGAATCTAAAAGACAGCAGTTGCAACATAGTCAGTATATTGCCCCTCCCCCAGTTCAACAACAGGCAGCAGTTGCCAGTAACTCACGGTTCACTCACACTTTAAAAGCATCAATAGACACGCCACCAGTATGTCGCATTGCACTGATCGAGCCTCTTGAAACAAGTGCTTGCTATCTACCTGTAGCGAAAGCCGCAACCATTAATTTAATTCTTACCAGTTATCGCCAAGGCGCAACAGGGCTGCCGGTTCGGTGCATTAGCGACGATGACATAAAATATTTCAAAAAAGTTGATGCTGAAATTGGTAGTGAAAAAGACTCGTTAGCACTATATCGTCCTGTGACCTGCCTTTATTCTGACGCACGGATACGACTGCATTCGAATAATAAATGTGTCGTCATTTTCGACCCGAATGAGATTGATCCCTTTTGTATTTTTAAAAAGAATGCCAATACCAATCAATTTGAAAGCTGTAAACAAACTCGTCGTGACATTCTTCGTCTTGCAGATAATAGAGTAAAAATGCAAAATACTAAAAGGCTAACTTCACTTGAAGCACTCAAGTACAAAACAGAAGAAAAACGAAACCGTGAAGCATCCTTAGACAAACAAGTAACAACAGATTCACACTTCGACCTAACTTCGCATTCATGGACTGCAAGAATTCCGCGAGCAAGGTTTACAAGGCAAGCTTCATACCAGCATAATGAAGTCGTTGCTAAACCCATTACGTCTCACGCCATCATTGGCACGATACATTATCTAGCACCTAACTGTAGTAGTGACGAACCGTTAAATCCCTTCGTAATGCTAAGAACACGATACCTGCAACACCTAAAAATCACTGAACACCTTCAAAGGCAAATTCCCTTCATCGTTTATTCCCCCAATCGAGGTGGAATTTTGGAAATTTGCGATACTCAGTTATCAATACCCGAGCGAACACACATAAAAGTACAAGATAATGCACTGTACCAACATTCACTTAACAGCTTAGAACTCTACTGTCGCCTATACCATCTCAAGTTAACCTTTATTACAGAACTGTTGATCAGAACTCCAGTTGACAAGCAATTTGCATTCATATTAAGCATTGGCGCAAGTGTTAAGGAGCAAAGCCGCAATCAGTATAAGCTGGCTACTTCTAAAAACCATTTGAGCCGTGAGCAATTACTTATTCGGTTATGGGAAAGTTCAATTAAACCCTGCCCAAAACTCCACACCCCCTTAAAAGTTGTGGAAACGAGCCAACAGTTGTTGCGGATGTTTTGCTATCAACCACGTTCATTGGCGGAATTTAAAGAATGCATTAAGCAGAATAAACTGCCACAAAATTTAAACGATCCCACACGCCCGATAGCCATAATGATGTCAGCTTTAGTTTGCGAGTGGTACTGCATACTGCTTGAAACACAAGGAATAGAGTTAAGCCATATTGAGAAATTGCTATTAACCTACATAACAATCATTGTTAATGGTTCATGCGACACACCTACTGCGGTAACAAAATTTACCCAACTTTTTTCCAATAGTATTTCGGCAAAATTTTTGAGTTTATTTAGCAATATAATAGCAAAAGACATTACAGTATTTGAGGAGTGTTCACGAGAACGATTATTGAAACATATCATCGAGTTTTGCACTTACATACCTAAACACTGCAAAGGCACTAATGATGGTCATATTAGCGATGCATGGTTGCAAAATACCGACATGCTGACGGTGTACACAAGTATGCCAACAGAACTGTTAAATAAGCCACAATTTAAAGCCCTACTGCTGTCAGCAATCAATGCAACCACCAATATCATGCAGTTATCGGGAATGAACATGTTAACCGATATGCGTAAGCAACAAAGGTGTGATGCGCGCTACCAGCTTAATCCATTATCTGCCGAATTCGATCAGAATAGAAATTGGCTTATGAAAACATCTGAAAACCTTTGGCTATCACTACATCAATTGATGGCTGAGAACTTTAAACGTGAACTTTGTCTGCTTGCAGAAACGCCTGTGATACAAACCATTCAATTAAGAGCACTTCCCATCCCAGACAAACTTACCGTGTTGGATCTACTAACTATTCAACAGCCAGATGTGCAAAAAAACCTTGAGCCATTAATTAAACATATAAAGAAACATAAACTTGCCAGACCGACGTACAATTTGAGTGTCGTTCAATCTGCAGCGGTTAGAGCTAATCTCTTAGCTAACGAAACCTTTAAACAGGAGCAAGACAAGATCCCACCACAAACCTTACTCGATGCAATTGACTCTTACTCAGAGCAGCAAAAAACAACAAACTTACAACTTAAACAAAGATGGTTAAAAATGAATAAGAAAGAACAACGAGATCAGCCAACAATAAAATCACCAACGAAACCGACGACTGAGCAATCTGTTTTTCAAGCAGTCTAAGAATACGTGCAATCTACAGTTATACTAACTTTGCTACATTTAAGAAAAAAGCATTAGTACCACTCCCTTATATCCGTCACTAATGCTCTTGATTCTAAACGCTGATCGACAACTACTGATCGACTTTCGCAAATTCAAATGCGATTTCATCACCTTTACTCGGCAAAGTATCGACTGACTTGACACCGTCATTTAAATTAAGGAATGCACGAGAGCCATCAGCTGAATGCCAACCGATATAGCCTTCATAGATCTTAATTGAACCATCTTGCTGCCTTTTAGCCCAGCGGACTCGACTGCCCCACCAAGTAATATCACCATTGGCTATTTTTGAAAAATCAAGATATTCAGGTTTTGAGTTAAGGACGTCAGGTCTAATTAATCTCACTCGTCCATCACCATCAATGCTATCAACGATATAAAAACGATCATTTCCAAAAATGTGCGTATCTAGAATGTCATTTTGGAATGGCTCACCCGATGTCATAAGCAGCTGAGGAAAGAAATCTTTCGCATTTTTATCTACACCAGTTGAAACTTTAGCACTTAATTGTATTGGTTCTAACACATTGGATTTACTAATAAGCGTTAAACTTGGCGTATACCAACCAGACTCTGGCGGCATCCTGCCAGTATGTGTTTTAACTAAGTTTCCTTGCTGGTCAACCCCTTGAACCAATTCAATAATCATAGGTTCAAAACTAAAGCTATTGTCTTTTGCTTGAAAACTGTCAAACTCTCCCACTCCAATTGAGATTTCGTTTTCTCTCATTCTGATTTGAGAAAGATCTCCAAAAGACGTTATTTTACCTTCGTTATTATAATGTGCTAAAAGACGATCGCTAAACTCCCAAATAGGATTTATATGCGCCGAATTACTATTTGGTGTGAGCGTCAAATTAAGTCGGTAATCTTGAGCACTATCCGGCAAATCAACATTGCTAAAAGTCATTCCGTTTTCAATAAATATGCTTGTTGGTGTGTTAGGGCTTCCCTTAAACTCAACAAAAACCGAATTTTTATCTACCGCTAAACCTGGTTCACTTAATACTTTAATATCATCTGGCCCGTCATTGTGAATCAAAGCAACTTGGAACTCATGAGTGTTACTAGTAGTTCCATAGGCATCACAAAATTCAGTTGTTGCCCAATAGGTCATCGAATCTTTGGTTGGAAACGTTTGTCCATTGATAACCTTCGAAACTGACGTTGAATTTAAATTCAACTTGATCCGTCTCATTTGTTGACCAGTGGTTTGATTTGTATAAATATCGTCAGCGGTTATCGAAAAGTCTTGGCCGTTTTTCATGCCCCGCATATAAAAATGTTGATCAGTCTGAGGATCTACAAACTGAAACCCACTAATTTGATCGATTGGTTCATTAAGATTTACATTGGAAAAACCTAAGTATTTCGGCACAGTAATATAAGCGCCTGTACCTTGTCGAGCACAATCAACGTTAATTGGTATTGTCTCTGCCTGAGCCAAGGATGCAAACGCCCCAATAGATAACCCTAGTAACGGCATGAGATACGAGCGAATAACTGAGTACTTCATATTTATCACCTTAATATCCTACACTGAATAAATTT
>JBMYXI010000109.1:0-6003 GCA_049608225.1 Parashewanella sp.
GATGGTAGTGTGGGGTCTCCCCATGTGAGAGTAGGTCATCGCCAAGCGCCAAATTAGGTTTTTACTTTTTAAGAAAAAGTGAAACAAAAATCGACAAACCTCTAGCAGCAATGCTAGAGGTTTTTTCGTTTTGGGAAAGGTATTTTATGACTCAAAAGTACAGCTAATTTCATTATAAGTTTATCTAACTTTATTTGTTGCTTCGTCATTGGGTCGCGCTTTTAACGCTTGGAATAGAGATCTGTTAGCCTGTGGCTTATCTATAATTTTATAGATGATTTAGTGTTAGTTAAGTCTCAGAGGACTAACTTTTCGGCAGACTTACGTACTTACCTGTAAACAAAGCACACACTTTCTCTTCGCAACAGATTTCGACATTTAATTCGACACCTTGTTTCTTTCCTTGTTTTAAATGAGTTAATTCGTTATTTGGCCAGCTTACTTTGGCTAATGGTCTTGAGGTGATTGGCGCTAAATAACGGATATTAGCGTTGGCAAGTACGATACTGCCTTGTACCTGTTGTAACTGTTGTTGTAACCAAAACATGCCCCAGCCTGTTAATGTGGCGAGTGTGGAAATTGAACCAGCAAACATGGTGTTATGACAATTAATATTAGGCTCTATAGGAGCTGTAACTACCAAGAGATCCGTATCGTAGCGAATGGGCTCTACTTTCATGAATGCGGATAAGGGGATTGTCTCATACCATTGTTGTTTTAAATTTTTTAAAAGTTGCTCTTTGCTTTCCATCTAATTTATCCCAGACTAATGACTTTCTAAAATAAAAGTAACTGGACCGTTATTAGTTAATTCGATATTCATATCAGCACCAAAAATACCAGATTGTGTATCTACACCCTGTTGTTGGCAATAAGATATAAAGTGTTCATATAGTTTGTTGGCATGTTCTGTCGTTGCAGCTGATGAAAAGCTGGCCCGCCTTCCTCGAGTGGTATCAGCAGCGAGTGTAAATTGAGAGACAACTAATAGTTGCCCACCGATCTGCTCAATGTTTAGATTCATTTTACCTGCGTCATCACTAAATACACGGTAATTAATGATCCGCTGGGCTAACTTTTCAGCATGATTCAAAGTATCTTCACATTCTACTCCAAGTAAAATCAATATACCTTGATTAATGTTAGAAACCGTTTTGTTATTGACACTCACGCTTGCTTGGCTGACTCTCTGGATCACTGCTTTCATTATTTTGTTCTTTTATCGGAAAAAATTCTGGCAAGGCTGAGGTAATGACGGCACCAAATAACACGATTAACCATGATATATAAACCCAAACAAATAGAATGGGGATGGTAGCAAGTGTGCCGTAAATAGCTTCATAACTTGGAAAGTGAGTGAGATACAAAGTAAATACTTTCTTCCCAATCTCAAACAGAGCAGCGGCGGTAATTGCCCCTATTAATCCATGTTTCCAACTCACTTGTTTATTTGGTACGGCAAGGTAAAGCAATAGAAATGCTGCTACAGAAAACAGCATGGGCAACCTTGCAATGAAAAAAGGAACAACGTCAGCCAATTGATTATCATTGAAAAAACTTAATGACACGATATAAGACGTGGCTGCTAAACTGGCTCCCACAAAAACGGGGCCGAGTGTGAGCACCATCCAATACATTGAGAAAGAAATAATCAATTGTCGCTTTTTTGTCACGTGCCAGATTTTATTAAGTGACTTATCAATTGCGGAGATCAGTAAAAAAGCAACGATCACTAATGCAAAAATACCGACAGCAGTGCCTTTAGAGGCGTTGTCTACAAATTGATTAATGTGAACTTGAATGGAATCGTTTGCTGACGGTAAAAAATTCCCATAGATAAAGTTTTCTATTTGTTGTCTTATGCCTTTAAACACTGGAAACACAGAAAGCATAGACATAGTGACAGCAACAAGCGGTACTAACGATAGCAGTGACACATAGGTCAGGTGACCTGCAATAATATTGATTTGATCTTGTTTCAGGCGTTGTTTGATATGTGAAGCAAAGCCAAATAATTTCATTAGCACTTGTGATGTATTGGTTGATTGCAGCCACTGCATGAATTGCGCTCTCCAGCTCCTTGAGAGAAAGTTGGCTAACTATGGCATTGAAAAATGTACAGCGCAACATTGCTGTAAGCAAAAATGGTTTCAGCAACTATTATCTAGTCATGGTTATTTAAATTCTGTGCTTAGGAACCTTTTATGAAATCAAAGAAAAATGAACCAGAAGTTGATCTCGAAAAACTAGAAGAAATTTGTCAAGCAATGTTAATTGATCATAAATCCTTGGCTGAGGTCATAGGCGTTTCATTGCAGGAGCTTGAAGATATTTATGTAAAAGGGCTAGAAAAGTACAATAATGGTAAGCCCGAAGAAGCGGTTGCCGATTTTACTTATTTGGTGATGCATCAGCCTTGGGATCGACGCTTTCATATGGCGCTTGGCTCAACATTACATTGGCTTGGTCAGTTTAAACATGCCATGAACTTTTATAGTTATGCGCTTGTAATGGATGCATGCGATCCTGGTGCAACATTTCGTATCGCTCAATGTTTTCTGAGTTTAGATGATGAAGTTTCTGCAATTGATGCATTGCAAACGGCGATTGAGCAAAGTTACATTAAACCGGAATATCATCAAATTGGTCAACTAAGTCGCCAGTTACTTGATGAAATAAATCAATAGCTCTAACAGTTATTATTTTATTTTGAACTAAATCTCTGTTTTGTCTCTGTGGGAGGAACAAGACAACCCTTCCCTCATCCACCTCCTCAGATAGTTATCATCAACTGATGAATATATTGCAATTTATCATGTAGATGGTCGCGACACCTCAGAAGATTTCAGCGCGCAACTGATACTTGTCACATTACTTTTTGGTGCAATGACCACTATCGGTATACCAGATGCTATTGGGTGTAGTGGCTGCGCTGGATGCTTCTCCTATGCTGTTAATCAGAACCTGTAGGTGTGATCGAGGCGGTTAATGAGATAGTACAACAAGCTGTTACTTTTTATTCTTTGCAACACTTGTTACCAATCAAGTCCTTGAGTGGATATGCTGATTAATTTATTGGATATGGGATCAATAAATTCTAACTGTTTAGCTAATAGCTTGAGTGGTAATGAAAAGTTGCTTTTTTGAGCCAGTGGTAATACCGGATAAAATGGGTCATTCAATATAGGTAATCCGATGCTGAGCATGTGCACGCGTAACTGATGAGTTTTACCTGTTACTGGCTCTAGTTCAAATAAGCCCCTACCGTTTTTCACATCAATCAGCTGAATTTCAGAATGGGTATTGGCTTCACCTGCTGTTGTTTTCATCAAAAACGATGGCGTGCTTCGAACGAGTTTATTTTTAACTGTCCAAACTATTTTTGCTGATTGATTAAATTTGCTCTGTAGCTCTTTGGGTATTTTAGCGATGGCTTGGTAACGCTTTTTAATTCTCCTATCTTTAAACAAGTTATGATAAATACTGCGTATTTCAGGCTTTTTGGTCATTAAAATGATACCCGCAGTATCTCTGTCTAAACGATGTGCTGGAGTAATGGTCGCTATGCCTGTTTTTATTCGTAATCGGTTAATTAAACATTCATTGACGTAGCTGCCGCTTGGGGTGACGGGTAAAAAGTGTGGTTTATGAGCAATGAGAATATTTTCGTTCTCAAAAAGTATTTCTTCTTCGAAAGGTACCTTAGTTTCTTGTGCTACTTCTCGGTAATAATACACTCGTTGGATTGGGCGGCAGAGTGTCTCAGGAAAAATAGGCTCGCCACATTGCCAATGCACCTTGCCTGCTTCTAACCTCTGTTGCCATAACTTATGCTCAATATGTGGAAATTGTTGACTTAAAAAGTCGAGAACCGTTACTTGAGTCGATGTGTTCTTAGGGATCAAAATGTTGGAAGCTTGTGCTGCACGAACGGTTTGCATGTATTTCATAATGTTGGAATTGATGAGTAATCTAAAGTTTACTTTTAAGTTCAGTTAACGTCTATTGTTTGATTACAACTACATTTGCTAAAATTGCCGAAAAATATTTGGAGTGTAAGCAATGTCAATGTATGTAGTGGGTCATAAAATCCCAGATTCAGATTCAATTTGTGGTGCAATCGCCTTAGCCTATTTAAAAAATCAAATCGGTGAGCCAGCAAAAGCCGCACGTTTAGGCGAGCCATCACCAGAGACGCAATACATTCTTGATCGCTTTGGTTTTGAAGCGCCTGAATTGAAAATGAGTTATGCAGGGGAAGAGGTTTACATTGTTGATCATTCTGAATTAACCCAAGCACCAGACGATATTGCCGAAGCAACGATTGTTGGTATTGTTGATCATCATAAATTGGGTGACTTAACGACATCGACACCGCTTGAATGTTGGATCCGCCCTGTGGGTTGTAGTAACACAGTTATTAAGATGATGTATGATTTTTACAATGTAGAAATTCCAGCCAATATTGCTGGCATCATGATGTGTGCAATTTTAAGTGATACAGTTATCTTCAAATCACCAACTTGTACCACTGCCGATATTCGCTGTGTTGAAGCATTAGCTGAAATAGCAGGTATTGAAGATTTTAAAGCAGTTGGCATGGAAATGTTTAACGTGAAGTCAGACGTTAAAGGCGCCGAGCCGCGTGATCTGGTTATGCGTGATTTCAAAGATTTTAATATGAATGGTAATCTGATTGGTATTGGTCAATTAGAAGTGGTTGATCTTGCAGTATTTGATGATATTAAAGCGGATCTGGAAGCTGATATCGCTAAATTGAAAGCAGAAGGCAATCGTCATACGGTTATGTTACTGCTTACAGACATTATGAAAGAAGGCTCAGAGCTGCTCGTTGTCAGTGATGACGAAGCGCTAAGTAAAAAAGCTTATGATATTGCTTCTGAAAGTGGTCGTGCATGGTTGCCGGGCGTATTAAGCCGTAAAAAGCAGGTTGTGCCGCCACTTCAAGCGGTATTTGCCTAATTTAGAATAAGTCCCACAACTTTTTTAGATTATTCATCAAAGCAGAATAGTACTGAAGATGTGGTCTCATTCCGTTAGAAAGCTTAGGGCGCGTTGATTTTTCGTGCTTGTTTTTGCAGCGATAAATTGGTTGTCTTATGCAAGGCAGAGTTTGCGAAGTGTGGCTGCTCCACATAAACAAACGATAACCCAGCAGAAGTGACCAATTTACGCTATCTTCGATGCTTTGAGCACTTCCTGTTCTGTGTTGTAAGCAGCTTACTTAGATGACTAAGCGTAACAGCTCGCTCCCTAAACAGAAACGTGCTCAAATAGCACAAAATTCAATCCTGAAAGATCAACACGCCCTAATTTAGAGCACCTATGTTTAGGTGCTTTTTCGTCTCTATTACTGAAGAGAATTGCATGGCGCTGCTACAGTTCTTGTTCAAATTATTGGCAGGGTTTATCGGCTATGAAGCTCAATAAAGCCAATATTAAATTAAAATAGATTTATAAATGACGAAATAGCAGATAAAAACTGGCTAATTCTTGACAGTTCGGCAATTGCTTTCTAAAATTCCGCGTCCTACTGTCGGTAATGTTCCGAAAGTAGGATCATAGATTTTTTCATACCTTATGTGTTGAGTTGTTAAAACTCAGCGAAATTGGAGCTCTACATGGCAACTGTTAACCAGTTGGTACGTAAGCCACGTAAGCCAAAAGTTGTTAAAACTAATGTGCCTGCGTTGAATGCGTGTCCACAAAAACGTGGTGTATGTACTCGTGTTTACACTACTACACCTAAAAAACCTAACTCTGCACTACGTAAAGTAGCGCGTGTGCGTCTAACTAACGGTTTTGAAGTTACTTCATACATCGGCGGTGAAGGCCACAACTTACAAGAGCACAGCGTAATCTTGATCCGTGGCGGTCGTGTAAAAGATTTGCCTGGTGTTCGTTACCACACTGTTCGTGGTGCGCTTGACTGTGCAGGTGTAACTGCTCGTCGCCAAGGCCGTTCTAAGTACGGTGCTAAGC
>JBMYXI010000110.1:0-5704 GCA_049608225.1 Parashewanella sp.
TTTAAGATAAGACTTAGCCAAGCCTTCTTTCTCAAAACCTAATCGCTCAAGTAGTGCTGCACTTCTTTTATTTTCTGGTACATAGTTAGCCATAACTCTGTGTAGCCCAACCTCATTGAACATATAGGAAATGCCTGCATCCAAAATTTCGTGCATCAAACCTTGGCCTTCAAACTTTTGACCAACCGAATAACCAAGATTGCATGCTTGGAATACGCCTCTAATGATATTGCTAAAATTACAAACACCAATGACTTCTGTTTGTTCTTGATTAAGTGCAATCAATTTTACAGCACTACCAGTATCAAACGACCTTTTGCTTTCTCTAAGCAACTTTTCCCATGTTTTAATCTCATAAAATGAAGATGAACGAACAGGCTCCCATTTCGCTAAATGAGACTTGTTGCTCAGGTAATAATCTCTAACCAGCCTTGCATCGTTCTCAGTTGGTAAAATAAGAGTTACTCTCTGAGTTTCAGCAATAATGTTTCCTTTCATCTTTCGCATATTCCCTCTGAAACCTCAACTCTATCACCGTGACTGGGTGGAGTTGAGGTAACGACAAAGACTAAATCATCACGGTGTTGATTACTCAATTGGTGTGCTACTCCTGCTGGTACATGAACTCCTTGCTGGCAGGTTAGCTCATGCATCACACCATCAACTTCTAGTGTTGCTGTACCACTCAAGATAAAAAAGAATTGTTCTGCGTATTGATGGTAATGGCGAACTTCACTACAACCATGTGGTACTCGTTCTTGAATCACGCTTAGGTTTTCAGATTGAACCAAATGCCAGCCATCACAATTATTGCCCCATTTATAATGTGGTGCATTGCTCGTTGAAATCATCTTATGTTCTTAATTCGTTTCTATTATCGACTCCCAAGCTTCCCATGAGATTTCTCTGCCAGGATACGCCACAGCCTTGAAAGGCCATACTGCTTTAAACCATGCATCAATCTCATTTTTTAGCTCAGTTTCTAAATGTATGTGGCTATCTCTGATCCAAAAATACACGTCACAATCGAATTGGCTCGACTGGCTTGGGTCTATGTAAATAGAACCTAAGCACAAGTCCTTTGTTGAATTAAAAACTGAATATGCAAATGCCAACTTCTTTTCAAACTCGTATTTGTGCTGTTCTAGGCTCTTTGTATTCTCGACTAACGTTAAGCTAGCTTTCGGCCAGTCAGAAGTTTTACCAAAAATCCCTTTTAAACTATCTACCGATGACATCACTGCTTCGTGATCTTTAGCTGCAACTGGAGGTGCTAAAGGTACGAAGCAAAAATGATTTGATTCATGAGTTAAAGGAGCTTCAAAAGAGTCAGGTATAAATTGTTTAATCAATGGATTCTCTTTTTTCTAAATTCTTATTTTTTAATTAGTTAACGATGAAGATACAAACCACCAACAATATGAATCCCTAATACTGCATATAGCCATTTTGTAAGCCATTCATGACTTTCAAATGCAAAACCAAACACATCTCGGTCTACTGATGAAAATGGAACTGACAAAATGCCTAAAAAATCTAATGGCAATTCACCATTTATTAGAGAAAGGAAACCTGAAACGGCAAGTAATGCGAAGGTTAGATAAAGCGAGTAATGCAATCCATAGGTAATAACTTTATGCCTCACACTTTGGAAAATCATTTTCGTATCACGGTTTGGATAAATGCGATTCCATAAAATGCGACCACCTAACAAGACAAATAAGGCAATTGCTTCAAAAAGGTGAGTTGTCATTGCGTCTTGCTTATGAATCAAATCGCCCTTTACTCGGTAATCAGTTATGTGTATTGAGGTTCCCATTCCCCAAAGCATATCAATGATGATAATTGCGGATAGCCAGTGTAGCCCTCTGTCGATGTAGTACGCTTTTGTGTTTGTCATTATCAATCCTTTTTTGACGCCACATTTTTATGCGGTACACGATATCACTATATCAAACAGCCAGATAGCAAGAATTGGTTTAACTGAAGCTGCTTATGTAACATAAAAATTACAACTTTCATTAACCGCCTTCATCCTTTTATTTGATTGTTTACAAGCGAGGTTAATGAAACCAACTTCCTCCGTACAGTTATTGTCAGATCTCCAAGGAGCGCAGCTGCCGCTGCTTAAAGAGCAAACGGCTTCCTCGTATTGAGCATTAACTTTGGGTTTAGCTCTTTCTGGCTCAGCCCTTTGCAGCTTCCAACCTTCGAGCCTTGTTTCTACTTTTGCATCAGCAATCACACCGATGATTTTAATAATGTCTTCACCGTAGCGGTTCGCAGCTTTGTTAACGATTTTGGCAAGCTTGACTGGACGGTTGCCTCGCTTACAACCAAGACCACCGTTGGCTTCAATATAGCCTTGCTAGTTGGCGGTATCACGGCCCCCTAAAAGGAGTAATGCCTGTCTGTTAAGCTGGCTGGCATTTTTCTATTCCTCGGGTACTTCTGAGGTTTATCCTTAACCCACCTAAGATATTTTCTATCTTCTCTCCTCTCAGGCAATAAAAATAATCCATCCTGAATTCCCTCAAATAAGTCAATTATACGTAAGAATAAAACAAACCTATCTCAGCGAAAATACTATTGGCACAGTCAGGCTAAGCAAATCTCCAGCGACGTCTTTAGGTGGCGGCGGTAACGGCTCTGCTCGTTTAGGCAAGGCTAAAGCTTCTTTATCCAGTGATGGAACGCCTGAGCTGGTAACCAACTCTACATGTTGAACATAACCTTTTCTGTCTAATTTAAAACGAACCCAAGGAATACCTTGTCTGCGTAATCGTTTCGCATGACGAGGATACTTTTTGTGTTGCTCCAAATGGGCATTAAGCACAGTTTGCCAGCTGACTTTTCGTTGCTCTGCGACCGGATTGGTTGCGCCTAATTGCGGTGCTGCAATTTGTTTTTCTGGTGTTTCAATGTCTATGGCTTGCTCTGGCTTGGCTTCTTGTTTTATTGAATCAATACTGCTGGCTTTAACGACTTCCTCAATAGGTTCAGGCTCAACTTCAGGTTCTTTCGGCTTTTCTTCAACTTTAGGCTTTAGTTCAGCCGTTTCAAACGGAGTGTCTTTCTTCGCTTCAGGAACTTTAACTTCTGGCTCAGGCTTAGCTTTGGGTTTCGGTTTTGGCTGGCTCTTTTGCAAGTCAGGCTGTTGCTCTTGTTCAGGCTCTATTTGGGTTTGGTGCATTTTTTGAGGTGAGGCGATGGGCATCACCAAAGTAACAGGAATGGGGGCAGCGGCAGCCGTTGTTGCAGGTGGTGTTTCTGGTTGCCAAAAGTAATAGCCAAATATTCCAGCGTGCAAAGCAATACTGATGCTAAGTCCGATCAAAAAGGTCGACTTATCATTGGATAAAGGCATCAGAGAGTTACTCATGGATGCCGATGATTTTCCTGATAACAATTGTTTGATATGGCTGCGCTCTACTGCTGGCATGGGTTTCATTGCCCGCCCTCAACGCCTTCCAATCCCACCAATGCAATTTGCAAATAGCCTGATTGATTAAGTTGATTAACCACCGCCATTAAGTCCTTGTAAGCAATGTTCTGGTCGGCACGAATATAAATCCGTTGCTCTTTATTTTCCAGCATTACATCCAATTGTGATGTTAATTGCTCCAGCTTGACTTGGTTATCATCTCCCAAGGTTAAAGTGCTGTCTTTCTCAATGGTGAGAAATAACGGTTTTTCTGGTGTAGGTTGCGGTTTCGCACTGGAGTTTGGTAAATCCACAGGAATACTCACTGTTGCCAACGGTGCTGCCACCATAAAGATAATTAACAGCACCAACATGACATCAATAAATGGGGTGACATTGATGTCATGGTTTTCTGCGAGTTCGTTAGCGTCACTGCCTAAGTTATTAAATGCCATTTCTCTTTCTCAAATTTGTACTGGGATATGCATTAATCACACAGACAGAAAACGCTGACACACTGTAAATCCATCCATGGACGTTCAACCTCGGCATCCATGCCTCGGATGGTCAGCTTATTTCTGATCTGTTTGACTTTGATTTCATTTAGAAACCATTAATACAAAAATTTATCCGTTCTTTCTTTTATCCAAATCTCGACTTACGACTATCATTAGCGCACTGGAAATATCGGCTAATAAGGCTTTGTAATGAGTGATGGCACGAGCAAAGTAGTTATAGAGTAATACCGCTGGGATCGCCGCCACCAGACCAATGGCAGTTGCTAACAAAGCTTCTGCAATGCCCGGCGCCACAACCGCTAAGTTAGTGGTTTGGGTTTGGGCGATGCCAATAAAGGAGTTCATGATCCCCCATACAGTACCAAATAAACCAACAAAAGGCGCCACCGAACCCACGCTGGCAAGAATTCCTGTGCCTTTATTCATATGTGCACCAGCATTAATTTGTAGGCGTTGTAAACGTTCATTCACTCGCTCTTTAATGCCTTCATCGTTTACCTTGCTATCACTGTTAGAGAACGAAAGTTTAAGTTCAGTTGCGGTGGACTGCACCACACTTTGCGCAAATGGATTATCAGTGCTCTTTATTTGCTTACAATCATCAAATTTTTCCGCAGACAG
Source organism: Parashewanella sp. (assembly GCA_049608225.1). Classification (GTDB taxonomy): domain Bacteria; phylum Pseudomonadota; class Gammaproteobacteria; order Enterobacterales; family Shewanellaceae; genus Parashewanella. Next base: position 4,564 of record JBMYXI010000110.1, read on the forward strand.
AACCTGTGACAAAAAGCCTTTTGCTAGCTTGGTTTGTTTATACAATTGCACTTGCTTAGCAACAAAAATACCCCATGTCAGAATCGAGGCAAGTAACAGCAAAATCATCACCGATTTAACCACCCAATCGGCGGCTAAATACATGCCCCAAGGCGATAAATCGGCAGGTAAACCGTGACTGACTTCATTGGCCTGTACTTGAAAACCAATGAATAAAATAAAAGTAAAAATAAAAAAACGACTCATATCAAATCCCTGTGGATGTTATTGAATGATAAGTTAAAACTTACGATTAAATTTAAGGCTGACAGTGGTTTTATCATGGGTAAATAACCAATCAACTTTACTATTGATGTGGCTGTAACGCACTGTCAAACTCGGTGAAATTCCCATAACGGCAAAACGTTCAGCATTTACTACAAGCGTATAATTTTGTTCATAGTCCAGACGCTTTTTTCTCAGAATCGCATTATATTCTGCGAAACGACGCTCTCTAAATGAGGTAAATAAAGTGGCATCAATGCCATCAAAAAGCGGTTTGGATACACCAAATCTCACTCCCGGTTGATTCATGGAAAACACCTTATTACGGCTATTTTTTTGCAAGTAATCGGCACCCGCAAAGACAAACCAGCCGTTATTAAATTGATTCCAAAAAGTGATAAATGCTGAAACTTCGATACCATTTTGAAAGCGTAAACCACGTTTTTGATATTCTTGCTGCTTAATATTCGTTTCAATCTTGAGAGCACGTTGGGGCGACAAAATATTCAGCCATTCAGCACTTGCACCCCATGCGTTATACAAGGTTTCGTTTGCCAAACCTTTATGTTCGAATAGTGGGGATACAAAAATCTGATTTTTAGCATTTTGATAACTGTAACCAAATTTACTGGTCAAAGTATTTTCATTAAATTGCGTGTGGTTGTGGTAAACATTACCAAATAACAGTGAACGAAAAATTAATCCATGATGCCCAGCTAACGAAAAACGTTTATTGACGCTAGCTTCAAATTCCAACCCAGTCCCTTCAATTGCTTTAGGAGTGTTGCGCTGGATAAAGCAAGTGCCACTAGGTAATCGAGCTAAACACAATGACGACTCAGAAGACTGGTTGATGTTATTGTTGTAACTGCCACCA
>JBMYXI010000111.1:0-5642 GCA_049608225.1 Parashewanella sp.
AGATAGAGAAGCATCAGAGGAAAAAATGCTGAAGGTGCTTGAACGTGTCAAACTCTCTGAATGGATTGAGCAAACTGCTAATGGACTAAAGGCTGAAATAAAAGAGGGTAATATTGGCGTATCAGTTGGGCAAGCACAGCGAATAGCGCTAGCGCGCCTATTATTGAGACCATCGAGTATATGCATTGCCGACGAGCCGACAGCGTCATTAGATAAAGACAGTCAACACGCTGTTTGGCATGCGTTATTCGAACATGCAAACAACAGTGGTTTTATCCTTGCCACGCATAGTATTGAACAGTTAATGCATATGGACACAATTTGGGTGCTCGAAAATGGGCAACTGGTTCAACAAGATGGTTATCAATCCTTGATGCAAACCAAAGGTGCTTTTCAAACAATGCTCGAAAGTCAGCAGGAGAGTAATGGATGAAGCGGCTTAAACGAGACTATCAACTGATTCAGTTACAGCCTTTTGTTCGCTTGTTTAAATCTCAGTTGTTTTTGATCACACTTGGGGTATTGCTGAATCTAGCGACTTTGTTCGCGGGTATTGCCTTACTGGGTGTTTCAGGGTGGTTTCTTACGGCAACCGCCATTGCTGGATTAACGGCATTAGGTATTAAAAGTTTCAACTTTTATACACCAGCTGCAAGTGTTCGTTTTCTCGCTATGTTGAGAACCGCTGGCCGTTACGGTGAGCGATTAGTTACTCATCAAGCGACACTAAAAATTCTGACTCAAATAAGAATCTGGCTGTGGCAGAAGTTGCAGCCTTTATCTGTTTCTCAGTTATCACGATTCAAGCGTGGTGAAGTGTTGAATCGATTATTAACAGATATCGATATTTTAGATCAACTGTACCTGCGAGTGATGACGCCTATCATCAGTTATTTTTTGTTGTCGTTATTTTTAATCATTGGCGTGAGCTTTTGGCAAGTCGAATTAGCGATAAATCTTGGGTTGGTTTTATGCGGGTTAGGTATCTCACTGCCTACCTTTGGTTATTTCTTTGCGAAATCTCCCGCAGTTAATGTGTTGAATGCTAAACGAGTCTATCGTTTGTCAGTGTTAGAATTGCTTGATTGCCAAATGGAGTTCACTTTATTTGGTTGTTTTGAACAATTTAAAAGCTCCCTCGCTGAGTTTGAAACTCAGCTTTATACGACGCAGTTATCTTTAGTAAAACGTAATGCCTTATTGCAGTCACTGCTTATTTTGTCTCATGGTTTATTATTAATCGTCACCTTGTATTGGTTGGGGCGGGGTTATCTAGGTAATCATGGAGCTGATATGGCAGTGACATTTTCAGGTGCTGAAATGGCGTTGGTCGTGTTTGTGGTTATTGCATTTATGGAAGTGATTATGCCGCTTCTTACCTCAAGTCAGCAGCTTTCTGCCTGCGTGATGGCAGCTGGTCGTATTAATGAAATTACACAGCAACAGCCAGCGGTGTGTTACGGTAGCGATAAGCAATCGGCCTTAACGGGGCAATTATCGATAACAAATTTACATTTTGGTTATGATGAAAAAAACGTGCTTAGCAATGTTTCCCTTGATGTTAACGCGGGTGAGCATATTGTCGTAATGGGACATTCCGGCTGCGGAAAATCAAGCTTACTCAGCTTGATCACTAGGCTGCAATTACCAAGCTCAGGCATGATTACTTTAGCTGGGAAACCTATTGAACAATACAGTGAAGCGGCTTTGTGTAAGTCCATCACTTATATTGAACAAAAACCACAAATATTCTCTGCCAGTTTACGAGATAATTTAGCGATAGCATTAGCGGATGGTGTGCAGGTGACAGATGCTGAGCTAAAGAGCGTTCTAGATGATGTTGAACTAACATATTTACTGGAATCGCAAGGACTAAATTTGTGGATAGGTGATGGCGGCAGACAACTTTCTGGTGGCGAGAAAACCAGGTTGAGTATTGCTCGTGCTTTACTTCGAAATGCGCCTTTGGTGTTGTTGGATGAACCGACAGAAGGGCTGGATATTGAAACGGAGCAGGTTATCTTTGAATTGATTTTTGACGTTTTTAAAGAAAAAACCTTAATCATGGTTTCACATCGAGCATTACCTTCTCAGCAGGGAGTCCGTTGTTTTAATATGTCTTGTTAATTTACTCGAATTTAGCAGTTCTTTTTTGACGGAGCTTTCTCCGTAAGTCATTTTCTGGAAGTGATAGATCTATATATTCTCTAAAGCTATCAGTCATTTCTTCTTGGTTAAAGAGTGCTAATAAGTCGCTGTGGTTATAGCGTGTTGCATAGTCCCATGGTGTCATGCCTTGATTATTTTGCCACTCAATACTCGCATTATTTTCTAACAGTAATGCAGCGATAGTGACCTCGCCTCTTTGTGATGCTAGGTGAAGTGCAGTATCACCATCACGATTAACGGCAAAAGGATCGGCAAAATACGCTAATAGCAGCTCTACCATACTAATATTTTTATCACCCGTAGCCACATAAAGAGGGCATTCATCATGCCAATTTTTTATGTTTGGGTTTGCACCATTTATTAATAGTGTTTCAACAATTGTTCCTCGGTTAAGGTTGACTGCGGTATGCAAAAATGTTGTTTGACAACTGGTTTGGTTGATATCAACACCTTGCTCAAGATAATAAAGCACGCTCCATCGATCATCATTTTCAATGGCTTTGATCAGTTGTTGGCAAAGTGTTGGATGACAAAGCATGGAGCCTACAGTATCTCGACTTACCCGTTGGGCAGTAAATCCTTTTTCTATGAGTAGTGAATTTGCTTCCATTTGTGCAGAAAGTAGTTGAGTAACAAATTTACTTGTTTCAGGATTATTAAGCTGTAGTACCAATTGTAGAAGTGCTTTTGAAGGCGTTATCTTACAGCGTAGAGAGAAGCTATATCGCTCAACCAGAATAGAAATAAATTTATGATCACCTGTGAATGCTGACTCTTGTACCGCACAATACAATAGTTTGCTTTCTTGGTGCTTGGCAACAATTAAAGTCAGAGGATCTATTAATGCCCGCTCAAATTGATGTATCTCATTATGAGCAATATGCTTTGCCAGCATTGCAACGATAGAATCATCGCTGATATGAGGTGGAGCATTTTGCCGAGATATCTCGCCAGATATGATTGCGTTCGATAATGTTGTTTCTGTGTGAAAGTTTGCAAGCTGCGCAACTTCAGTTAGTGGGCTTGGGTCTGAATTTACATTATATGCCTGAGGGGTGGATAAAGTCTCAACGATGAATGAGGCTGAAGCACTATTTTGATGTTGAGTTTGAGATTCAATTATCGTTGACGTTGGAATTTCTGGTGAGAAGCTTGCAAAAGGTAATTTAGATTCAAGCATAGATAATTCATACCTCTCAAGGGATCACCTGAATGATAAAGGGTATCTTTGTACCTTTAATCTAACTACTTTTAAACTAAATATGATCAAATGGTAATTAAAGCGCTAAGCGACCTAAAGTGCAGCGCTCATTACTGCCAAAATCTCTTATTGTTCCAACATCCAAATAACCAAGCTCGCTCATTTTTTGTCGTAACGTCAATCCTTGTTTATAACCATGTTCCATTAACAAATAACCATTTTCAGTCAAATGTTGTTTGGCGTGCGAAGCAATATGGAATAGATCAGCAAAGCCCTGTTCATTCGCGGTGAGGGCACTGAGCGGTTCAAAACGGACATCGCCTTGAGTGAGGTGATGATCCTTGTGATCTATATAGGGCGGATTGGAAACGATGAGATCAAACTTACTTTGTTTGATGGCACTGAACCAATCACTTTGGCATATTTCGACTTGAGGTAAAGACAATCTTGCTTGATTGGCTTTTGCTAGAGTAACGGCATCAGCAACTTTATCGACTGCGGTGATCTTCCATTGCGGTTTCTCAGAGGCAAGCGCCAAGGCAATCGCACCTGTTCCAGTGCCGAGATCCAATATACGCGCATCCTCTGCTAAAGGCAGATTCAGTGCCGTTTCTACTAATATTTCGGTGTCAGGTCTCGGGATTAATGTGGTTTCATTAACTAAAAATGGTAATGACCAAAATTCACGTTCACCAATAATATGTGCAATGGGTTGACCTAGCTTACGTTTAGCAATCATGTTAGCAAAAGCTTGCCATTGATTGGCGGTTAGGTTTTTATCTGGCCAAGTATAAAGGTAAGTTCGGTTTTTATTGAGGCAATGCTGTAAACACACTTCCGCATCTAGTTGAGCCGATTCAGAATGCTCACTGAGTTGTGAAAATCCCCATTGAATGGCATGACCAATACTCAATGAAAAAGAGCTAGATATGGAAGTGTTCATGTAAATTGTTATTCCCCAAGCGCTGCCAGCAAATCAGCTTGATGTTCTTGCATAATAGGATCAAGCAATGCGTCTAAGTCACCTTCAATCACTTCGCCTAAACGGTATAAAGTTAGGTTGATACGGTGGTCGCTGACTCGACCTTGTGGGAAGTTATAGGTACGAATGCGCTCAGAACGATCACCACTGGCAACCAGACTACGACGGGTTGACTCCTCAGCATCACGACGTTTGTCGTCTTCAACGGCTTGCAGACGAGCAGAAAGAACACTCATGGCTTGAGCTCGGTTTTTATGCTGTGAACGTTGGTCTTGGCATTCAACCACAATACCTGATGGTATATGAGTAATACGAATGGCTGAATCGGTTTTGTTGACGTGCTGACCACCCGCGCCTGAAGCTCGGAAGGTATCGACCTTTAAATCAGCAGGGTTAATTGAAATAGCTTCGGCTTCAGGCACTTCATGCAATACCACAACCGTAACGGCTGAAGTATGCACGCGACCTTGAGACTCAGTTTCTGGAACACGTTGAACTCGGTGACCGCCTGACTCGAACTTTAGCTTACCGTAAGCACCTTCACCACTCACTTTAACAATGATTTCTTTAAACCCGCCATGTTCGCCTTCGTTCGCGTTCATGATTTCCATTTGCCAGCGGTTGGCTTCGCAATAGCGGCTATACATGCGGAATAAGTCACCCGCAAAAATAGCAGCTTCATCACCGCCTGCACCCGCACGAATTTCAATAAAGGCGTTAGTGTCATCATTAGGATCTTTTGGCAGTAATAAGATTTGCAGTTCAGCTTCAAGGGTTTCTAAAGTTGCCTTGGCTTCTTTTATCTCTTCTTGTGCCATTTCCTTTAGATCGGGATCGTCTTCGTCCAGCATTTCTTTGGCCGTTTCTAGATCTAATTGAGCTTGTTGAAACGCTTTAAAGCTTTGCACGACTTCTTCAAGTTGGGCGAATTCTTTTGACAGAGCACGGAACTTTTCTTGATCAGAAATAATATCGGCATCGCCAAGCAATGCAGTCACTTCATCATTACGTTCAAGCAAGCCTTCAAGCTTGCGGATAACGGAATCTTTCATGGGGATACAGACCTTAGTGTTTGTTTAATCCTAATACGGATTTCAAGGTTTCTAATGTATTCAAGTCGCCTTGACGACTGGCTTTCGTCAGGGCTTGAGTTGGTGCATGGATCAACCTGTTGGTTAATTTATTGGCTAATTCCAGAATTATTTGTTGTTGATCGCCGCCTTGCTGCATCTTGTTGAGTGCTTTGGCGACCAGTTCGTCTTTTATTTCAATGCTTTGTTGGCGATACTC
>JBMYXI010000112.1:0-5613 GCA_049608225.1 Parashewanella sp.
CTTCTTTCATCTCAGTCTGATTGGACGGCTTCCAACGAAAGTCTCTCACAGAATTCAAGTGTCTTTTCAACGTCAAGCCAGCAATATTCTGCAGCCCAACAAGAGGGGCAATGGGCGATAAAAACATTCATTTCGGCTGATGGAGTAAATGATACTGTGTTTAACAGAATTCAACTGTGCCAAAGAATACTTGTTCAAATGTCTTCCGAAAAAACGGATATGACCTACAGTGAATATCTAAATTCAAGCTGTAAACGCTCACTTTCTGTACTAAAACCTTTGCTTCAAGCGAATAAAGAAGCTGCGTTGAACAATATTATATTTCCGGGGGCAAATAGAAAAAAACTCGCGCTTGTAATGAACAAAGATGGAAAGCAATGTTTAGTCTTAGCAGGTTCGCTAGCATCTCAGCAACAAACAACTGCTGAATATAAAACAGCACAGCCTGGAATAAAAAAAGCCCGTCAAATTACCACAAATATGGACTTAATATTTGCAGCAATGGAAATCACAGGTATAAGTATTCCACTGCCCGATTTACACTGTCTCGCCGAAAATGAAGCACCAAACGACATTGATCTCCATGGCAATGATAACATTATTTCGGACTGGGTTGATCAATATGTACTTGAAGAGCACAGAGGCACAATAAGAGCTTTCTTGAAAGACCCTGCAACGTCTTATTTTAAAGGCTATCATTTAGTCGACATGTTCGCGTTTTAATTAACCTCAAGGCGATAAGCACACCGCCTTGCCCCTTCAACAATATGTTCGTCGCGAGTAACTTGTGCGATACCTTTAAATAGTATCTGAAACTGCTTAAGCTCGGAACGGCAAAAGTTTTGGCATTTCGTTGCAGCAGCGCAGATCGGACAATGGTTTTCGATAAACAAATAGTCGTCCCCAGCCTGCTCCCAGCTCGCCATATAACCTTCATCGCTTCGAATTTGGGCGAGCACAGTTAATCGCTGTTCGACGGTTACAGCTTGCTCCATTGCTTGTTGATATACCGCTAAAGACTCCACTTCTCTTTGCTTGATCAGTTTTTCCATTCCCGCATCACCGAATACCACTTTGATTGAGTCAATAAGCTGCAAACTTAACTCTTCATGCCTATCAGCAAAATGCACTGCGCTTACTTGAGTAAGCTTCCAAAAACGGCTCGGTCGACCTCGACCTGTAGCGATATCTTCAGTGATCAAATCACCACTATCTTCCAGTGCTTGTAAATGTTGACGCACTCCCATAGTGGTCATATTTAATTCTTCGGCTAGCACTTTTGCCGTCATAGGGCCACTAATCTTAATTCGATTTAAGATGCTATCAGTTGTCTTCATAAGCCCTCCATCAGTCATTAACACTATTATTGCTGCCACCAAGCAATAAGTAAACTTTTTTATTTATATATTCAACTTTACAAGATTAAATAAATAATTTACTTTATATATTACTTGATAAACACAAAGGATTACATATTATGAACCTCCTCATCATTAGCAGCAGTCAGCGCAAACAATCTCAAAGCAAAAAAGTGGCCTTGTATCTTCAACAGCAAGCTTCAGAATTTAAAAATGTAACGACCATCGATTTATGTGATTTTGATATCCCTTTGTGGGACGGAGAAAACAAAGGAAGCGATTGGAAACATATTTCAAAATCATTAATGCAAGCCGATGCCATTCTACTCATTACACCTGAATGGAATGGTACCGCCTCACCGTTATTGAAAAACTTTTTATTAATGTGCAGCCATGAGGAAACAGCATACAAACCCGTGTTATTAGTTTCTGTTTCGAGTGGTATTGGTGGAAGTTATCCTATCGCAGAGTTAAAAATGAATGCCTTTAAAAACAATAAAATGACCCCAACACCAGATCACCTCATCATTCGTTTTGTTGAAAATATGCTTAACTCGGAAGTGAATGACGAACACGATAAAAACCTACGAAGCAGAATTCGCTACAGCCTCCATACCTTATCCCTTTATGCAACCTCACTTTACCAAGTAAGAGCACACTTAAGAGATTTTCCTACTCCAGAACAGCACCGTTTTTCCTACGGCATGTAATACCATTCGTACCAATTAACTAAGGAAACATTTATGATCCAACTAGAACATGTGAACCTTGTGGTTACCGATCTCGAAAGAAGCTTACATTTCTACCAAGCAGCATTTCCTCATTGGAAGGTGCGAGGCGGTGGTGAAAGTAGTTGGTATGGTAAAGCTCGTAAATGGCTGCATTTTTGTAGCGCGTCGGGTACTGCGTCAAATGCGTTCGGGTGTTTTGGCAATTCTATTCGTTGATAATCTTAATTTTGGGTTCGCTTAGATTGGCAAATGATTGTGATTGGTTCGGTTGGTCTGGCAAATTAAAGGCAACTGTAGTCGCCTTTAATCTTGGCTTAACTCTACTCTTAAACCTCTAAGTTTTCTACCTCTTCTGCTTTAACAAACCCATCTTGCTTCTTTAAGTGGGCATATGCTGCTTTTCTTGGGGTTAGGTCTTTATATTCATCACCATCGAGGTTGAGGCTGAATACCTTAATACTGCGGTTATCTTTTAGCTGCTCAACAGGTGGTTTGCCTGTGTCGAATGCTTCTTTGTTTAAGAATACGCTTACCATGTAGTTGCAGTAAGTGCCGCCGCTTTTACTGGTGTTGAGACTGTATTCTTGGTTTAACCGCTCTGCTTGCCCTTCTGCTGGCGTGCTGGCAATTTCTAAACGTTGGCTTTGGCTGCTGTTATTGCTAGTATTTAGCTCGCTAATAATGATGAGCGGATTGGTTAATTCAAGCCCTGATTCTAGTTTTAGCTTGGCGATAGTTAATGCCATGGTTTAGCTCCTTGTGTAAATGATTTTGTTATTCTTCACTTGATGACAGCGAGAACATCTGACCATCAATAGCACTGCTCGGTGATGCGTTGTTGTAACCTGTTATTCTTATTCGATAGGAATAAAGTGATGTTGAGTTGGTGGTATCGGTAAAAGTATTTGATGCATTGAGTGATTTAGCATTTTCATACTTTCCAATTTCACCTTCAAAATGCGAATGCACATGCCCTCTTTGTGTCACACTGGTTAAAGCTTGCCAGTTGCCATTACCTATGCGTCTTTCAAGTACCCATGAAATGGATGGCTTTAAACTAGTTGAAGATGATGACGTCCAACTGGATGCAAAGCTAAATGAACTGATAATGGTCTTTGTTCTTCCTCTGGTGGAGAACGGACCAATCTCTACTGCTATTTCACCATTAGCGTAAGAAGACAGTTTGGGATTACTGGTTGACGTTCTTAATACACCCGCGCTCAACGTGCCCCCAAAGTAAGCGTCACCCTTATCAGTAACATAAGTCGTCGCATTGGCTTTACGCAGTGCTGACCAATTAGGATTGCTACCACTCATTAACTTAGGACCTGACCATTCAACAAGGTTGTCGGGGCCAAATGGTGCTGCGCTGGTAACTCTCATATAGTTGCTGCCAATTAAACGAACTTGGCCACCGTTGATAACGGGCGATTGAAGTGTTTGACCGACAGCAAGGTGTTCAGTTCTCACCGCGCCAGTTGCTATTTCATTTGCTGTCAATCCACCGAATACGGCAATCCGTGCTTTGAGTTCATCAAACAAACCTCGGTTTGAAATCAGCTTATTGATAAACGCACTATCAACGTTGAGTTCGTTTGCCGTTAACCCACCAAACTTGGCAAACTGAGCTTTTACTATGTTAAATAAGGCTTGGGTTGCGATTAATTGACGTGCTGTGATCGTACCGCTGCCAAGTTCTGTTACGCTTGGGTTTATCCAGCGGTCAACGGTTGTAATACCATTGTTATAGTAACTCAGCGCTCGTAAACGTATTTTTTTTGTTGCCGGTTTAAGCTTACAAATACTGAAATCAGTCTCAGGAACTGATGCAGGGTCAACTTCCGAGCCAATGATATACGCTTTAATGCTCTTAGCTTCACCGTTGGCAATGTCGCCATAATAAAAATAAAAGTTACCAGAATCACCACCGCTTGTTCTTGAAGAGTTATATATCACTTCAGTAAGACTTTGATCAGCGTTCATACCTAAATAACGTGAACCTGTTGCGCCACCACTTACCCGATAAAAAGTAAAATTAATTTCGTAAATCTTAGTGTGGTCAATTTCAAACCACTCAGAAAACACTTCGATATTGCCAGAGGTTGCCACCTCCATTGCTTTAATGGTTTGCCCTTTATGAACATGATCAACCAAAGGGAAGTTACCACTCCAGCCTGTACGCTCACCTGTATGGGAAAAGTTATTAACGAGATTTCTCGCTAGAACATGCAACTTATCCGTTGAAACAGCTTTAGCGGCAATAGCTTCAGCGGCAAGGCCTCCAAATTGCCCAAATTGAGCGATTACCTGGTTCATTAATGCTTGATTAGCGATCAGCTTTTTTATCAAGCCCTGTTGCGCAATGAAGTTACCCGCTGCAATGTCCTCAACCGCTTGCGTTCTGGCTGTGTTGGCTTTAGTGGTTGCATCATCATTTGCGGTAATAATCGCCTGCGCTTTGGCAATATCTGCTTTTTGCTGGGCAACGTTATTGCCCACAACATTGCCTCTTAACTCATTTTGAACCACACCAAAACTACTGACTAATGCTACATTCCAGTTGTCATCCCAAAGAGTGATATCGTAAGCTGCAAAAGAAATTTGCACATCTCTTACAGTAATACTTGGGTAGTGAAATTTAGAGCTAAGCTCGGCTATCCAAAAGCAACACTTGTTATTTTCATGACCTGCTCTAACTGTGTAGTTGGATGCTTCATCACCGACTATTTTAGCCGTTACACTATGCCATTTCTTACTGCCTGCATCGTTATGGCCTGATACGTAAACTGAGAAACTTTTACCAGAGCGATATTCAAATACGTCGACATAAAAGCTCACCATGCTTGATGTAAAAAATACAGGGAGCTGAACTTTTATCGCCCCCGTTACATTAAAACCACCTTTCTGAAAACTGCCGCCTTTGGGTCTGGCAATACGTGTTACGTTATTTTCAGTTACATTGTTACTTAAATTGCTATCAGCCTTTGCTGCTTGTAATGCACTAGCTTTCGCCGCATCCGCCTTACTTTGCGCCCCTGCTGGCGTCTCTCCACCTAACGCACCTGCATTGATGCCACGGTTTAATAAATCCAGCGCAGTTTGCAGTTCATTGTTAAAGCGTTTGTCTCGCAAGGCTTCTTGTGCCGAAAGCATTTCCTCACTGGTACCAGGAACACGGCCTGCCATGACATCATCAAGTCGACTTTGTTCATCTTGCGTAAACACATCACCCACTTCGGCGGCTTTCTTGTTCCACTCGTATTCTTGGTGGTTTTGGCTTGGGGTTTTGAGCTTTTTGTTTTGAGCAATACCAAGCCATTTCTTACTGTCTTTTTGGGCTGGGTCGGTGGTAAAGCCAGTGCCTTTGTCATCGTCTGCCCATGCAAACCATGTGTAGTTCTCGAACTTAGTGCCTTGCAGTAGCTGCTCAACCGCTTCGGATTTTTCAGCCGTGCGCACAGGAACGGGACCAAACCAAACTGATTTGCCGTAGTTATTCACGGTACGTGCCCAAATTTGATATA
>JBMYXI010000113.1:0-5523 GCA_049608225.1 Parashewanella sp.
TTAATTTTACCAGTTAGCAGGGCACGGATGGCACTGAAATAGAAAGGCTGTGCCGAATATAATGCGACGGGCGCTGCAAAAATCATACTGACCCAACGAAAATAATCACGATACTCAACATCAAGATCAGTGAAAAAGCCAGTATAGAGTGCCAGCGCAAACATCATGACCTGCATGGTTGAAAAACCTGCTAAGCCAAGACGCAATAAAAATTGCTTACTGCTTTTTTTGGCTTTTTCTTCTTGAGCATCAACCTGATAGGGGGCCGCAACATAACCAATAGCACTGATTTGAGTAAGAATTTCACTGAGCTTTAAAGCGTCTTTATTCCAGCTAATAAAAGCCCGTTGTGTGGTTGAATTGACAAGTACTTTTTGTATACCTGCGAGCTGTTTCAACTTGTGTTCAATCAGCCAAGCACAAGCGGAGCAGGTGATGCCATCAATAGACAGTGACACTTCTGTGGTAGATGCTCGACTATGAATAAAGTCCTGTTGCACTTCCTCAAGATCATAGGCACTGAATTGATTGAGCTCTTCTGGAACTAACGTCGATTGTTTGGTTCCAACTTCTGTCCTGAATTTATAATAATTTTTGAGGCCAGCATCCATGATGGCTTGAGAAACAGCTTGGCAACCTGGACAGCACATCTGCTGAGGTATGTTGTTGATTACTGTGGAGAATTGATCACCAGTTGTAATCAATTCCCCACAGTGAAAGCATTTATCAGAAGTCATAATCTACTACGCGTTTACTTGAAAAATGGCGGTGTTAATTAATCCAGCTTTCTGTGCCAGTCATTAATGGTAATCGTTTTTGTAGACGCCAACTTTTATCAAAACTTTCTAAACGAATTTCCCAGTCACCTTGAAGAGGCTGTTTAAGCTCAACGTGATAAATATGATTGCCGTCGGCTGATACTAATTGTTTGAAGTCATTTTGCTTAATTGTAGGATGATAGAACTCAACGGCTAATGCAGCCTTATATTGTTTACCACCATGCTGCTGCAGTAATACTTCCGTTGGCTTAACAATGATCGAAAATTGCATTCCCAACGCACGGGCTTTTTGAATTTTGCTTAAATCTTGGTTGATGCCTTTGCCTTTTTTATAGTAGTCGTCAGCAACCAAAGGATCGGCGTTATTCATTGCAATCATTAATGTTGCGACGCTGGCGCAGACAACAGTAAGAGGAAGAATAATTAAAAACCAAGGCCAGAACTGCTTATACCAGGGTTGAGGAGTGTCCATTTTGTTGATCCTTATTATAAATTTTGCCGTATTTTCAATGTATTCTGGTAAGCATGCAAAACACATTGAGAATGGGCTGTTATTCTACTGCGAAAATGCGATGTTAGCATCAAAAAAAAGGCCTCGACAAAACGAGGCCTTTTGCGATTATATTTGTTTATTTCTGGTGAGATAAACTGTAAACGTAAGCAGTAATAACATGAACTTTCTCTTCACCAAGAACATCTTTCCAAGCTGGCATTGCGCCGCTACGACCATTCTTAATGCTTTCCATGATTGCTTTACGACTGCCGCCATAAACCCAAGCTTTATCAGTTAGGTTTGGTGCGCCCATAAATTTGTTACCCGTTCCGTCCATGCCGTGGCAGGCAAAACAGCCCTTCATGAATGAAGCTTGACCTTGCGCAGATAACGCTTCGTCATGCTTACGACCAGAAAGCTTGAATAAGTATTCAGCTAAACCAGCTAATTCACTGTCATCAATCGGTAATCCACCTTTTGGCGGCATCATACCGTTACGACCATTCATGATTGACGTCTTGATGGTCGCTAAATCGCCACCATATAACCAAGCACCATCAGTTAGGTTAGGGAAACCTTTACCACCACGAGCATCGGAGCCATGGCATTGTGCACAGTTTTGAACGAATAAACGTTTACCAACATTTAACGCTTCTTCGTTTTTAACTAGCTCTTCAAGCGGAGTTTTTAAATATGCTTCGAAAATAGGGCCAAATTGCTTATCGGCTTCCTTAACTTCTCTATCATACTGAACATTTAAGCCATTTTTTTCTGCAAACTTGACTGCATTTGCAGAGTCAGCCTTAATGCCTTGCTCGTAACCAATACTTTGGTTAGCACTGCTCCACTTGAAAAGACCTTGGTAGTTACCTAAACCAGGGTAAAGGATCAAATAAACAACACCAAACACGATAGTGATATAGAACATATAACTCCACCATTTAGGTAGTGGGTTATTCAGCTCTTCAATACCGTCGAAGGAATGTCCCATGGACTCGCCTTCTTTAACTCCGGTGTTATTTTTAGACATGAGTCTAAGTAGGATGAAACATCCTGCGATCACAAATAATGAGATTACTGTGATCCAAATACTCCAGAAGCTACTCATTAACATTCTTTTGCTCTCCTGAGTCCTTATTGTTTTTCATTTGAGCGCTTTTCTCATCTGAAAACACAAGGTTAGCCGCCTCGTCGAACTTGTCTTTACGACGCGAGCTATAAGCCCAAGCAAATATACCGATGAAGACGAGCATTACAACTAACGTTATTATTCCTTGCAATGTGCCGTAATCCATATATTGCCTCCTTACTTGAGGGCGTGCCCCAATGACTGTAGATACGCAATCAAGGCTTCCATTTCAGTTTTACCTGCAACGGCAGCTTTGGCGCCTGCAATTTCGTCATCCGTATATGGAACGCCAAATTTGCGGAATACCTTCATCTTGTCTGCAGTTAATTCGCCATCAAGCTTATTATCTACAAGCCAAGGGAAAGCAGGCATGTTTGATTGTGGGACTACTGCACGAGGGTCAATTAAATGTACTTCATGCCATTTGTCACTGTATCGACCACCAACACGAGCAAGATCTGGACCGGTACGCTTAGAGCCCCATAAAAATGGATGCTCCCATACTGATTCACCTGCAACACTGTAATGACCATAACGCTCTGTTTCCGCACGCAATGGGCGGATCATTTGGCTATGACAAACGTGACAACCTTCACGGATGTAAATGTCGCGACCTTCAAGTTGTAAAGCGGTATAAGGCTTTAGACCTTTAACTGGCTCAGTAGTATCTTTTTGGAATAACAGCGGGGTGATTTGAACTAAACCACCAAAGCTGATTGCAATTACCGTAAAGATAGCGAGTAGACCGATATTTTTTTCAATAAATTCGTGATTAAATTTCATCGTGTCGACTCCTTATGCTTCTTCAACTTTTTGCAGCGAGCCTGTTGGGGCTTTAACTGTCTTGATAACGTTATATGCCATTAAGAACATACCAGTTAAGAAGAAAGCACCACCAAGGAAGCGTACAAAATAGAACGGATAAGAAGCTTCAATACTTTCAACGAAGCTGTAGGTTAATGTACCGTCAGAGTTAACTGCGCGCCACATTAGACCTTGCATTACGCCTGAAATCCACATAGAAACAATATACAAAACAGTACCAATTGTTGCTAACCAGAAGTGCGTATTAATAAGGCTTGTGCTATACATGCGGCCTTGACCGTAAAGGGCAGGGATCAAGTGATATAAAGAACCAATTGAAACCATGGCAACCCAACCTAGAGCACCAGAGTGAACGTGACCAACAGTCCAATCAGTATAGTGCGACAAAGCATTCACAGTTTTAATTGCCATCATCGGACCTTCAAAGGTAGACATACCATAGAAAGATAATGAAACAATTAAGAAACGAAGAATAGGGTCAGTACGAAGCTTATGCCAAGCACCAGATAGGGTCATGATACCGTTGATCATACCGCCCCAAGAAGGTGCAAATAAGATCAAAGACATTACCATACCTAATGACTGAGTCCAGTCAGGCAAAGCTGTGTAATGTAAATGGTGAGGACCTGCCCAGATGTACAGTGCAATCAGCGCCCAAAAGTGAACGATTGAAAGACGATAAGAGTAAACAGGACGACCTGCTTGCTTAGGTACAAAATAATACATCATGCCTAAGAAACCAGCTGTCAATAAGAAGCCTACTGCGTTATGTCCATACCACCACTGTACCATAGCATCAACTGCACCAGCATATACAGAGTAAGACTTGAATAGACTTACAGGTATTGCCATTGAGTTAACAATGTGTAAAACAGCAACGGTAATAATGAAAGCACCGAAGAACCAGTTAGCCACATAAATATGAGACGTGGTTCGTTTGATAATGGTACCGAAGAAAACAACTGCATAAGCCACCCAGACGATGGTTATAGCAATGTCAATCGGCCATTCTAATTCAGCGTATTCTTTACTCGTGGTAATACCAAGAGGTAACGTGATAGCTGCTGAAAGAATAATTGCTTGCCATCCCCAAAATGTAAACGCCGCTAATTTAGGCGCGAACAGTCGAGTTTGACAGGTTCGTTGAACGATATAATACGAAGTAGCAAAGAGGGCTGAAGTACCAAACGCGAAAATCACAGCATTGGTATGCAACGGTCGTAAACGACTGTAGGTTAACCAAGGTGTTTCGAAGTTTAGTGCCGGCCAGATTAACTGAGCCGCAATTAGAACACCGACTGCCATACCAACAATACCCCACAAAACTGTGGTTAAGGCAAATTGGCGAACAACGGTGTAATTGTAATCAGCGCCTGTAGGCTGGGAATGGTTCATCATAATGCTTCCACTGCTTATTACTTTTACTTATAGTTTTAGTAAAGCCGAGGCTTTACCGGTTTAATAATACAAGGTGAATAAGCTTTGTATAAAACTTAATCACAATGTATCGCTGCGAAGCTTGCACAACAATTAATACTTCTGCAAAGCATGGATATTTTACTTTAGGCTGGGTCAAAAAGATATATTTTGCGTAAAATGATTGTTGATCTGGATCATACAAAATTGCAGAATGTGACCAATTTAGAATCAAGGACTTATAATTGTGCGTAAATTATCAATGAATAAATATTTCTTTATATTAATCATCATTATAACGTTACAAGCCTGTGATAAAAATACCGTTAAAAACGATAAACTTGACCAATTTGATAGGTCTTTATGTGAGTTTTCTAAAGCTTGGTGTGAAAAAGAAGTTAATGGCATAAAATTGTCAATTTTAATTGATCCTAACTCTGTACCTAGTGAAAAACAATTAAACCTTAATTTGATGAGTAATGCACCATTGTCTGACTTGGAAGCCCGTATCGAAGGTCGAGATATGTTTATGGGGATGATCCCGCTTCATTTTGAATCAAAAGATAAAAAGTCATTTGAGTCTAAATTCATGTTGGGCTCTTGCGCCAGTGGTTACATGGTATGGCGATTGTTTGTATCAGGAAAGAGTGATGGAAAAGAGTTTACCATATTTTTCGATTTTTTAGCGGATCAAAAAAATAATTTTTAATTTTTAAGTTTTATATTAAGAATTTGCAATAGTGTGTACTTCATCACAAAAAATAAGCTAGTTAATATGTAACTAAACATTTATTAATGGTATGAGTGTGTTAACAATGGATAATATTTGATACCCACAGAACATCTTTTCTATTAAAAGCAAAACGTTACCTATTAAGGTG
>JBMYXI010000114.1:0-5381 GCA_049608225.1 Parashewanella sp.
GCAGTTGGCTTTTAACCAATTGGTCGAAGGTTCGAATCCTTCACGACCCACCACTCTTGTTATTTTCCTTATAATTAACTACTTTTTAGCTCAGCCGTTTATTATAAAATCAGTTCAGTTGGCTTTTAAGCAAATTAGTCTATTCTTCGAAGATTCAAATCTTTCACTACCCATCGCTTATTGATTATGATGTATAAGGACAGCAATTTCATTTGCTTGATTTATAGGCGACTCTATATTTATAGTATGCTAGATAAACTAAAAATTTGATTAAAATAAGTGAGTTAGTAATGAAAGTTTACACATTATTAGCAGTGAGTGCTTTATTAATAGGATGTAATACTGCGAACCCTTCCGTTGCCCACGAAGCGAAATTAACAAAAGATACAGTTGAAGTATACATTCAAGATGGCTCTCTACAATGCATGGGGGGAGGGCAAACTATAAAGCAAACAGCCAAGCGATTAACCGATAAAGGTGTAAAGGTTATAAGTTCGAATTGTGGAACCATTAAAGGTATGGGAGTGTTCGCTGTGTGTGGTGGACAGACGCTTCAAGTAAATGTGCATGCCATTAAAGCAATGGATTTCAAAAAAGCTCAACAACTTGGATTTAAATCGATTAAATCTCTACCTGAGGGGGTAGAATATAGAGTTTGTCCTAAAGAAATCAACCAGCCTGTGGAACAGAGTGATAAATGATCAGTATTAATGTGCCCCGAGACTGGCTATGGGTTTGAATCACGGGGCAAGTCAATTAAAGGCCTAACTTAACCATTCTTGCTCGGCTGGCAGCTGCTAAGTCTTTTAGCAATTGTTCAGAATCTTCCCAATGTAGACAAGCATCAGTAATGCTTTTTCCATATTCTAAAGGCTGATCATCAATTACCTTCTGATTACCTTCTTTTATAAAGCTTTCAGCCATAATGCCTGCGATGGCAACGGAACCACCTTTAAGCTGATTGGCAATATCTTCAGCAACGGTTATTTGGTTTTTGTGCTGCTTATTGCTGTTACCATGGCTAAAATCAATGATAACTCTTGGCGTTAAGTTAACGCCTGCTAGCTGATCTGTAGCAAGCTTTATATCTTCAGCAGCATAATTGGTTTTTTTACCACCGCGAAGAATAATATGCCCATGAGGGTTGCCTTTGGTGCGGAAAACCGACATTGCACCTTCTTTGTCTGGCGAATAAAAAATATGCGGCACTTGCGCTGCTCTTACAGCATCCACGGCAATTTGAATATTGCCATCGGTACCATTTTTAAAGCCGACAGGACAAGAAAGTGCTGAAGCCATTTCACGGTGAATTTGGCTTTCAGTGGTGCGAGCACCAATTGCTCCCCAAGTGATCAAGTCTGCTATGTATTGACCATTCACCATATCTAAAAATTCAGTGGCAATAGGCAGTTTTAACTCAGTAATTTGTTGTAAAAGATGACGTGCTTTACGTAATCCTTTATTTGGGCTAAAACTACCGTCTAAATCTGGATCTGAAATTAAGCCTTTCCAACCGACAATTGTTCGTGGCTTTTCAAAATAAACACGCATCACGATACAGAGATCATCTTTATATTCGTGATGTAATTTCGCGAGACGCTTTGCATATTCAAGTGCCGCTTCAGTGTCATGAATTGAGCATGGTCCAATGATCACCAACAGTCGCTGATCTTTTCCTTCAATAATTGCTTCAACTTCTTTGCGTTGTTGAAGTAGATATTCTGCCGCATGTTGGGTTAGCGGATATTCAGAAGCTAACTGTGCAGGCGAAACAACTTTACAAAGTAATGAGGTTCGTAATTCGTCGGTTTTAATGGTCATCAATAATCCAAACACAAAAAGGGCAATACTCTGCCAGATTGGTCAGGATTATAACTAATCACGGCCTGAAACACAGTGTTAATTGTATTAAAAATAATCGCCTGTATGCATAAAAAGCAGAATAATTGGCAGTCATTAACTTATATCAAAACAAATCCTCTTTTTATTGTGTCGATGAAGCGCAATAAATGGCGTTGAATAAGTTTATTTAGACTGGAGAGATGCGCAACGATTGTTACGGATGATTGATTACCATGAAGTTTGTATCATAACTAGAGGAGGTTCCCAATTAGATTTTTGATCAACAAATGACCAATGGTGAGTTTAAAAACGGTGCATGATTATCTCATGTATTATCGACATCACTGTGCTACCGTTTTGGCGACTTTGTAAGCAATGCATCATTTGCATTAGATTTAACGCATGTTTTCAGCTTAAGCGGCGCATACTTGCTAGATATTCTAAATGGTTATGGTATTTTCGCGCCAATAGCCAACAAAGATGCTGAATGTAAATATAAAGGACGCAACGGGTAATGGATGACATAGCAGAAATAGTAGACACAGTCGACGTAGCAGCAATTGACTCGCCGCAACAACAAATCGCCAAGCCGCAACAAGACAGAGCTGCATTAGACGGTGGCGATGCTTTGTACAATCAGGCTCTTCGCTATCATTATGGCGAAGGGGTTGAGCAATCTTTTGAAAAAGCGGCTGAGTATTGTCAACAGGCGGCTAGGTTGGATCATAGTAGAGCCATTTGTCACTTGGCCCTTATGTATCAGCGTGGCGACGGTGTTGAGCAATCTTTTAAAAAAGCAGTTGAATACTATCAACAAGCCACTAAGTTAGGTAACAATCAGGCTATGTTCAGCTTAGCGCTCTGTTATCAGCGTGGTAAAGGAGTTGAGCCATCTTCTGAGAATGCGATTGCATATTATCAACAAGCTGCAAACTTAGGTCACATCAAAGCCATGTATAACTTGGCCATAATGTATGAATCTGACGAATGCATCGAGCAATCTTTCGAGAAAGCGGTTATATATTATCAACAAGCTGCTGAGTTAGGTGATATAGATTCCATGTTTAATCTAGCGCTTTGTTATCGGCATGGCGAAGGCGTCAAACAATCTTTTGAAAAGGCAGTTGAGTATTATAAACAAGCTGCTCAATTGAATGATAGCGATGCAATGTTCAATTTGGCAGTTTGTTATCAAGAGGGTGAAGGTGTTAAGCAATCTTTTTACAAAGCGGTTGCATATTATCGAAAAGCTGCTGATTTAGGTCACAGCAAGGCTATGTTTAATCTAGCGCTTCGTTATCAGCGAGGCCAAGACGTTAAACAATCTTTTGACAAGGCGGTTGCATATTATCGAAAAGCTGCTGTTTTAGATGATAGTTATGCCAAATTCAATCTGGCTCTGCTTATTCGACAAGGTAAAGGTTGCGAACAAAACCAAGAGCAAGCGGAGACGATGTTTCAACAGTTGTATGATCATGGTGATCATAATGCGTTAAGGTACATGCCGCATCCATCGTTAAGCCAATATGTTTACCCCGCACTTATTGATGATAAAAGCGTCAATAAGGCTCAGGTTGAAAAGATAAAACGTGCTTTTGCCTCTTTTCAAGATGAAATTATCGACATTATGGAGTCTTGTGAATATACAGACAGTGATGCTGTGTATCACTTTACTCGCTGGCCAGCCATTGACAGTATGCTGCCCAAACAAGAGTCGAAAAACGAACGCAATGTTATCCGTTTATACCACGAAGATTATATGAACGATCCCAATGAGGGCATGAGTCTACATGCATTGCTTGAAGATGATCAGTTTGAGCCTCAACATAAAGGCGTTGCCCAGTTTATGGCTGAGGTATTAGGACTTCGCACTGAATTAACCCTAAGTTCATCGACTTATATGGCGTCGTTTACTAAATCTTCCGATCGTTTAGATCTTTGGCGTGCTTACGGCAATGACGGTGACGGTTTTTGTTTGAAAATCAACATTAATCAAGCAGGTAAACACATTTGGTCGCAGTCTAAGTTTGATACTGAGGCGAAGACAGAAGAAAAGCGACAACAAGCTCACTCATACAAGCTCTACAATGTCAGCTACCAAGGTGATGATAAAAAAGAGAAGCTTGCAATACTGCTTAGCGCATTAACGCCGCTTTATCGGCTCACAAATGAGTTTGCTGACAAGATACAAACGGAAATTAAAAAGACCATTTTTTATATGCTGGGAGAAGTGGTTTACCTGTTTAAAGACGAGCAATACTCCAGTGAGAAAGAAGTGCGTATGTTCCAGCGTTTGTCCCTTGATGAAGTGTTTATTGATGAAAGTGAAATCGGAAAGTTGTACAAACCCACAGGCCCGATTTTATTTACAGACATAGGTGCTGAAATCATGATTGGGCCAAAGGTTCATAACCCTAGAGCCGTTGAGCTAAGTTTACGTAAGCGTTTGCAAATTAATGGCTTTCGTAACACAAAGGTGACGCATAGCCAAGTGAAATACCGCTAAACTGGATAGTCAACGCCAGCGTTATTTTGGCATTGACTTCCGGTAATAATGGGTCTGAACTTAGAACATGTGACGTTCTAAGCCTTTGGCATCAAGAATTTTGGTGGCGATTTCTTCAACGGAATGATTGGTAGTATTGATGTAAGGAATGCGTTCTTTTTTAAACAGCATTTCTACTTCTTTGACTTCAATACGACACTGCCTCATCGATGAGTAGCGGCTATTGGACAAACGACTCTGACGAATTTCGTGAAGACGCATTGGATCAATGGTTAAACCAAATAATTTATCTTTGTTGCGTTTTAACGCTTCAGGCAGTTTTAGGTTATCCATATCATCTTCAGTAAATGGATAGTTTGCCGCTTTTATCCCAAATTGCATTGAGAGATAAAGGCTCGACGGTGTTTTGCCACAACGTGAAACACCCAGCAAAATAATGTCGGCTTTATCCATGTGTTTCATGGTTTGGCCGTCATCATTATCCATTGCGTAATTAATGGCATCAATTCTGTCTTCATAACCTGCATTTGACTTACTATGGGTACGATGCGCTTTTGGATTTGCCTTCACGCCTAATTGTTTTTCTAGTGGTGCAACAAATGTGTTCAAAAAATCGTAGTCGGCCCCTTTACTGGTGGTAATAATTTCACGAATTTCCGCTTTTACGATGGAATGAAAAACCAAAGGCTGAATACCTGTTGTAATAAAACAATCATCTATTTGTGCTTTCACATCTTCAGCTTTGATAATTGTCTCTACAAACGGAATGGTAACTTGCTCAAATTCAATAGGAAATTGAGATAAAACCGCATGGCCAAATACTTCCGCTGTGATGGCTGTCCCATCCGAAATAAAGAACACCTTTGGGTTCATAAATACCTCATGTAGTAATAAAATTACAAATAAAATTATAGATTTACGGTTAATCAAGGGAAGTGTAAAATGCCCGCACCCCAATGTTAAGGGGTCACTGAAATAAAAATTGCGGAGATAGAACTGTGCAACAATATGTACTCTGGTATCAGGAATTAGG
>JBMYXI010000115.1:0-5286 GCA_049608225.1 Parashewanella sp.
GTTGTCCGCTTTAGCGGTCTGTGTCGAGATTGAAATAAACGACTCGGCTTTGCCTGTGCTCCTGTCATACTCATCAAAACTGGTTGAGCATCAGCAAAGATTATCTTTATCTTCGATAGATATTACTCAAATTCTTGAGCAAGCAGCTGCGCTCAGTGATAACGCAACGGTAAATGAAACCACGTTAGTAAAAGCATTAAAATTACAACAAGACAGACACAATCTTTCAGAGCTTTATTCGGCACAAAATTTTGATGACAAATTCATCACCCTGCCAACAAATGGTGAAAGCATCGGACAAATAAATGGCTTAACCGTAATTGATGCCGGTGGATTTAGCTATGGTGAGCCCGCAAGAATCACTTGCACCGCTCATTATGGTGACGGCGAAGTTGCCGATATTGAGCGAAAGTCAGAACTTGGAGGTAATATACACGCCAAGGGCATGATGATCCTTTCGGCATGCTTATATCGTGTTTTTGGACGTGATGCCCCACTCCATTTAAATGCCAACATCGTATTTGAACAATCATACCAAGAAATCGATGGCGATAGTGCTTCTGTCGCTGAATATTGCTGTCTACTGTCAGCTATCAGTGAGCAGCCCATAAGACAGGATATCGCAGTAACGGGGGCATTAGATCAATTTGGTCATGTTCAAGCCATTGGCGGTGTGAATGAAAAGATCACCGGTTTTTTCAATTTATGTGAAAGAAGAAAGTTAAGCGGAACCCAAGCCGTAATTATTCCTGAATCAAACCGACTACAACTCAATCTAGATAAACGCATCATCGATGCTATTGAAAACGGAAAGTTCGCTATCTATCAAGTGAAGCATGTTGATGAGGCCATCGAGTTATTAATGAATACCACAGTAGGTAAGGAAGATGAGCAAGGACAGTTTCCTGAAAAGAGTTTATATGGTCTTGTTCAACAGCGTTTGAATGCATTAGCAGGCGAAATTGAAGAAGAATCATCCATTTTAGGACGTATTTTGTCCGCATTTAGATGATATCGATCAAATGTCACACATTATTCATCTGATCGGAGTTGTTTAGCGTACACGTGTTCGCTAATCTTGCTGAAATTTCAGCAAGGTTTAATAAATAATGACAAAAGCAAACAGTTTCACAAAAGAAGAATTAATCGCCTGTGGTCATGGAGATTTATTTGGCGCAAATTCACCAAGGTTACCGGTAAAAAACATGTTGATGATCGATCGAATAACGACCATCAACAGTGACGGCGGTGAATTTGGTAAAGGCGAGATCATTGCTGAGCTTGACATCAATCCTGAACAATGGTTTTTCGGTTGCCATTTCGTCACAGATCCTGTTATGCCTGGCTGCTTAGGCCTTGATGCTATGTGGCAATTAGTCGGTTTCTTCTTAGGTTGGGAAGGCGCGGAAGGAAAAGGCCGTGCATTAGGTGTAGGTGAAGTTAAGTTTACTGGACAAGTGTTGCCTGAAGCGAAAAAAGTAACATACAAATTAAACATCAAGCGTAAAATTAATCGTAAGCTGGTTATGGGTATTGCTGATGCCACATTAGAAGTTGACGGTCGTGAGATTTATACTGCTACTGACTTAAAAGTTGGCATTTTTAAAGATACATCGACGTTCTAATCTAACGTGAGTTCGACAAAATTTAGATAGCCATTGGAAGATCACCTATTAGGTTTTTGACATCAATATGTAGTTTCAATGGCTGTTTAGTGTAAGCAATCAGGCCAGCAAGTCAGTTCACAGCAAAGTTAAAAGGAGAACAGTGCCGAGTACGCTCAATCTGTGAGGCGTTTTTTAACTGGTCATTGACACTTTCAATCACAGCTCTTTTACGAAGCATGATTTTATCAAATGCCTTCATGTTTTTCCTAACTTTTGTAATAAGATGAATCCCTTTTTCTTCCAACCGAGTTTTTAGTTTTTCTGACAGATAACCTTTGTCTCCAGATGTCCAGCCAACGAGTGCTGGTACAGACTTTCGATCATCAACATTTCCTTTCGTTACACAAAAAGACAAAATCCAACCTAACAAATTGATAAATCAATGAATGACAAGCCTGTCGGTTAACCTAAGCATCGCGCTTTTAGGTAAATACTCAAGGGTAAAAGTGCTTGCTTCATAAGTTCAACAAAACAGTTATAAGAAACTAATTCAGCAAAATCAGCATAATGAAACGGCACGATAAGATTTAACTAGTAATGCTTGAAATCTCGATAACCACTTTGATGAAAATAGATTAATATCGTCATAATCTCACTTAAAGCTAGTCGACTATGAGTTAATGGTTTGGTGGGGGCTTCGATTAGTTGTTTATGCCATTCGGCTTCAAACTCGAGGCAAAAATCATCGATATCGCACAAGAGACTGGTAAGAGACATGGTTCTCCCCTCCAAAGCTGTGTTTTTAGCAAATTTAGCTTACAGGATTTTCTAGGAGAATCATGTCTTTTATTTTCTTTCTACGTCAAACTCACGTTAATTAACTCATAGCTAATAACATTTCTTGCGGTTGCTCTAAATATTGTTTCCAAAGGTTACAAAAACGCGCAATCGTACCACCATCAATAATGCGATGATCGCCAGACCAACTTACTTGCATGATATGACGTGCTTCAACTTCACCTTTACTATTAAAGCGAGGTAGTTTCTGCACTTTGCCTAAGGCAACAATTGCCACTTCAGGCTTATTGATGATTGGTGTCGCGACTGTGCCACCGATAGCACCAATGTTTGAAATAGAAATCGACCCTTGTTTCAAGTCATTTGGTGAAACACGTCCATTACGTGCATCTTTGGTTAGACGAGTAATTTCAGCCGCCACTTCCAAAATCGACTTATCTTGTACGTCTTTCACGTTGGGTACTAACAAGCCAACTTTAGAGTCAACCGCCATGCCGATATTGTGACTACTCAAGTAAGTTAACTCAGTGCAGTCTTCATTGACTCGAGTGTTCAGCACTGGATATTCTTTGATCGCAAGCGAAAGCGCTTTCATAAAGAAAGGCATCATAGTCAGTTTCAATTCATCACTAGAATACTTATCTTTCATCGCCTTACGCATGACCATTAAATCAGTCATGTCGATTTCATCGCAATAAGTAAAGTGCGGAATGGTTGAAACCGACTCTTGCATCATACGAGCCATAACAGCTTGAACACCACGGATAGGTTCAACGCGATCAGTTACCGATACAGTTGCAACCTCAGCAGCTGTACTAGAGTTAGCTGCTGCCGGTACAGGCGAATTGCCATTGCCAGCAACAAAGGCTTCAATATCTTGTTTATAAACACGGCCGTTTTTACCACTGCCGGTTACCTTACTGATATCAATATCTAAACTGCGTGCCATACGGCGAACTGCAGGGCTAGCTAATGCTTTACCTTGGCGTACCGGTTCGTTATGAGTTTGTGAAACTGCACTTGTTGCCACAGGTTCAACAGCCGATTCAATTGTAACAGAGTCTTGTTCACTCATGCCTTCACTGGCAACTTCAATGGCAAACAGTGGCTTATGAACAATCGCAATTTCGCCTTTTGCGTAATAAAGCTTGCTGATCTTACCGGCTTTCATCGCAGGTATTTGTACTAATGCTTTATCTGTCATCACATCAGCAATCGGTTGATCTTCAATTACGTCGTCACCTTCAGCAACAAGCCATTCAACCAATTCGCATTCAACGATGCCCTCACCAATATCAGGCAAAAGAAAGTCTTCGATTTGCGTGCCTGTTGATCCAACAGCTACTTCAGCAACCGTTTCTTTTGCTGATTCCGAGGTCTCATTATTTCCTTCGCCTTCAATTTCAACAGCATAAAGTGGCTGATGCACAATGGCAATTTCGCCTTTGGCATAATATAACTTAGTGATCTTACCTGCATTAGGTGCAGGGATCTGAACTAATGCTTTGTCTGTCATGACATCAGCAATCGGCTGATCTTCAACAACTACGTCACCCTCTGCGGCGAGCCATTCAACCAGCTCACACTCAACAACGCCTTCACCAATGTCCGGCAAAATAAAATCTTTAATCATTGCTGGCTCCTAGAAGTTCATAGTTGATTTGATGGCTTCATAGGTTTTAAGCGCATCTGGCATGTATTCTTTTTCATGTATTAATGGAAATGGCGTATCCAAACCACAAACACGAGCGATTGGTGACTCAAGGTACAAGAAACACTCCTGCTGGATCGTTGCCGCAATTTCACCTGCGAAACCACCCGTTAATGGCGCTTCATGGTTGATAAGCAACCGCCCTGTTTTCTTAACAGAATTTGCAACGGTTTCAACATCCCAAGGTGCAAGAGAGCGTAAGTCGATAACTTCACAAGAAATACCGTCTTTTTCTGCCATTTCAGCCGCTTGTTCAACGATTTCCATTTGCGCGCCCCAAGCAAGAACAGTGATGTCGCTACCTTGTTTAACAACATCCGCTTTACCCAGTTCATGCTGGTAATCACCCTCTGGCACTTCACCAACCGATGCTCGATACAAACGCTTTGGCTCAAAGAATACAACAGGGTTTTTATCACGGATTGACGCAAGTAATAACCCTTTGGCTTGCTCTGGGTTTCTTGGCACCACGACTTTCAAACCTGGAGTTTGGGTAAAGTAAGCTTCTGGCGATTGAGAATGGTACAAGCCACCGGCAATACCACCACCATAAGGTGTACGGTAAGTTAGACTGCCAACATTAAACTCATTACCACTACGATAACGGAACTTAGCTGATTCATTAACGATCTGATCAAAGGCAGGGAAAATGTAATCCGCAAACTGAATTTCAGCAACAGGCGTATGACCATTCGCCGCTAAGCCATTGGCGAAACCAGCAATACCTTGTTCGGTTAACGGAGTATTGAAACAGCGTTCAGCACCGAATTTTTCTTTTAAGCCAGAAGTTGCACGAAAAACACCACCAAAGTGTCCAACATCTTCACCGAAAACCAACATCTTATCATCAGCTTCCATCGCGATAGCAAGGGCGTCATTGATGGCTTGTAACATATTTAACTTTGCCATGACTTAGATACTCCCTGACGTTTTTGGATAGGCTTCTGGGTATTTTTTTATGTGCTGTTTCAAATCATCTAACTGTGCTTTTAAGATCGGTGTCGGTTCGTCATAAACATCATTGATTAAGTCATCAATGACCGGTGCACCAATTTTTTCAGAAACTTTTACTTGAGCCAGCACTTCTTCGCGATATTTGCCGAACAGTGCTTGATCTTCTTCTTCAGTCAACCAACCTTGTGCCAACATCCACTTTTTAAAGCGCCCTAC
>JBMYXI010000116.1:0-5178 GCA_049608225.1 Parashewanella sp.
CATCACTACCGATAAAGCTAGCCACTTTACTGTGATCAAATATTCCGAAAGTGGGAAATAGAATGAAGGGGAGCAAAGACGTAACGGGGATTGGTAGCGCACTCGTCACCCACCAAGTGACAGTTAACATGGTGATGGACGTAACAATTGCTGCAGGTTGAGATAAACCAAGGTGAACGAGTAACCCAAATAAAATACTAGCGATAAGTGGTGCGAGCAGTAATGACCAAAATTTTATTTTCATATTGTTTATCTAACGGCAGCTAATAAATTGTTCACGTGTTACTTTGGTGAACTCTTACTGCATTTTTAAGTTAATCTAATGGAAGTACTGAAAATAAGATTGGTATAGCAAGAGGGATTTTGCAAAGAAAAAGCCGCCTATAATAGGCGACTTAGTATGAATGAAATAACTCAGAACGTTGATAGGATCAGCAATCAGAGAAATTAATCAGCATTAACTTGCTCTGTTAGTGTGCTTTTTAATTTGCCAGCATTTGGGTTGTGGAAAGTCTCAGAATCGAACTCTCCTTCAGACTTAGCGACAATTAATGTAACGACACTGTCACCGGTAACATTAACCGCAGTTCTTACCATATCAAGTAAGCGGTCAACACCAATGATGAGCGCGATACCTTCAACAGGCAAGCCTACTTGATTTAATACCATTGCTAACATAATTAAACCAACACCTGGGACTCCTGCAGTACCGATTGAGGCTAAGGTTGCAGTTAGGATCACAGTTAAATAATCGGTGATAGTTAAATCAATACCAAATACCTGTGCAATAAATACCGTAGCAACGCCTTGCATAATGGCTGTGCCATCCATATTGATAGTTGCGCCTAATGGTAGAGTAAATGAAGCTATTTTATTGCTCACTCCCATACGATGCTCAGCGGTTTCTACAGTCACGGGCAAGGTTGCATTTGAACTTGCGGTGCTAAAAGCGAACAGTTGTACATCACGTAGCTTCTTCAAGAATATAAACGGGTTTAACCCTGAAAGTAGTTTCAGAAGAACTGGATATACCACTAATCCGTGAACCAATAATGCGCCTAGAACCACACAAAAATACAGCAGTACGGAGGTGAATGCGGCAGCATCAACCGTTAATGCAAGTTTGGCAATCAAGGCAAATACGCCATAAGGAGCTAATTGCATAACTAGCGTTACCACGCGCATGATGACTTCATTCAAATCTTCGAATAACGCCGCAACACGTTTACCACGTTCACCTAAGTGAGAAATGGCAAAACCAAAAACAACGGCAAAAATGATGATTTGCAACATCTTGCCTTCAGTCATGGCTTTGATTGGGTTAGTTGGCACCATATCAATCAACACTTGACTTAAGCTAGGTGCAGTTTTAGCGGCAAACTCCATGTTTTCTGCGGCTAAAGAGGCATTACCTGGGTGGATCATTACAGCTGCAAATATCGCTACCGAAATCGCAATCGCTGTAGTCGTAAGGTAAAAGGCAATGGTTTTACCGCCTAAACGCCCTAAGCTGCTTGGATCGCTCAATGAGCATGTGCCACACACTAATGAAAAGAATACTAGCGGTACAACCAACATTTTTAACGCACTGACAAAGATAGCGCCCATTACATGGAATAAGCCATTGGTCATGTAATCAGTAACAAATTGGCTTTCAGGAAAGGCAGTACGTAAACCGAGTCCAATTAGGAATCCGAGTAACATACCGATGAGAATTTTGGATGTAAGCCCAAGTTTGTTGGATTTGGTCAAATCTTAGCCCCTTATAATTTAGTTGTTAAGGCATAAGTATCTAAACATAAGTCATTCTCAGATACTCGAAGTTGACAAGATGCTAACAAGAAATGGCTTAAATTGAAATCAGACCTTAAAAAAGGGCAATGGGTTGGTTAAAAAATGCGTTGCTGAATCATTGAAGTGTTAAATGTTATTTAACACTCACGGCTGAAAATTTATGACCTAGAATTAGAATGTCCAATGATAGGGAGTTTGGCTAATGAGATCAGGATACAGAATCGTTTTGCTAGTGCTAATGATGCTTTTTCTTTGCTCTTGCGGTGGCGGCGGAAACTTAAAAAAAGATCAGGGAAAGGATGGCAGTTCTCCAGATCCAATTGTAAAAACCATTAAATTAGACATCTCGAATTCAATCATTTCTAAAGACGCTCCTGCAACACTTACCGCAACCGTTACTGATTCCACAGGTAAGCTTATTGCCAATGAGTTAGTCACCTTTTCTCTTGATGATGACAAATTAGGCACTTTCAGTGTTGAAAATAAAAAAGTTGTTACCAATGAAGAAGGTAAAGCCATCATTAGGTTAGCTACAGGAAACATTGCTGGTGCAGGTGAGGTGACAGCGACTATCGAAGAGAATATAGTAGCCAAGGTGACCTTTACTATGAAAGGTGATGGTGGCAGTGCTGGCGGCGCAGTTCAAGTAGATGTCGCGCTTGTTAATGCCAATGGTGAAGTAATTCAAACCATCAATTCCTTCTCTAAAGCAAATATTAGTGTAACAGTGGCAGGCGTTAATCGCCCGGTTATTGTCACTTTTGCATCAACAGTGGCTGACTTACCGATTAAATCACAAGTTACTCGGCAACAAGGCGATAAATGGGTCGCTTTAGTACCGGTTATCGCCACTGATATATTAGGAGCTGGACATGTCACTGCTACATTAGGTTCTGGCGAATCGGGTCGTGCGGTGATTGTGATCGGCGCAAGCAATTTAAAAATGGGTAGTGGTACTCCTTTCGTTAATGGAAACGTGAGTGTGAGCGTTACTGAGCTTTCTGCGGGCGGTACGGCGAGTGTTGAAGTGACTATACTTGACGATAAAAACCAACCTTTTAATCAACCTATTGATGTTGAGTTCAGCTCACGTTGTAGCAAAAATGCAATCGCTCAAGCTGAGATAAGCTCACCCGTTGCAACCGTGAATGGAGTTGCAACATCAACTTATCTTGCCAAAGGCTGTGTTGGTGATGACCTAATTACCGTGACTGCGAATGCAGGTGGCCAAACCTTGTCGGCAACAGGTGTATTGAAAGTACTTCCTGCTAATGCGGGTAGCATTATTTTTATGTCAGCAGAGCCTGAATCATTAACAATAAAAGGCACGGGAAATTCTGCAACCTCAATAATTAAATTTAAAGTTTTAGACTCAACAGGTAACGTGGTTGCGAATAAATCGGTAAGTTTCTCATTAAATACTAGAGCAGGTGGATTAAGTTTAAGTCCAGAGCAGGCGATGACCAATGCTGAAGGAATTGTGCAAACTGTGGTTACTACCGGCGCAGTTTCCACTGCGGCAAGAGTGACAGCGGTTGTAGATGGTTCTGTTCCCACAATTCAGGGGCAATCAAGCAGACTTGTTGTTTCTACAGGTATTCCTGATCAGGATAGTTTCACTATTTCTCCAGTAGTATTAAATCCAGAAGCTCTCAACATCGTCGATCAGCAAGTTGAAATAAAAGCGTTACTTGCTGATGCTTTTAATAACCCAGCACCAGACGGAACTGTGGTTTATTTCACCTCAGAAGGTGGTGCAATTGCCCCGAGCTGTCAAACGGTAAATGGTCGATGCAGCGTAATGTGGCGCAGTCAACTTCCAGCTCCTATCGGTACTGTTAATGGTAGTGATGGTGAGAGTGTTATTAATGAGAACAGACCACCAAAATCTGTCTTACGATCAAGCAATAATGCCTATAATGGGGGGAATTTTTATGAAGGTAAATATGGTGGTCGTGTGACAATAACTGCCTCAACAATCGGCGAAGAGTCTTTTGCTGATACAAATGGGAGTGGTTGGTTAGATACTGAGTCAGAAGCACAACTTTTTTTAGCAAATAATAATATAAACGGCCTTCCTTTTGACTTAGCCGACCCCTACGTTGATTACAACGAAGATGGCTTGTTTAATCCCTCACAAAACCCTATTTCAGGAGACGAAAGGATAGGTGGTGAACTAGAAGAGTTAATGAGTTTCCCAGAAAATCAGGATGGTGTATTTAATGAGGCAGATAACAAATATAACGGCGTACTTTGTCGGGCTGATAAAGACAGTGTATTACCGTCGGTATGCCCTGATGGAATAAACAGCAAGAAATCGAATTATATTCGCCGTAGCATCGTTCTTGTTATGTCCGGAAGCACGGCTTACGCGACTCCGACAAGTGAAATTATTATTAATGATGATAAAGCCAGCGATAACAGAGAGATTGATATCATTAAAACAGGTACAGCAAGGGTTAAATTCACCATTTCAGATATTAATAATCAGCAAATGCCAGCAGGTTCAAAAGTTAAATTCACAGCTTCTGCTGGAACGATTGTCAGCAGTTCAGAAATTGAGTGGCCATCAAGCAATCATAACGGCGGTCGTGACTTTGTTGTTACTATAAAAGGTGAAGAGCAAGCGAATAATGGCGTGCTTTTTGTCACCGTTGAAACACCAAGTGGAGTTGTATCAGAAGTGATTTCATTACCTATTCTTATCACATTAAATTAGGGCGTGTTGATTTTTCGTGCTTACTTTTACAGCGATAAATTGGTTGTTTTATGCAAGGCAGAGTTTGTGCGGTGTAGCCACTCTACATAGATAAACGATAACGCAGGAGCTTTCCGTTTCAAAAGAAGTACCAATTTACGCTGTCTTCGATGCTTTTGAGCGCTCTTGTTCTGTGCTGTAAGCAGCTTACTTAGATGACTAAGCTTCACTGCTTACACCTTGAACAAAAAGCGCTCAAGCAGCACAAAATTTAATCCTGAAAGATCAACACGGCCTCTAGCCTAATATCTCACGATCATATTTCATTTAAAAATAACATATATGTAAAAGTTATATAACAATTTCGCAACAACTGGTGTAGTGTTTCGCAATGATTGATTGCCAGTTGGACCGTTAACTATGAAGATAACAAAAAAAATAGGGTTAGTGTTCGGAGTGACTTCGGTTGCAGGTGCATTATATTTGGGGAAGAGCTTTTACTTAGGGGATAAAATTAATCCGAGTACTCCTCAGGCGATTGATATTGTTGCAACGACTCCTAAAGCCGAAGGCCCAATTCGTAAACCGATCAAAACAATCTCTAATGGATTGTCTACTGGCGTAGATATGTTTGTTGCTAACTCCCCCTCTAAGTCTTCAAATTTATCATCAGCGAAAGAAGCTAA
>JBMYXI010000117.1:0-4258 GCA_049608225.1 Parashewanella sp.
AGTCATTGTAGAATACAGCGATTGTAACAAATTAGAGTAAATATAGATGAAATTGAGTGAACTCATGCCGGGTGATTGTGTCGTAGTTTCAACGGTTGGAAGTCCTGACATGTCGCAAATTCTTGTACGAAAGCTGTTGTCCATGGGGATCACTCCAAACTCTCGATTGGTGATGTTACGTCGAGCACCGATGGGATCAGGCCTGGAAATTGAGGTTCGAGGTAGTCGATTGTGTTTACGTCAAGAGTTAGCGGATGCCATTGAGGTAAAAATCTAAATGAAAAACAAACAATTTCATTGTGTAACAGTAGGGAATCCAAATGCGGGTAAATCGACGCTGTTTAATGCATTAACTGGCGCGAATCAGCAAGTCGGCAATTGGTCAGGTGTTACGGTTGAAAAGAAAACCGGCAACCTTGAGCTGGGTGAGTTCGACATAAAGTTAACGGATCTTCCAGGGATTTACGATTTAACGACAGCAACGGATAACTGTGATTGTTCGTTAGATGAAAAAATCGCCCAAGATTTTCTTACCGAAAATAATATTGATGTGATCATTAATTTAGTTGATGCGTCAAATATTGAAAGGCACTTATATTTAACGACTCAGCTTCGAGAGCTTAATATTCCGATCTTAGTCTTGTTAAATAAAGCCGATGTCGCGGCAAAGCGCGGCGTCGATATTGATATTCAAAGTTTAGAACAAGGGTTAGGCTGCACAGTTATTGATGTTTGTTCGCGTAATATCAATGATATTGAGAAAGTGAAGCGCTATTTGAGTGAGATTTTATCTTCTAATATGGAAATCAGTGCAACTAAAAGTGAGTTTGCACTGACCTATAGTGATGCCGTAGAACGTCAATTACTTGAGTTAGCTAACACCGACCCTGATGCATCCCGAGGCCAATTACTTTCGAAGCTAAATAAAAAGAAAGGCTGCCATTCAAGTTCGACACCTATCGATGCATTTAATTTTGAAACTCAAATTGCGTCAGCACGTTATGAGTTTGTTGATCATTTATGTAAAAAAGCAGTTGCTAACTCAAAGAACAAAACCTTTACCGATAAGCTGGATAAAATTGCATTGCATCCAGTCTTGGGCGTACCGGTATTCTTGTTTATGATGTATTTGATGTTCATGCTCAGTATTAACGTCGGTAGTGCCTTTATTGATTTCTTTGATATAACTGCAGGTGCATTATTTGTAGATCACTTTGGTGCCATGCTGACAAGCATGGGATCTCCAGATTGGCTGGTGACGATTTTGGCTGGTGGAGTGGGGCAAGGTATTCAAACCGTTGCTACCTTTATTCCGGTTGTTGGGGCATTGTTCTTAGTTCTATCGATGCTAGAAAGCTCAGGCTATATGTCACGTGCCGCGTTTGTTGTTGATGGCTTAATGAGCAAGATAGGTCTTCCTGGTAAAGCGTTTGTTCCTATGATTGTGGGCTTTGGCTGCAATGTTCCCGCGATAATGGCAACACGAACCTTGGGTAATGAGCGTGAACGTATCGTGACAGGCATGATGGCACCGTTTATGTCCTGTGGTGCTCGGTTACCAGTTTATGCGTTATTTGCAGCGGCTTTTTTCCCGCATTCAGGGCAAAACTTAGTATTCTTGCTGTATTTGATTGGCATTGCTGCGGCGGTTGGTACTGGCTTTTTACTCAGAAAAACTTTGCTATCAGGTGAAAGCAGTACAGCTGTTATGGAGTTACCTGATTACGAACTACCTAAATTCAAAACGGTAATGTCGAGAACCGCTAAGCGTACTAAAAGCTTTTTATTCGGTGCAGGTAAAACTATTGTTATTGTGGTTACCTTGCTAAACTTTATCAATGCTATCGGTACTGATGGCACATTTGGTAATGAAGATACCAGTAATTCGGTATTAAGTGTGGTAAGTCAAAAAGTGACGCCTTTATTCTCGCCAATGGGGATCAAGGAAGACAATTGGCCTGCGACGGTTGGCATCATCACCGGTTTATTTGCTAAAGAAGCTGTTGTCGGCACCTTAAATAGCTTATACAGTTCAAGTAGCCAATCGGATGAACTAACCCCGCTTTCACAAAGTTTCAATGAAGCACTGGCAACGATCCCAGCTGAATTATTGGGGATCGAGATTAAAGACCCTTTAAAGTTGAACGTGGGTGATATTGAAGATTTGCAAGCAGCGGCGACAGAACGTGAAGTTGATGTAACGACTTTTAGTGCCTTGCAAAAGGGCTTTGTCTCGCAATCTGCAGCCTTTGCGTACTTGCTATTTATTTTACTGTATACCCCATGTGTTGCAGCTATGGGTGCGCTAGTGAACGAATTTGGTTCTAAATGGGCAAGATTTGCTGCGCTTTGGACATTTGCACTAGCTTACGGAAGTGGTACTGTGGTGTATCAAGTACTTAATATTCAGTCGCATCCATATAAATCAACGGCATGGATCTTAGGCTTTAGTTTTGCACTTTATGGTTTCTACTTATGGCTGAAAAAGAAAGGAAAACAAAGCCAGCAAATTATTCCGAACATTAAGGTGATCACGGAATAAGGTTTAGCGCTGGTTTTATACTAATTAATGTAATTGGTATCATATTGAACTATGAAAAGGATTTCGTAGTTCAGAAGTCAACCGTTCAGAAGGCACTCACCTAAAGTCATGCACTTACCCCATTCGGAAGTTTCATTACGCCCATGTTACCCAACACGACATTCGAAATCATGAAGACATAGCCACTAGTAAGCAAATTCAATGAATAAAGAACAGATTTAATACAATGAGTTTGTTGATCTTCCTCATAAGTTAGTTTTTTTGTGAAGATTTGTATTTAGGGCATTGTATCTGTTGCTGAACTATAGGATTATGCGAATAATATATAAATTTTCACTGTAAACTCGAGGAATTCCATGGATAACGTGGACACAGAAGTACGTCCAAGCAACTTCATACGTAATATTATTGATGACGATCTTGATAGCGGTAAACATACTGAAATCCATACGCGTTTTCCGCCAGAGCCAAATGGCTATCTTCATATTGGTCATGCTAAATCAATTTGTTTGAATTTTGGTCTTGCTAAAGATTATCAGGGTAAATGTAATTTACGTTTTGATGATACTAACCCTGAAAAAGAAGACATTAATTACGTTAAGTCAATTCAAGAAGATGTGAGTTGGTTAGGCTTTGAATGGGACGGCGATGTTCGTTATTCTTCAGATTACTTTCCTCAATTGTACCAGTATGCCGTTGAACTTATTAAAAAGGGTTTAGCTTATGTGTGTTTCTTAAATGGTGATGAGACCCGTGAATATCGTGGTACCTTAAAAGAGCCAGGGAGAAATAGCCCATATCGTGACACTTCAATTGAGGAAAATCTTGAGCTATTTGAACAAATGCGTAAAGGCAAATTCGGTGAAGGTGAATGTGCATTGAGAGCCAAAATTGATATGGCTTCTTCATTTATGTGTATGCGCGATCCAGTCATTTACCGCATTCGTTTGATCAGTCATCACCAAACCGGTGGGAAATGGTGCATTTATCCAATGTATGATTTCACTCATTGTATTTCTGATGCAATTGAAGGGATCACCCATTCTGTTTGTACGCTGGAATTCCAAGATAATCGCCGTTTGTACGATTGGATCTTAGATCATCTTGATGATTTCAATAAACCGAATCGTACTCGTCAGTATGAGTTTTCACGTTTAAATCTCGAATATACCCTGATGTCTAAGCGTAAGTTGAATGACTTGGTTGAGCGTAAAATTGTATCGGGTTGGGATGATCCTCGTATGCCGACGATTGCTGCATTTCGTCGTCGTGGCTACACCGCCGCTTCAATCAGAGAGTTTTGTGAACGTATTGGCGTAACTAAGATGGAGAACTTAGTTGAAGTGGGTATGTTGAATGCCTGTATTCGTGATGAACTGAATGAAACTGCACCAAGAGCAATGGCGGTATTGGATCCTTTAAAAGTTGTCATTGAAAATTATCCGCAAGATCAAATTGAAATGTTATCTGCACCTGCTCACCCAAACAATGACGAACTTGGCGTGCGTGAACTTCCTTTTGGTCAAGAACTTTATATTGACCGAGCAGATTTTCGTGAAGAAGCTAATAAAAAATATAAACGTTTAGTGTTAGGTAAAGAAGTTCGCCTTCGTAATGCTTATGTTATAAAAGCAGAAAGATGTGACAAAGATGCAGAAGGTAATATCACGACTGTTTATTGCACTTACGATAAGGATACCTTAGGTAAAAATCCAG
>JBMYXI010000118.1:0-4178 GCA_049608225.1 Parashewanella sp.
ATACCTTGCCAAGGTATAGGTCATCGGTTCGAACCCGATATGTCGCTCCAAATTAAAAGTACAATTCAAAGATTTTCAAATGCGACATTAGCTCAGTTGGTAGAGCGATACCTTGCCAAGGTATAGGTCATCGGTTCGAACCCGATATGTCGCTCCAATTTTTCTTTTATCAATATGTTACTGTTTTTTATCTCGACATTGTCTATTTAAAGCAGCAATAAATCGAAATCATTTCTAGAGAAAAACCTCTAGAGCATCACAAACAATTTTTAATTCGACAGTTTTTGGTTTTTCAGTAGGCGTGAATGAATTTATTAGAGCCAGAGTCGAGTACTCTGGCTCAGTATATGATTACTTTGTTGCTGCAATCATTGCATCGGCGACGGTTTGATACATTTCAACCCAAGCTGACTTTAATTCTTCATTAAAATCATCGCCAAATGCGGTTGCTAGTGTGTCGATAAGTGCTTGGCCAACCAAAGCATAATGTTCATCTTTAACGCCATAATCGACGTGGCGACGCGCCATATCTTGTAAAATAGGTAACAAAATATCAAGCTGAGTCAAACTACTGATCGCAACGGTTAGGGTTTTCATCAGTTTGTCACCTTGTTCTTTGATGTCACCTTTGAACATAGGTTTTAAACTTGGATCTAATTCAAAAAGACGTTGATAAAACATAGCTGCCGCTTGTTCTTTTATTGGCAGAATATTGTTCCAACTTGCACGGATAAGCTCAATACGATGTGGTTCCATAAATCTTGTCTCTTTTTTATTTATTATGCTGATTAGACCGAAGTATACCTCGTTTTATCGCAAATTTTTGTAGAAAAAAGCAGGCTAGGATCAGAGCTGTTTTTTGGTACTTCATTTGACGATGTATTGATTGTTAAGCATGGCAAGTTACCTTAATTATGGATGCTGAAAATGCTATTGAATTGGGATTAATTGGCCTTAACTTGAAGCAAACCTTATTTTCTTGTAGCTGACTACCACTTCAATTTAATGGAAGTTTGAATCCCTCGTGACTGGCAATAAACCCTAATTTTTCATAAAAACGAATCGCATCAGGTCGTTGTTTGTCGCTGGTCAGTTGTACCATTGAACAGCCCTTTTTCTTGGCAACAGCAATAGCATGCTTGAAAAGTCGTTCACCAAATCCTTGGCCGCGAAAATGCTCACTTACACGTACGCCTTCAATTAAACCGCGCCAACTACCGATGTGAGTTAAGTAAGGAATAAAAGTCAGCTGTAACATGCCGACAATTTGGTTCTCTAAGGTTGCGACAATAAGTAGGTTATTATGATCACGCTCAATGGCATTAAAGGCAGATAAGTAGCTAGGGTTGATTGGTGAGCCAGCATCTTCTCGTTGTTTGCCTAAGGCATCATTGGCGAGTAGGGCTATGAGTTGTGGTAAGTCGGTGGCTTTTGCAGTTCTAAATTCAAGTGTCATACATACCCTTAATTTTTGAAACAAAAAAGGCGATAGCTTTCACTATCACCTTTATTATTAGTAAGCAGACATTTTGTTACTTCTTAACTAGACCGTTATTGATCGACATAATGTCATCTTCGCTCAAGGTGCCAGCGGCTTGTTTCAGTGCCATGATTGACTTAATGTAGCCATAACGAGCATCTGAAAGTTGACGTTTTGAGTCATACAAATCACGAGTACGGTTGAGTACGTCAACAATAGTACGGGTACCGACTTCGAAGCCTGCTTGAGTGGCTTTTAATGCACTTTCCGAAGAAACAACCGACTGCTCATACGCTTTAATCGAGCTGATTGATGCTTTAACGTTATTAAAGTTATTACGAACATTTTTAACAACTGCACGGTGTGTTTGTTCTAGCTTTTGACTTGCTTGAACATAGCTATATTGCGCTTGTTTTACTTGTGAGGTAACCGCAAATCCTTGGAAAATGGGGACGCTCAAGGTAATGCCAACTTGTTTAGCTTCATTGTTGCCAAGTGGAGTGTCATCTGCGCTAAAACCTTTGTTATAGCCACCATTGAGTGTCAAAGTTGGCATATGCCCCGCTTCTGTTGCACTGATGTTTTCTTTTGCAATGTCTTTAGCCAAACGATCAGAAGTTAATTGCACACTGCTATTTTCTGCAATTGTTAACCACTCTTTAGACGATGTGGGTGCTGGTATTTGTGCAGAAAAACGCTTGGTATCTAAGTCATCAATATTTAAGTGGTCAATACCCGTAATTTCACGTAATGCTTCGTAACTGTTTTCAAGTGTATTTTGCGCTAAAATCTCAGAGGCTGAAGCTAAATCAAATTGTGCTTGTGCTTCGTGCACATCAGTGATTGCTGTTAAGCCCACATTAAAACGTTGCTGAGTTTGCTCTAATTGACGCTTAATCGCGCGTTTTTCTGCTTTTTTGAATTCATAGTTATCTTTGGCAGATAACACATCAAAGTAAGCGGATGTTACGCGGATCATTAACTGCTGCAATGCCCCCGCATAACCGGAATCAGCTTGAGAGGCCGCTTTTTCTGCAACATCTAGCCCAATCCACACTTTATGATCGTAAAGTGATTGTGTGAGTCGGATTCCAGCAGTGCCACCTTTAGAGGTGTAATCGGAGCTGTTACCCCAATTTTTGTTATAACCCACGCTGCCGCTGATGCTTGGCAAAAGACCGGCCCTGGTCTCATCAATTTTTGCATACATGCTATCGCGTTGGGCTTTCGCTTGTAGTACGACTGGATCGTTTGTTAATGCTTGCTGGTAAATTTGCATTAAATTATCAGCATACGCAGCAGTTGATGAGGCGGCTAACGCAAGTGCTGCACAAACGGATTTCATCTTAAATTTCATGTTCTGTCCTTATAGACACTTTTTTGTCTTGTAATAAGACAAGTTAACTTCAAAAATTTGCCTTTTTTTCAAAGTCATCATCAAAGTTTAACTACTTTGAAAACTGGCGGTTTGCGCTTCCCGACGCTTCCCGATACTGTGATATTAAATATCAAACAAATTTGAGTCAAACCAGAAGTGTAACAGATTTTATTTTGTTCTACTGTGATAATCTGTAGGGAAAAATTGCAACCAATGGTTCCATTTATACTCGTGATACCTGAAGATGCAGTATTTCAGCGAGAGTTAATTGCCATTTAGGCAAGGCACTGATCCGCCTTAATAGTTATTCTATTTCAAGGAGAAGTAACGGAGTATAAATGGCAATTAAACTCGCACAAAGTGGGCTTTTCAGCGTTGATTCTTCTTTATTGTGAAAGCTTAAATTAGCCCGCTAGTTCTGCACTTTCAAGTATAACGAGTATGTATTTATGGCTCAATTTACCAAAAATGATGTCAAACTATTAGAAAAACAAACTAGCTTCGATGGTTTTTTCAAAATCGATACTTATCGATTTCAACATCGATTATTTAATGGTGGTTGGAGTGGTGAGATCCGCCGTGAAGTTTTTGAAAGGGGCGACGCTGTAGTGGTGCTGCCCTATGATCCAATTACAGATCAAGTGGTACTCATTGAGCAAATTCGTATTCCCGCATTACGCAGTAGCGAGACGCCTTGGTTATTTGAGCTCGTTGCAGGCATGGTGGATAAAAACCGCAGTCCTGAGCAAGTCGCACATGACGAATTGCAGGAAGAGGCAGGGTTAACAACTCAATCTCTCACAAAAGTGAGTAGTGTACTTTCAAGCCCTGGCGGCACTTCAGAACGGGTTAATTTTTATTGGGCTGCAGTGGATGCATCACTAGCAAAAGGTGTGCATGGATTAGCGGTTGAAAATGAAGATATACGGGTGCATGTCATTTTTAGAGAGCAAGCGTATCAAATGTTGCTTGATGGTAAGATTGACAATGCTGCTACTGTGATCGGTTTGCAATGGCTGCAATTGAATTATCAAACATTAGCAGCTAACTAGAGGCCGTTCTCAATTAGATTTTTGATTTGCTGCTGTTAATTTTTTAGGTTAAACAAGGCGGAAAATGTGAAGTGTAGTTACTCTACACGAACGTTTGACAACACAGTTTAAACAAAAAATAAACTCAGCCTTTGGGTTACGACTAAAATTGGCAAACTCTGCGTTACTCATCTCTCGTTTAGTCCACTAAACTTCATTCTTCGACCTTGATTTTGCCAATTTTAGGCTGTAACAAATCAAAAAGTCTTTAATTGGGAACGCCCTCTAG
>JBMYXI010000119.1:0-3976 GCA_049608225.1 Parashewanella sp.
TAACTCCATTTAATAAGCTAATATCCGAATTAGCAACAGAGCAAATTGAAAACGGTAATCTGCCACGTTTAACAAAAAC
Source organism: Parashewanella sp. (assembly GCA_049608225.1). Taxonomy (GTDB): domain Bacteria; phylum Pseudomonadota; class Gammaproteobacteria; order Enterobacterales; family Shewanellaceae; genus Parashewanella. The sequence goes on from JBMYXI010000119.1 coordinate 80, forward strand.
AACTGGCTTATCAAAACACTGGTTCTATGAGGTATCAAAAGGCAACACTAAAGATCCTCGCACATCAACAGTGATTAAATTCCTAGACGCCATCGATCACCCTCTAAGTCAAGAAATACAAAAGCATATTAAATCGGAGGCCGCTTGATGTCAGATACAGCCGATCAAGCTCAAACTCTTGAGCAACACAACATAGAACAAGCGCTACAAAAACGAAATAAAGAATTGCCGTTTACTGGCGCTTGCCATTATTGCGATGAACCTATTAATAAAGGTCATTTTTGTGATGCGGATTGCCGCGATGATCACCAACAAGTAAATAGAGGTTATGTATGAGTTTAAGTTCAAAACAAAAAGCAGCTTTTGATTCTTTGAAATTCGTAGGTTCACCATGTGGCTTAAATACTATTTTGGCTAATACTTCCATGGTTTTTGACAGTAAAGCTCAATTAAAAGAAGTGCTAAAACAATTAATATCCCTTGGAAAAGTCACCTTGCAAGGTAATGGCCAATACAAAGTTTCGGTAATTGCCAAAGAACAGCAAAAGAAGACACCTGTTAAGCGAGTAAATTCAGTTAAGCAAACAAAAGTAATCAATCAAGATCAAGTTGAGCAGCCTGTAAATACAGAAAACAATGAAAATAAAGTAGGCGCTCCTGATAAGAAAGTTGATCAAGAAGAAGTATCAGTGATCCCGTTAACACTTGAGCAATCGCTTGCGTCTTTACAAAAGAAATTAACTAAAGGCGAACTATCAATTAATGACTATTCATTAAAAATTGAGGTACTGCAACGCTTGTCAGCATTATTAAGCGATGACATTTCTGACGTTCTTAATGATATTGCTAAAGATTTGATCACGGCTAACGCAGCATGATTTATTGCGGAAAGCATTCTATGCGTAAATTTAAAATATTGGCAGCGAATTTCATTATTAAATTATCGCCATCTCGTTGGGCTGAGAAACAACTAGGGTTAGATTTTGATGCGCAATTAATGGCGCATCAAGAAACAATATATAGAGCATTCGAAAGTGCTAAGGCTAATCGAGGTGAGTAATAATGAATAGTATTTGTGAAAACTTCTTTAATCTTCAAAAGCATAACAAGTGCAAGTTATATATGTCTGAAAAGCGAGTTTCAGAGTTATCTAAGGAGGTCAGAGGCAAGATACTAGTTGGTCATTTTGTTGATGATCTAAGCCACGTAGCTATACGTGTTGCCAGTACATTAGAAGAAGTTCACTTTGATATACCATTGTTTGATCATCATTGGGGTTACATTTCTAAAGCAACAAAAAACCAACTTGAAGAAGTGATTATTCCTGATCTAAAGGTTAGGTTAAATGATTTGATAAGCGACATAAAAACGCACTCAGGAAGAATGCGATTGGTTGAAGTTGTAAAAGTCTATGAGCTCTCTGTAAATCGACTTGTTTCGTTGAGGGCTTCGAAATGAAAACCATAATCTTTTATGTCTTTTCTAGAGTTTTCTTCGGTCAAAGCAAGCTCTTGAAGCTCTTCAATATAGGCAAGCCCAACTTGCAAAGCAGTGGCTTTATCCTGGCAAGATTTTGCCAAGAATACCTCTGCAGCGTTTTGTTCAATATAAATTACAGACTGAACAACATAATGAAAAAAGCCATTTATATACGTTATATCACCTGTATGTGGTGTCAATTTGACTTCTATGTTTTCAAATTTTTCATAAGAGTCATCGGAGTCTTCAAGAAAATTAAATTTAACTTGTGTCATTTCACCTTTCCTTTGGTTGTTTTAAATGAGTTTTTTGGCAAAAGCAGTTTAGCAACCGAAGGTAAGGGATTCAATGAGATAGGTGCAGCATGATTATTTTTGTGTATGGGCTGTTTGGCTTTGTATATGCCGTGATAACAGCTCCTGTTTTTAATATTGGTCCTTGTAACACCAATACAGGGTGTTTTAGTGGTTTAGATCCGCCATTAAGGCCGTCAGAAACTGTTAAACATAAACCGCTTGGTATTGGGCTGAGTATGGGGAAGTTTACAGAGTTATCAGCAAATTAGATTGAAGGCTATACCTTCTGACACTACGGAAAGACGTAGAGCAGTTTATTTAATAAAGTTAAAAGCGCCCGGTGTTTTACCACCAGGCAGATACAAAAAAACCGCATAAATCCCTGAGAAAGATTTGATATGCGGCTAATCAGTAACGAGGTAAGTATGACAAATGCGGCAGAAATAATCAACTTTCCCAAAAAAGAAAGTAAAGGGCCCAATTACGTGAAAGCAGATACTGATAATGGCTACTATCGCGTAGCCAATGAATTAGGCTTAGCGTTGTGTAAAACGCAGTTAAGTGACAGAGAGAGCCGGTTGCTTAATGCCATAATGCTTAAAACATTTGGTTGGCAAAAAACGCTTGATTGGATTTGTTATGAGCAATTAGCTGAAATGACGAATATCGATATATCTAATATTGGTAAAACTAAAACAGCTTTAGTAAAACGAAATATTCTTATTGTTTCAGGCAAAAAAATTGGTGTTAATCCTGTGGTGTCTGAATGGTTAAATAAGTCGAAACCGACTCAAAATAAAATAAGTCAGAATCGACTTATGGAAAAGTCAGAACCGACTTATGGAAAAGTCGAAACCGACTCAAACAAGAGTCAGAACCGACTTACACAAAAGAAAGACACTATTACAAAAGACACTATTACAAAAGACACTTGTAATAACTCTCCAAAACAGCGAGTAAAGAAACCAGATTCTTTCAAGCAATTTTTCAAATTTTACCCACTTCATCGAAAAGGCGGGACAGATGCTCAAGCATGGAAAGCTTGGCAATCTGAAAAACTTACCAATGATGATGCGCAACAGGCACTTGATTGGATAACGCAAGCAGCAAAGGTAAATGCTGATTGGAGAACTGATGCTAAAGGGCAATTCGTTTGTGGTATTACTAAGTTCATTCGTGATCGAAAATGGTTAACGCCATTGCCACAGATAAGCCACCCAAGCCTTAAAAACAATTCACAAAGTGTTAACGAGCATAATAATCAAGTTGTTGATGAATGGCTTGCAGAGCAACAATCAAAACATATGGAGCTATCACATGAAGAATAACGAAATGAAAGCTTTTGTCGAACTGCTTACTGGTGCGCTTGAGGTGTATAGCCAACGTACGAGTAAGCTTGTTGTAAACGTTTGGTGGAATGCACTTGAAAAATATGATTTTAACGTAGTTCAGCAGGCGTTTAGTGCTCATATTGTCGACCCTGATGTAGGGCAATTTGCGCCTAAGCCTGCAAATATTATCCGTAACATTGATGGTAGTCGTGAAACCAGAGCAATGCTTGCATGGGCTAAAGTTCAAAAGGCTATTGGCTCTGTTGGTGGTGGTTCAACAGTTTGTTTTGATGACAGGTTTATTCACGCAACAATCGCTGATATGGGCGGTTGGTCAAAGCTTTGTGCTGTTGATGAAGATGAAATGCCATTTAAAGCTAAAGAGTTTGAAAAGCGCTACAACAGCCATTCAAAGCATGGTGTTAAAGAGTTCCCTCGTAAGTTGATTGGCCATTACGAAGCAAGCAATTTGGCTCAAGGGTTTATGCATTTTGTTACAGCTCCAGTTACTGTGGGTGATCTTCTAGAATGCCGTAAAGTTTATAAATTTGGCTCTGACAATATTAGCTTGATCAACAAAGAACCTATTGCTTTAGCGCACCATGTTCCAGCTACATCGATAGAGAACAAGGAGTCAGCATAATGATTTATGAAACCGCACTTATTGTATTTTTGACCGCTTTCGCATATTGGCTTGGATGTAAACGAACTCAGGTTAAGTATGGGTTGCTAAGCATTATGACGCCTAAGCAATACCGAAGCTTTACTGAAATTAAGCTTTACGTTGCCAA
>JBMYXI010000120.1:0-3911 GCA_049608225.1 Parashewanella sp.
CCAGTCATCCATAACCTTATCGGGGATCTGGCGATCACCTTTAACAGCGTTCATTTCAGCCTCAAACTAGATTTCAATGCCGAAATAATAAGCTAAGACAACACTAAAGTCCTGTGAATTATGCTTAATATAATATAAATAATAATTTTAATTAAAAAACAAAAAAACCTGCTAATGCAGGCTTTTTAAGAACCAGTGTTTACTAAATATTATCGTAAACAGGCTTTTATTTTATTCATCGCATTCTTTTCAAGTTGTCGAATACGCTCGGCAGAAACTTGATATTCAGCCGCCAATTCATGCAATGTCGTTTTATCTTCATCAAGCCATCTTGCCTGAAGAATATGCTGACTACGCTCATCCAATGTTTTGATTGCAGACAATAGCCGCGCCTGAGCTTGGGTTTCCCAATTATCTTTTTCAACATTTTGTGCTAAGTCAGATGAGTTATCTTGCAAATACTGTACTGGCGAGAAATCGTGTTCGTCATCATTATCAGAGGCAAGGTCAAAAGCTGGATCTTGCGCTGCCATACGCGATTCCATCTCTGTAACATCTTTTTTGGATACGCCTAGATTGTCCGCTACCATCGACACTTCGTCATCGCTAAACCAGCCTAAGCGCTTTTTGGCCTTACGAAGATTAAAAAATAACTTTCTTTGGGCTTTGGTAGTCGCTACTTTAACAATACGCCAGTTTTTAAGCACATATTCATGGATTTCAGCTTTAATCCAATGGACGGCAAACGAAACTAATCGCACCCCCACATTTGGGTCAAAACGTTTCACAGCCTTCATCAAGCCAATATTGCCTTCTTGGATCAAATCCGCTTGCGGTAAACCATAACCAGCATAACCTTTAGCGACATGAACAACAAAACGTAAATGCGACATAATCAACTTTTTCGCCGCTTGCAGATCGCCAGTATCATGTAAACGTTTCGCCAATTCATACTCAGTCTCGGCATCTAGCATGCTAATGCCATTAACTGATTGAACATAAGCTTCAAGACTGCTGCTTCCTTGCGGAACCATTATGGCCATAGATTGCTTTTGACGGTTCATTTACTCTCCTACTTCACGACTAAATTTTCTAGCTGAATGTCAGTAACGGATTGTCACTATTAACTAAGTGACAGAATATGTCAATTATTACTTTGTAATATAAAATAACATTTGCCAAATCTAACAAAGCTAATTTTAAAACAATTTATATGACATGCAAATGTCAGCTTGGTTCAATCTTGCGAATATGCTGTCTGACGGATAGAAATGAACCAAGCCAGCCAAGAAATGAAGCAAATAAAATCAACCACAAGGTTTCAGTCATCGACAATGAAACCAAATTAGCCGAGGCATCGTACTGTGCAAACAACTCTATCAAGGCACCGTCGATATACCACACCAGCAAATGAATGATCACTGTTGCAAACAAACCAGCGATAACGCCATACCAGATGCCAGTATAAAGAAATGGGCGTTGAATAAATGAATCTGTTGCGCCAACCAGTTTCATTATCTCAATTTCACTTTTTCGATTAATAATGGCTAAGCGAATTGTATTACCGATAACTAAAACTACGGCTAATACTAAGAGTATAGCGACCGCAGTTAACCCATGTTGAAACACTTTCATTAAAGATTGTAAACGTTGCAGCCATTCAATATCTAAGCGACCAAAACTGACCTCTGGCTCTTGCTCCAATTTTAATAATAAATGCCGAGCTGCATTTGGGGTGGCTGAACTTGGGTTCGGCGTGACAGTCACCACTGCTGGCAATGGGTTTTGATCGAGGTAAGCTAATGCATCGCCAAAGCCTGAAAATTGTTGAAACTCTTCTAATGCCATCTCTCGACTGATGTAATCGACATTAGCAACTTCCGGATAGGCTTTAATGCGCGAGATCAGACTTTGAGTCACCGTATGACTACGACTAACATCGATGAACAGCGATATTTGAGCTGCGTTATTCCAAGAATTGGTGATCACTTGTGCGTTTTTTAATAACACTTGCAGCGCTGCAGGTAAACTTAAGCTCACGCCTAACACTGCCATTGTCATTAATGAGGAAACAGGATTACGCCATATTTCCCCAACACTCGCCATCGCTTGTTGAAAGTGGCGAACAAAAAACATCACAATTCGCCCTGAAACAGGTAATTTACTGCTATTGATTGGCATTGACGACTCACTCATCTTGAAGTCTCCCTTGCTTCAAGGTCAAAGTTCGATACTTCATTCGCGCAATAAGGCCAAGATCATGGGTCGCGATAAGCACACTGGTTCCGGCGCCATTAAGAATTTCAAACAAATTTAAAATATCCATCGACAACTTAGGATCAAGATTACCTGTTGGTTCATCAGCGAGTAATAAAGGCGGCTTATTCACAATGGCTCTGGCAATACCTACCCTTTGCTGCTCACCGCCTGACAACATCACTGGCAGATGTTTCTCTTTTCCGAATAACCCCACCATATCTAACGCACCAGCGACACGTTTACGTATTTCGCCCATGGAGAAGCCTTCAATAATGAGCGGCAATGCCACATTATCAAAGACCGTTTTTTCCATCAGTAAATTATGATCTTGGAAAATAACCCCAATACTACGGCGTAAATAAGGCACTTGATTGCGTCTTAATTTGGAAACGTCAAAGCCGTTAATGACAACATTTCCTGTTGTCGGTCGCTCTATTGCTGTGATCAATTTGAGCAAGGTACTTTTTCCTGCACCAGAATGACCCGTTAAAAACACCATTTCACTGCGTTTTATATGAAAATCAACCGCATTCAATGCTTGTTGACCGCCAGGGTACATTTTACTTACTTGCTCAAATTTGACCATATTTCCGGTTTACACCTTTGTTATTTTATTCAGCTTGTTCTTTAGTAACGTCTTGTGTAAAGAGTGCGTCAATAAAGTCTTTTGCAACAAAAGGACGCAGATCATCGATTTGTTCCCCAACACCAATGTGACGTATCGGAATTGAAAACTTATCTGCTATAGCAAAGATAACGCCACCTTTAGCAGTACCATCAAGCTTAGTAAGGGTAATGCCTGTTACCCCAACCGCTTCTTGGAATAATTGCGCTTGGCTGACGGCATTTTGCCCAGTACTCGCATCTAAGGTTAGCATCACTTCATGTGGCGCATTGACGTCCTGCTTTTTCATTACACGAACGACTTTTTTCAACTCTTCCATTAGGTGAGATTTATTCTGCAAACGACCTGCGGTATCGGCAATTAATACATCCACATTACGCGCTTTCGCAGCTTGCAATGCATCAAAGAGCACTGATGCGCTATCAGCGCCGGTATGCTGAGCAACAACAGGTATATCATTACGTTGCCCCCATACTTGTAACTGTTCAACGGCAGCGGCACGGAAGGTATCCCCTGCAGCTAGCATGACTGACTTTCCTTGCTGTTGATATTGCTTAGCCAGCTTACCAATGGTCGTGGTTTTACCTACACCATTAACACCTACCATTAAGATAACGAACGGACCGTCTTGCCCTTCTGCCATCTCAGGGATCAATGGATCAGCAACAGGTTCCAACGTATCTTGCATTTCTTGACGCATCAAATCGTACAAAGCTTCTGCGTCTTTAAGCTGCTTACGGCTGGCATGATCAGTCAAGCTATCAATCAAACGAGTAGTGGTTTCAACGCCTACGTCCGCGATCAATAACTGCTCTTCGAGCTCTTCAAACAGCTCATCATCAATTTTTTTGCCTTTGAACAAGCTAATAAAACCACTACCAATGTTTTCACTGGTACGTTTCAAGCTGCGCTTTAAACGAGCAAACAAACCTTCTTTTACTGGCTTAACTTGTGGCTCAGGTTGAACATCAACCTCTGGCTCTGGCTCTGGCTCTGGCTCTGGCTCTGGCTCTGGCTCTGGCTCTGG
>JBMYXI010000121.1:0-3697 GCA_049608225.1 Parashewanella sp.
TGCGACCATCCGCTTAGAAGGCGGATGCTCTATCCAACTGAGCTACGGGCGCATGTTTTTATTAACCTGCTATAGCTTCCTTAGCTATTTTAGTCACTTCGCATTAAATAACAAATACGATGTTAATTAGCACGAAATAACAAATAATTTGGTCGGTGATAGAGGATTCGAACCTCTGACCCTCTGGTCCCAAACCAGATGCGCTACCGGGCTGCGCTAATCACCGAGTTATTCTTAGTATGCTTAAGCATCCCTGAGAACGGAGCGAATATTATAGCCTGTGTTTTCAGTCGTCAACGTTTTTTTTGTAAATCCATTTCATGTGATGAATTTACCATCTAATCCGAGATATTAACGCGATTTAATCGCTATTTTCCATGACACAGATGGTTACTGTTGATAAAATCAACGTTATATTCAATCACGTTTTTTCCTGCCAATATAAAAATGTGAGTAAATCACAATATGATAAGAATAAATGGAAAATTCGTTTCATTACTTTCACAATACCCATTCCAAAATGATTGTTTTGATCAATATATTGAATATACACCCTACCCTAGCTTGTCGTATTTAAAGGATACCCTACACCCATGACTGCCAAAATTATTGATGGCAAAGCAATAGCCCAATCAATTAGAACGAATCTAAAACAGCAAGTGGCGGAACGTATTAACCAAGGTAAGCGTGCCCCAGGTCTTGCTGTTATCTTAGTTGGAAGTGATCCAGCCTCAGAAGTTTATGTTGGAAGTAAGCGTCGTGCTTGTGAAGAAGTTGGATTTGTTTCACGTTCATTTGATCTTCCAAACACAACAACTGAATTGGAACTTTTTCGATTAATTGACGAATGCAACGCTGATCCAACGATTGATGGGATCTTGGTACAGTTGCCTTTACCTGAACACATTAATGAAGAAAATGTCATTGAACGCATTCAACCTGATAAAGATGTTGATGGATTTCATCCGTACAATGTTGGCCGATTGGCACAACGCATTCCTGTCTTACGCCCTTGCACACCAAAAGGCATTATGACCTTGATTGAATCGACAGGTGTCGATACTTATGGACTGGATGCGACTGTTGTAGGCGCATCAAATATCGTTGGCCGCCCAATGACACTTGAACTGCTTTTAGCTGGCAGTACCACAACAACATGCCATCGATTTACTAAAGATCTAGAGACAAAAGTCCGCCAAGCTGATTTACTGGTTGTTGCTGTGGGGAAAGCTAATTTTATTCCTGGAGAATGGATAAAACCAGGCGCAGTAGTAATTGATGTGGGCATCAACCGCCAAGCTGATGGTAAGCTAGTCGGAGATATTCAATTTGAAGAAGCTGCAAAACGAGCCAGCTGGATAACTCCTGTTCCCGGTGGTGTTGGTCCAATGACCATTGCTAGCTTGTTAGAAAATACACTTTATGCCGCCGAAGAATATCACGATTAGTCTTCTATTTGGCTAGATCTAAAAAGCCAGCATAACGCTGGCTTTTTGATGTCACGTAAAATTTTACTTCTTACGCCAAGTCGTGCCTTCAGCACCATCTTCTAAAATCACATTTAATGCATTAAGTGCATCACGTGCTTTATCGGCAGCGTTCCAATCTTTTTCAGCTCGAGCACGATTACGTTCAACTATAAGCGCTTCAATTTCAGCAACTTCATCATCATTGCTTTCACCTTGAAAGAACTGCTCAGATGTTTGCTTTAACAAACCCAGAACATCAGCAAACTCTTTTAACTTAGCGCCTAGTGCATTAGCTGTTGCTAGATCGCTTGATTTAACACGGTTAATTTCACGCGCCATATCGAACAACACCGAATAAGCTTCTGGGGTATTAAAATCGTCATCCATCGCAGCATCAAACTTTTTGACAAAGTGTTCAGCGGATGCTGGCGTAACACTAGTATCTAAACCATTAAGTGCAGTATAAAGGCGCTCAACTGCTGCTCGCGATTGATTTAAATTATCAGTCGAGTAATTGATCTGACTACGATAATGGCCTGACAACAAGAAATAACGCACGGTTTCTGCATCGTAATGACCTAACACATCACGAATAGTAAAAAAGTTACCGAGCGATTTAGACATTTTTTCTTTGTCTAGCATCACCATGCCACTGTGCATCCAGTAATTGACATACGGCGTGTCATGAGCACAGCAAGATTGCGCAATTTCATTTTCATGGTGCGGGAACTGCAGATCTGAACCACCACCATGAATATCAAAATGAAGACCTAAATTTTTACTGTTCATTGCTGAACATTCAATGTGCCAACCCGGACGACCCGGTCCCCAAGGTGAATCCCAAGTTGGTTCGCCTGGTTTCGACATTTTCCACAGCACGAAATCCATTGGGTTTTCTTTGGTTTCTTCAACTTCCACACGAGCCCCAGCTTTCAGCTGATCTAAATCTTGACCTGAAAGACGGCCATAATCAGCATAAGAATCAACTCGGAATAACACATCACCATTCTCGGCAATATAAGCATGCTCACGCTCAATTAAACGTTCAATCATATCAATCATATCGATAATGTGATCGGTTGCTCTAGGCTCAACATCTGGTCGCATCATATTGAGCGCATCAAAATCTGCATGCATTTCAGCAATTAACCTTTCGGTTAACACTTCGCAAGACTCATTATTTTCAGCCGCGCGTTTGATGATTTTGTCTTCAACATCCGTGATATTTCTGTGGTAGTCCAGATTGTAACCTTTATATCTCAGGTAACGTGCAATCATATCGAAGGCGACAAAGGTACGGCCGTGACCGATATGACAGAGATCGTAAATAGTGACTCCACACACATACATTCCAACTTTGTCAGAACGAATTGGCTTAAATTCCTCTTTTTGGCGGGTCAAACTGTTGTAGATTTTCAACATTAGCGATCTCTTATCTATTTAGCTTACAAAATATTAAAGAGCAGATGTTATCACGGCTGCACTTCGGTTTTAATCACTTTATACCAAATACTAGATGATATAGAATAGCGACTCTTTGAAATAAGTAAGTTTATTAAAATGATCACACTACATACTAATTTTGGCGACATCAAAGTCGAGTTGAACGCGAAAGAAGCGCCTATTACTGTTGAAAACTTCCTTTCTTATGCGAAAGAAGGTTTTTATGATGGCACTATTTTTCATCGCGTTATTGACGGTTTCATGATCCAAGGTGGTGGTTTCACCGCGGATATGGAACAAAAGAAAACCAAAGAAGCGATTCAAAACGAAGCAAACAATGGCCTGTCAAATAAAAAAGGCACGCTTGCTATGGCTCGCACTCAAGCGCCACATTCTGCAACTGGTCAATTTTTCATTAATGTCAGCGATAATACTTTCCTTGATTTCAAATCTGAAACTCTTCAAGGATGGGGCTACTGTGTATTTGGTGAAGTTGTTGAAGGCATGGACATAGTAGAAAAAATCAAAGATGTGGCAACCGGTACCAAAGGTATGCACCAAGATGTACCTTTAGAAGCCGTTATCATTGAAAAAGTGACCATCGAAGGCTAAATTTTTATTCATGGCAACGTTATTTATTGGTGATCTGCACTTAAGTGCTGATCACCCTTATATTACTCAAGCTTTTTATCGCTTTTTAGAGACACAAGCTAAAAAGGCAGAAGCGCTGTATATTCTCGGTGATTTATTTGAAGTCTGGTTGGGTGACGATGTTTCTGAACCAT
>JBMYXI010000122.1:0-3382 GCA_049608225.1 Parashewanella sp.
CTGCGAAGGTCTAAAAGTAAATTCAGAAGGCGCAACTGTCAAGCCTAATATTGACTCTAAATCACCTTTAAGATCGAAGAAATCAACAGCTTTCGATTCCATTGACCAATGTTCATCCGAAGTTGTACCAGAAATGACCGCGCCTAGCATTGCTTCTTGACGAACGCCTGATTCAGCATTTTCATCAGGAACAAAACGCAAACCCGTTTCAAACAAACGAACGCGACTTTGCTGGCGTTTTTGGTTATACGATACCGTCGTCAATAAACCAGTAAACATTGATAAGCGCATCGCCGACATTTCACTTGAAATTGGGTTTGGCAATATCATAGCTTGTTCATTTGGATGAATAAGCTGTTGGAGTTTTGGATCAACAAAACTGTAAGTCACTGCTTCTTGGAAGCCACGAGCTACAAAAGTTTGACGTACTTTGGTAAGAGATAAATCTTGCTCTTTGTGATCAGACATTAGCAATGAAGCTTTAGGAGCCGTGTTTGGAATATTGTTATAACCATAAATACGAGCAACTTCTTCAATCAAATCATCTTCGATTGCCATATCAAATCGATAAGTACGAGTCGTAACTTCCCAGCTCGCATCTCTAGCTTCAACAGTGAAGCCTAATAATTGTAGAATTTCGACTACGTCATTATCACCAATGTGATGACCTAAACGGCTATCAAGACGAGAACGACGAAGTGTAATGCTATTTTCGGTTGGAAGTTCTTTTTCCTCAACCGCTTCAACGACCTCGCCAGCTTCACCACCGCAAATGTCTAGGATAAGACGAGTTGCACGATCCATTACTTTGTGTTGAATTTGTGGGTCAACACCACGCTCAAAACGATGTGAGGCGTCAGTATGAAGACCATATTGGCGTGCTTTACCACGAATCGCCATAGGAGCAAAGAATGCACACTCAAGAATAATGTCTTGAGTTTCAGTAGTAACGCCTGAAGTTTCACCTCCGAAAATACCACCTAATGCAATAGCTCCGTTGTCATCGGCGATAACTAAAACATCCTTCGCAACGGTAATCTCATTACCATCCAATAATGTCAGTTTCTCTTCACCATTACCGTAACGAACTTGAATATCACCCGCTACTTTAGCTGCGTCAAATGCGTGCATCGGTTGACCGAACTCAATCAGTACATAGTTGGTCACATCGACGATTGGATCGATTGAACGAATACCACTTCGGCGTAACTTCTCTTGCATCCACAGAGGCGTTTCAGCTTTTACGTTTATGCCTTTTACGCTACGAGCTAAATAACGAGGGCAAGCCGCTGACTCAGTAACATTTACACTTGGCTTGTCTGAAGCTGTTGCAGTAACGGCTTCCCAAGTTGGCTCTGTAGCTGTGGTACGATTAAGTACCGCAACTTCACGCGCTAAACCAACCATACCTAAACAATCTGCACGGTTTGCCGTTAAGTCAACATCTATGATTTTATCGTTAAGATCTAAGTATTCACGAATATCTTTACCGATAGGTGCATCTTGTGGTAGTTCAATAATACCGTCACTTTCTATATCAATACCGAGTTCTGTGTATGAACAAAGCATTCCGAAAGAAGGTTGACCACGCAGCTTTGCTTTCTTGATCTTGAAATCACCTGGTAATTTTGCGCCTACCATTGCAACAGCAACTTTCAAACCTAGGCGGCAGTTTGGCGCGCCACATACGATATCAATCAGCTCTTCTTCGCCAACGTTGATTTTGGTTACACGCAGTTTGTCTGCATCAGGGTGTTGACCACACTCAACCACTTCACCAACCACTACACCGCTGAACTCTTCAGCAACCGGGTCTACACCATCAACTTCTAAACCAGCCATGGTGATTTGTTCTGATAAAGCTTCACTATCAATAGCAGGATTAACCCATTCGCGAAGCCATGATTCACTAAATTTCATTTATCTTTGCTCCGTTATTTGAATTGCTTTAAGAAACGTAAATCGTTTTCAAAGAATGAACGTAAGTCATTCACGCCATAACGCAGCATTGTAAGACGCTCTACGCCCATACCAAATGCAAAACCAGAGTATTTTTCAGGATCGATGCCAACACTTCTTAATACGTTTGGATGCACCATACCGCAGCCCAATACTTCTAACCAACCATTCTTACCTTTAACGTCCACTTCTGCCGATGGTTCAGTGAATGGGAAGTAAGATGGGCGGAAGCGCACTTCTAAATCATCTTCGAAGAAGTTACGCAAGAAATCATGCAAAATACCTTTTAATTCTGCAAAAGTAGCATGCTCATCGACCATCAAACCTTCTACCTGATGGAACATCGGTGTATGAGTTTGGTCATAATCATTACGGTAAACACGACCAGGAGAGATAATACGTAGCGGAGGCTGCTCTTGTTCCATAGTACGGATCTGAACACCCGAAGTTTGAGTACGCAGTACTAACTTAGGGTTAAAATAGAACGTATCGTGATCAGCACGAGCTGGGTGATGTGCAGGGATATTCAATGCATCAAAGTTATGGAAATCATCTTCAATCTCTGGACCTTGCTTTACGCTAAAGCCTAATTCACCAAAGAAAGTTTCAATTCTTTCAATAGTTCGTGTTACAGGATGTAAACCACCCGTTTCTAACGTTCTACCTGGCAAAGTGACGTCTATTTGCTCAGCTTTTAATCGCTGTTCAAGTTGCTTCGCTTTGATAAGTTCAATTTTATCATTAAGTATACGCTGAACGGCTTGCTTGGCGTCGTTAACCGCTTGACCAAAAGCAGGCTTCTCTTCAGCGCTCAGCTTACCCATCATCCGCATCATTGCGGTTATTTGTCCTTTTTTTCCGAGAAAATCAACTCGGATGTCATCCAGCGCTTTTAAATCACTGGTTTGCTCTATTACTTCCGTGGCTTTAGAGACTATATCTTTAAGTTCTTGCATGTTGTTTTCCACTGCATGTTAAATCCGCTGCCAAACTTTTCATCGCTTAAAAAATCTTCAAACACAACAAGAAGCTAGCTATCAGCATCGGCTAGATACACTAAAGGATAAAAAGACGGAAATTTTACGTTAAATAAGCAGTATTGACCAGTGTCTAACGGTCTTTAGGCGAGTATATTTATTACTACTTCACTATGAAAATCATTAACGGAGACTCTACTGGATAAAAAATCAAACAAAAAGAAAACAAATAAATCACTAAATATTCACCACAAGTCGGATAATCATCATAGTTAACAAATAAAATAAAACTAATACTTACCTTATGCTAGCCCTTATACCACTGGATAGGTAGAATAATACAGAAAGAAATATATTCTATTTTAATAGAGAAAAAATGCTTAACTCTGCAGTGTTTCTGCCGATAAAGCATTGGGGTTATTCAACAATACAAAACGCCTTTAAGG
>JBMYXI010000123.1:0-3048 GCA_049608225.1 Parashewanella sp.
CTAAATGAACATTTACCTCTTTTTTTCCATCCGCAAGTGCAGTGGCATCAACAGCCTTTGCAATTTCAGCGGCATCTAATTGCTCGAATCCCTCTTCCATTAGAGCAACATTTCGCTTCGCAGGCGTTAGCTCAGCTTTAGCTTGTTTAGGAGAAGACTTCTTAGTTTTAGTTTGATCTTGATGATGTGTTGCTGTTTTGGTTTTAGCTTTAGGTTTAGCTTGACGCCCTTGAGCGGGAGTTTTTTTACTGTCTCCATTAGTAGGGAGCAAACTCACCAACCAGCTACTAACAGTTGTTGTTAATGCTTTCCCTTGCTGCCTATCGCCCTTTTTTGTAGCAACTTCATCCCGCTTGAGGTTTGCATCACCTAATGCAACAACTTTGTATGTTTTCGGTGATACAGTTGGAGGCTGCATTTCACAAAAACTTGCCCCCTGAGACTGTTGACTTGTTGCAGTATGAAAGTGACCCATCTGCCTCATGGATGTTAATAACGCTGAAGCGCTATCACCTTTAACATCGAACCCATTGAATTGATTAAGTTCTGCGCCATTCATCGACGACGTAATATCTTGATAATCACCTCGAACCATTGGTGGTTGCGCTACATTTACATCCGCCAAAATTCCCTCCTAAGTCTTTTTCTCCTTTAACATTTAGTTTAGATACTAGAAATCAACTTGCTATGAATTTAGTTTAATGTGACAAACCAAGCATTAACTAATGCCTTTTATCAAAAAGGCACAAATCATCAAAATAGTATTTATCTTCAGACAGATATTTAAGTAAAATGCCCCCATGCCGAGTTAGCTCACCGTAAAACATGAATTGGAATAGCCAGTGTTAGACGTTTATGCAGGTAAATCTGCTTTACAAAAAATAAACCAACAAGGTTTTAAACAACAATTGTTTACATCATTTCTTGGTGCCAGTGGTGGACCAAAATGGTTTTGCTTATTTGGCTTAGATAAATACTTGTTCGGAGACTTCTTTAAAGGCAGAACATCTGAATTGAATTTGATCGGCTCTTCAGCTGGTGCTTTTCGCAGTGCTTGCTTTGCCCAACATGATCCCGTTGCTGCGATAACGCGCATGGCTGAGTCCTACTCCGAGACTGTGTATTCAGCAAAAGCGACACCTGCTGAAGTCACTCACAAAGCTATTGAATTACTAGACTATATGTTAGGAGAAAACGGCGCGAACGAGATTATTAATAATGATATATTTCGCGCCCATTTCTTAGTCAATAAAGTCAATGGCACACTTATTCACGAAAAATCTTGGCTACAGCTTTTAGGTTTGGCGAAAAGTTATATTCTCAACAGAATTGATCGTCGGTTATTAGGCTCGCAATATCAACGTTATGTATATCGAAACTCAAAAAGCCAAGTAAATATCATCGATCCTTGTGCATTCACCACTCATTATGCGGATTTAACATCAGAAAACTTATCCAGTGCCTTATTAGCATCAGGCTCGATTCCACTTGTAATGCAAGGCATAAAAGATATTCCGGGTTCCCCACAAGGAACCTATCGTGACGGTGGTATTCTCGATTATCATTTTGATATAGGCATAGGTAACGGTGAGGGATTGACTCTGTATCCGCATTTTGATCCAACCCCTAAAGCAGGCTGGTTTGATAAAAAACTTAATCGAAAAGTCTCTGCCTCACATTACGATAATATTGTTCTCTTGGTACCGTCTGACGACTTTGTGAAATCGTTGCCTTATCAAAAGATCCCAGATAGAAAAGACTTTACTACAATGGCACCTGAAACTCGTATTCGTTACTGGAAATCCGTCTTAAGTCAAACAGAAATTCTTGCTGAGAGCTTTGATACTATGTTATCAACGAACGCAATCGAGCGTATTAAAGTTTTCAGCCCATAAATTAATAGATAACCATATGATTTATAATAAGTAAAGAGGAAGCTGCTGCAACTTTCCTCTTTACAAAATCATTTATGAAGATCAGTTGCCCCTATTTTTATAATATTCAACTTCAGAAACCTGATGATAAGCACTCACTTGTTTTTGAAACTTAGCATATGAAGCCATCACTTTAGCAAAAGTAGGATCTGCAGCGGTTTGCTCTGTCAGCACTTCAGTACTGGCTTTTTTCAACGCAAGCATCACATCACTCGGCAATGTTTTCACTTCAACGCTATGTTTCGCTTTTAACGTTTCTAGAGCAGCATTATTCCGCGCAGTATATTCATCTAACATGTCTTGATTAATCGCTCTTGTGGCCACTTCGACGATCTTTTGTAGATCTTTAGATAGTGAATTAAAAGCCTTAGTATTTACAGTAAACTCAAGCATTGCACCTGGTTCATGCCAGCCCGAAGCGTAATAATGGTTAGTCACTTTATGAAAGCCAAAAGCTAAATCATTATAAGGCCCCACCCATTCCGTCGCGTCAATTACACCTGACTGCAATGAAGTGAACAATTCACCACCGGTTAAAGCAACAGGGATAGCACCCAGCTTTTTCATCACCTCACCGCCTAAGCCAGGAATACGTATTTTTAATCCCTTGAGATCAGCGACTGAGTTAATTTCTTTTTTAAACCAGCCAGCAGATTGAACACCAGTATTACCACCAGCAAATGGGATCACACCGAAAGGTTGATAAAGCTCACGCCATAGTTCAAGACCACCACCATGATGCAACCAGCCATTAGTTTCTTGGGCGTTTAAGCCAAAGGGTAATACGGTAAAAATCGGTGCAGCGGGCATTTTACCTTTCCAATAATAGGCCGCAGCATGACCCATTTGCGCTGAACCTTGTGATACAGCATCAAAAACTTCAAAACCCGGTACAATTTCACCCGCGCCGTAAACTTTAATATTGAGCCTGCCGTCACTCATTTCTTTCACTAGTTTAGCGAAATTTTCAGGCGCAGTACCCAATCCAGGAAAATTCTTTGGCCAACTGGTCACTAACTTCCAGTTATGTATTTTTTGTTCTGTCGATGCTTGTTGGCTTGAGTTATCTTTGTCACCACAGCTTGCAAGCAATGCCATAGCAGTGATTGCCATT
>JBMYXI010000124.1:0-3019 GCA_049608225.1 Parashewanella sp.
AAAGAAGCGCTATGAAAGAAGTGAAATTCCGTTGGGTTGACAAATACTTAATCCACACCACAATTCGTGCAAAATTCATCATTCTTGCCGGTATTTCGATATCGACAATTTTGTTTTTATCAATGGCATTACAATTTAACGCCGCAGAAACAGAACAAAACATTTCCGTTGAGCGTCAGATTGCAAGTGTTAATCAACAGAGTGATATTGTTAACTTAGCGTTGCAATTCATTCCTCAGCAGCAGCAACAACAATTTATCAATGATTTAAACTCAAAAATTAGAGTTGTGGATCAAAGCTCGCTTGCATCACAGCAAAAAAGTTTATCAAACATTGGCGGTGGCGAGCACAATGGGCAAGTGATCAGTTCAGTCAATCAATCAGGACTTGTGTTACTCACAACTACAAAGCAGGTTATCCATGACAGTTTTAGCGATAAAAATTTAGTCGCGTACGGTGTAACCTTAGTCGCTATTTTCTTGGTTTATCTGGCAACCTATTATATATCAACCTTCATACAAGGTGCGCTTTACACCACAGTTAATGCGTTAAAACAAGCCGCTGATGGTGACTTAAAAAGTCGTCTAAACTTTTTTTCTGTAAAAGATGAGTTCAGTTTACTCGCAATCAGCATTGATACTTTGGTTGAGCGTCAACATAGTTTAGTAAAGCAAATCGTCAGTGCGACCAGTCAGATAAGAGCCGTTGTTGATGAGTTTCGAGGTAACGCCAGCCAAGGACAAACTCTGGCGGTCAATCAACGTCAACATCTAGACTCTCTTGCTACAGCAATGGAAGAAATGACCGCTGCGGTGAAAGAAGTGTCTCGTAATGCTGAGCAATCATCTGTGGAAACCCAAGAAGCTAACAACCAAGTGACGACGGGTTCAAAAGACATTGAAACCACAGTCCAAGTGATCGGAACACTTGCACATGATATTAGCAATGCTTCAGATGCCGTTAATGAATTAAATGATAACGCATCGCGCATTGATGAAGTGGTCACCACAATTAATGCAATTTCAGAGCAAACCAACTTGCTCGCGTTGAACGCTGCGATTGAAGCTGCACGTGCTGGAGAGCAAGGACGTGGCTTTGCCGTGGTTGCCGATGAAGTCCGTACCCTTGCCGGCCGCACTCAAGATGCAACCGTTGAAATTAAAACCATGATTGAATCACTTCAGTCAGGTGCCAGTGCATTAACTCAGGTCATGGCTCGAACCGTTGAGCAAGCTGAACAAGGCAAACAAAACGTCGTTCAAACGGGCAATGACCTTGCTAATATTGCGACCCACAGTGGCAAGGTTCTTGATATGAGCGTGCTTATTGCAAGTTCGGCTGAAGAACAATCATCGGTCGCCAATGAAATCGTTAGTAATTTGATGGAAGTTCGCAATCAATCACATGATGTAGAAACGTCTGCAAATAACGCTGTCTCTGGTTGTGATGAACTACATGCGACAGCCGAGCAACTTGATCAACTTCTTGTTGGTTTAAAGGTCTAGTTTAACTCGATTGACAAGGCGCCCTAGGGCGCCTTTTTTATTAAACCATTCTAATCGCCTAACTCATCAACGGCTTACTAAAGTTTCAACTTGAACTTGAAGATGCGTAATCAGTTTTTCAGGTTCTTTGGCAGACAAATAAAGGTGCGTTACTTCCTCAGGCAGTGCCCCCATCATTCCAAAATAAGTTTGAGCTTGCTTAAACGTTAATTTCAGATTTGCCTCTGACCGATTCCCAAGCACCAAATCCTCTTTGTTGACCATTGAAATCTCCCCCACCAGCTCTATCTGCTGAATGTTATCTTGCTCAATGGCAAGTAAACTCATCATACCAACACTCACTACCAACTGGTTTTGTTGTTGATATATTGAAAAATATCTGGCCACACGAAAATTTGCCAAAGAAAAAATCAGGCTGTATACACATAAACCTGAAACAAAAATCGCACCAATTTCACTGAAGCCAGCCAACAACTGATAACTTATTACTGAAGCAAACAATAATCCTGATACAACCAATAAAATGTGCCACAGTTGCGCGGACTTAGTATTCAACTGAGCTATCGCTGGAACATGGTTTCTAGATAAATACGGAATCGCGTAATACCAACTCGCCGGCTCTGCTGCTAACGTTAAGGTTAACGTTTGCATTGACTCTTTTTTGCTGTGTCTAACTTTATCCGCAAGCTTAGCTTTCACACTGTTATCGTCATCAGCAGGCAACTCTTGTTTATTATTGCTCGCGTTTATTAAGTTTAATGCACTAAGCCTAGGGTCGCCCTTTGCTTTACGAGCTTGCCAAAGACCGCGGATGACGCTGACCATCAGGTACAATTCAAAGGCGATTAATACAGCGAGTAACGGATAGCGTAACCAAGTAATAAACTCGAAGTAATCAGCAAGTTGAGTAGGGAAACTCATACGTGCCACAAAAGCACTCAAACTGAACACCAGCAGCATCTTCCAAAGCTTTTGTTTACCTTTGTTAATAATGCAATACCAATAGCAGGTTGGCAGGATCACAAAAAATAGTGCCGAGAATAAATACAGA
The DNA here is from genome assembly GCA_049608225.1 of Parashewanella sp. Classification (GTDB taxonomy): domain Bacteria; phylum Pseudomonadota; class Gammaproteobacteria; order Enterobacterales; family Shewanellaceae; genus Parashewanella. The sequence goes on from JBMYXI010000124.1 coordinate 2,557, forward strand.
AGTCGCCAATCATGAGCGGTTGATAAGGTTTCAGGCAAAAATTTTATGCCTAGGGAATAGCTTACAATTGCTATCAATAAAAACAACAATCGATATTTAACGGCTTGTCTCATTTTTCATCCATGTAGATTTTTGTTCTACATAGATATGGAGATGTTATATATATGTTTCAATGGCTTTGTAGAATAATTTTAGCTATAAATGAACAAAGCCCCAGATAAATCTGAGGCTTTGAAGGCAGTACAAAATTAACAGCTAGTGATTAAGCTAGTGCTTCTTTTGCTTTTCCAACTAAAGTTGCGAAAACAACTTTGTCATATACTGCGATGTCTGCCAAAATCTTACGATCGATTTCGATAGACGCCTTTTTCAGACCGTTGATGAAACGGCTGTAAGACAGACCATTTTGACGAGACGCTGCATTGATACGTGCAATCCATAGTTGACGGAATTGACGTTTCTT
>JBMYXI010000125.1:0-2352 GCA_049608225.1 Parashewanella sp.
TTACACTGAGCTGAAAGGCAACAGTAACATCTTAAAACTACTGAAATCGGGTGAGGAAGTTTCCACAATCAATGAAGGCGATGAAGCAATCCTTGTTTTAGAGCAAACACCATTCTATGCCGAGTCAGGTGGTCAAGTCGGTGATAGTGGTGTGCTAAAAGGGCAGGGCTTCGAGTTCAAAGTTGAAGATACACAGAAATACGGTTCAGCATTTGGTCATATAGGTAAATTGGTTTCAGGTACGCTAGAAGTTGGCTGCCAAGTTCTAGCTGAAGTAGATAAACAACGTCGTCATAGAACTCAGCTTAATCACAGTGTTACTCACTTATTGCATGCGGCATTGCGTCAAGTATTGGGAACCCATGTTACTCAGAAAGGATCGTTAGTTGACCCAGATAAATTACGTTTCGACTTCTCTCATTTTGAAGCGGTAAAACCAGAACAACTCGTTGAAGTTGAAAATCTTGTAAACCAACAAATTCGTCGTAATCATGAGTTAAAAGCTGAAGTGATGGACATTGATGCGGCGAAAGAAAAAGGCGCCATGGCGTTGTTCGGTGAGAAGTACGACTCTGAAGTTCGTGTTGTGACTATGGGGGATTTCTCAATTGAGCTGTGTGGCGGAACACACGTTGGCCGTACAGGTGATATTGGTTTGTTTAAGGCTACGCAAGAAGCAGGTATTGCAGCAGGTGTGCGCCGTATTGAAGCGGTAACCGGTGCAGCTGCGATTGAACTGGTAAATGCTCAGCAACAAGCTTTATGTTCAGCGGCGTCTTTATTAAAGGCTGAACCTAATGCTTTGGTTGCTAAGCTGCAGGCTCAACTTGATAAAGCTAAGTTGCTTGAAAAAGAAGTGGCGCAACTTAAAGGTAAATTGGCATCTGCTGCAAGTGCGGATCTGGTCAATGACGCAGTAGAAGTGAATGGCACGAAAGTGTTAGTGAAGAAACTTGAAGGTGTTGATGCGAAATCGCTTCGCGATCTTCAGGATCAACTAAAGACCAAGTTAGGTAGCGGTATTGTTGTATTAGGCATTGCTGGTGACGCCAAGGTGAATCTAATAGCTGGTGTCAGCAAGGATTTAACCAGTAAAGTTAAAGCGGGTGAACTGGTTGGCATGGTAGCAGGTTTTGTTGGCGGCAAAGGTGGCGGTCGTCCTGATATGGCTCAAGCAGGTGGTAGCCAACCTGAAAACCTTGAAAATGCGTTGTCTCAAGTGATGCCTTGGATCTCTGAGCGATTAAACTAAAGAGCTTTGGCTATCTGGGTAAATATTGCCTAGATAACCAGTTGATTAGATTTCTTTGTAATATTTCTTATAAATTAAAGGTCTAACTACAGGATGCATTCATTTTCAGGTGCTTTGGAAGCACTTTTAAGATTGCAGCTTTAATTTTCGTTATAATACTTAAATTGAGGCGTAAAGCTTATGCTATAATTTTACAACTTAACATTTACTTTGGGTTTGGCAATATTTGATAATTGCTAAACCTGAACAGAAAGTTGCTGAAAACCTTACAAGAGTGAGAGATGTCTTGGGAAAGTAGGTTATTCATGTTAAATTGACAGCGACATCTGAAAAGTTTGTCAATTCACTTGATGATTAAATGTTGTATCACGTAGTTCGAGCGATACTTGTGGTTTTTAATTTCGTTATTTCGAGTAAATTACCAAGCAAGCTTTGAATACGACTTTTTTGTATAAGCTAGCCTTATAATGAGCGAATATCGGAAATGCCGGGTGTGCGCTGAAATGGAAAAAATAGGAGCGATCGAATGCTGATTTTGACTCGTCGAGTTGGTGAAACATTGATGATTGGTGACGAGGTTACTGTTACTGTTTTAGGAGTAAAAGGTAATCAGGTACGTATTGGTGTTAATGCACCGAAAGAAGTATCCGTCCACCGCGAAGAAATTTATCAACGCATTCAGTCTGAAAAAGAAAATTCTTCTGATTAAAGCGGCAAACTCTAGTTTAAAGGGAATTGCTTAGCAAAAGTAGTCAAATGAAAAGCCAGTTAATCACTGGCTTTTTCTTTTTTGTAGTAACAATACTAACAATCATCAATAATTCAGCATGTTTTACATGCAATATGATTAAAAACAGCACACTCGATAGACTATTATTAAAAAGCGTTTGACTTATTTTCGTCAAACAGTAATATGTGCGCCAACAAGACGACGGAGAGGTGGCCGAGTGGCCGAAGGCGCTCCCCTGCTAAGGGAGTATGGGCTTTATCTCCCATCGAGGGTTCGAATCCCTCCTTCTCCGCCATTTTCTTATTAGATATTTTTGATGCGCGTGTAGCTCAGCTGGATAGAGTACCTGGCTACGAACCAGGCGGTCAGA
>JBMYXI010000126.1:0-2109 GCA_049608225.1 Parashewanella sp.
TGGGGGATCGGCGGCGTTTGGGAAAAAACACCGGATGGACACAACAACGGCCACGGACATAAGAAAGATACTTCTGTAAAGGTTATTTCGGCATATTGGCACAAAGACTACTTCCGTCTAGGTCTTGGTATAGGTCAAGAAAAAGTACACGGAACTCACAGTCATACTGAAGATCTTATTCGCGCTAGTGCAGCATACGATTTCCACCTTACCCCTAATTTAGGCATTGCTCCTAGTGTTGCAATTGATAGGGTCGATGGGCAAAATGTTTACGTATATGGTGCTGCAATAACCTACGCATTTTAATGCCATTTACTTTGCTTTAAAACCGATTCGAAAACCTCCCCAATGCCTGCCTCCAATTAAAATAGGTGCAGAAACATCATGCATGATCTCTCCAGTGTCACGTTTATAGGTTTGCAGTAAAAACTTATCTTGATGAGAACCACATCTACGCCCCGTCGGATCGTCAAAAATTCGCTTAGTACGATTCCCAGCCATGTCTTGTTCAACATTGCCAGTGAGCGGCTTACTATAAATCTTATTATGCGTAGGGAAATAGCCATTAATATCAACGGCTCCTGCATAGATCATTTCAGCAAACTCAGCCAATAATGGCTCTTGAAGTGCAGGCAAACATTTATCAGTGAATTGATCAAAGGCGGTTGAGTATTTTTGAGGAACGGTTCCAGCAATAGGTTCGTAATTAAAATTAAACAAAGCCGATGTGGAAATGGCACCTGAATCGATTGCTCGTTCAAACGTTTCACCAACTGCTTTTGCGGCAAGTTGCGCCTGCTCCGCCATTACGCTAGTAACTGCTTCAGTTTTAAAGTCTGATAACAATACAAAAATTGACTCTGTTCCCATTGATAATGCATTTGCTTGTTCAGATACCTCCTTTGTCTCTTTCGCTTTATCTGCCAAAAAATCATGCAAATTACTGATTGATGAAGACAGCTCTTGCGTTGAACTTTTTTGCTCATTTAACGCCGTGCTGATAGTTGTCCCTGCTTGGTAAGAATCTGTCATTAATTGATTAATAGAATAAAAAGACGCCGATAATTCAGACATAGTCGAAACCACAGATCCACTTTCAGTCACAACTTGACTCATCACCTCTGTGGTATTTTTCGTATCCCGATTAATAACCGTTAGCATTTCACCTATTTGCTCTGTCGCATTGGCCGTTTTGGATGCCAAAGCTCGAACTTCATCTGCGACAACAGCAAACCCTCGCCCGTGCTCTCCAGCCCTTGCCGCTTCTATTGCAGCATTGAGTGCTAATAAATTTGTTTGATCTGAAATACTGTTGATCACATCAGTAATCGACTGAATCTCACTGGCCATTTTTTCTAACGAGCGTAATTGCTCTGAAGCATTCACCACACTCAAATTTAAACTGTTGATCACTGATATATTATTGTTCAGTTTATCCGCACTTTCAGCACAAGCGTACTGCGCTTGTTTTGCTTGTTCGGAGGATAACTCAGCATTTTGAGTGATCTCTTCTGTATTAATTGAAATTTGATGCGCAGCAGCAGCTAAACGCTCAATATCATTACTAGAGCGAACAATTGAATTCGCCAATTGGTCTAGAAAAAAACTAATTTCTGCCGAGTTAATCGCCAATTCACTCGTCTTCGTTGCAAATGTTTTACTTACACCATCAAATCGATCTGCTTTTTCGTTAATTGCAATAGTTTTACTTTTCTCAACTTTTTCCTGAACTTTCACCAAACTAAGTATCAATGCGGCAAGTAGAAAAACAGATACTGAGGTAAGCCAAATACTGAGTTTAAACCAACTAACTAGAGCAACACCCATTGAAATAAAAAACGACTGTATTAATAGTTCATTCCAACTTTTGGTCTTTAACATAACCGATTGACCTATGTTTTTATTCAACCTAAAAACATAATCGATTCATTTCCAAGCAGATATAAGACCTTGGTATTAACAGCAGAAATAATGTGGGTAGTTTATGAAACAAGAAAAGCCTGACCACTAATAGCAGCCAAGCTTTGTAGGGAACTTTAATGAAGAGAACTATTAAGCAATTTGATAGTCATCGCCATTTTTGTCGGTAAACGCTTTTTTTACATCCAC